>JBMSMG010000044.1:0-14066 GCA_049421025.1 Prochlorococcaceae cyanobacterium | reverse complement strand
TGCCCACCAAGCGCAAGATCTACTGCGTGCTGCGCTCGCCCCACGTGGACAAGGATTCGCGTGAGCACTTCGAAACCCGCACCCACCGCCGCATCATCGACATCTTCAGCCCCAGCTCGAAGACCATCGATGCGCTGATGAAGCTGGATCTGCCCAGCGGCGTCGATATCGAAGTCAAGCTCTGATAGGCCAAGGCCCGACGCCAGGGCCGCTGCCGCAGCGAACGGCAACGGCCCTGACGTTCCTAGGATCTGCCCAGTAAACGGCACCGCCATGGCTGATCTGGCTGTCAGGGAATTACCGCTCTTCCCGCTGCCGGATCTGGTGCTGTTTCCGCAGGAGGTACTACCCCTGCACATTTTTGAGCCGCGCTACCGCATGATGCTGCGCACGGCTTTGGCGGAGGACAAGCGCTTTGGGGTGATCCGCTGGGATCCCGAATCGCGCTCCATGGCCAGTGTCGGCTGCTGCGCCGAGATCTTGCACTGCCAGACCCAGGACGACGACCGCAGCAATGTGGTCACCATGGGCCAGCAACGCTTCCGCGTGCTCGAAGTGCTGCGCGAAACCCCCTTTCGTCTGGCCATGGTGAGCTGGATCGAAGATGAGACCGCGGCGAGCCCCGATCAGCTCGAAACCTTGGCCAGTGAGGTTAAACAGGCCCTACGCGATGTGGTCGAACTCACCGGCAAACTCATCGGCAAACCAGCCTCCCTACCGCAAGACCTGCCAGATCTGCCGCGGGAGCTCTCCTTCTGGATTGGATCCCATCTCGGCGGACCTGTAGCCGAACAGCAGCAGGCCCTGCTCGAGATCACCAATACCGAAGAGCGCCTCAGGCAGGAGTTTGAACTGCTCGATCACACCAGGCGGCAGCTGGCCGCACGAACCGTTCTGAAAGACACCTTCACCCCCACCTGAGCCGCATCACCCCATGAGCCGGGCCTTCATCGACAGCAGCAGCGTTGCCCAGGCCTACGACAACTGGACCAATGATGCGCTGCTCGAGCGTCTCTGGGGCGAGCACATCCACCTGGGGTATTACGGAGATCCGCCGCGCCAGCGTGATTTCAGAGCGGCCAAACACGATTTCGTTCACGAGTTGGTGCGCTGGAGCGCCCTGGCCGAGCTGCCCCCAGGCTCGACGCTGCTTGATGTGGGCTGCGGAATCGGCGGTAGCGCGCGGATTCTGGCCGCCCACTACGGCCTCGACGTCCTTGGAATCAGCATCAGCCCGGCCCAGATCGCCCGGGCTCAGGCGTTGACCCCGCCTGAGTTGGCACCCCGCTGCCGCTTTGCGGTGATGGATGCACTGGATCTGCAGCTGGCCGATCAGAGCTTCGATGCGGTCTGGAGCGTCGAAGCCTGCCCCCACATGGCCGACAAACAGCGCTACGCCGATGAACTGCTGCGCGTGCTCAAACCTGGCGGGCGGCTCAGTGTGGCCGACTGGAACCGGCGCGACGCGTCTGTGGCCCCGATGAACAGGCTCGAGCGCTGGGTGATGCGCCAGCTGCTCGACAACTGGGCCCACCCCGAATTTGCGTCCATCGAAAGCCTTCAGGCCAACCTCCAGCTCAGCCCCTATGCAGCAGGCATCGCCATCGAAACAGGCGACTGGAGCCGCGCCACGTTGCCCGCCTGGCTCGATTCGATCATCGAGGGGGCACGGCGGCCCGCTGCTGTGCTGGGGCTGGGGCCCAGGGGCCTGCTGCTGGGGTTGCGCGAGATCCCGACCATCCTGCTGATGCACTGGGCTTTTGCCACTGGCTTGATGCGCTTTGGGGTGTTTCGCGGCCAGAAACCGGTTTAGGCCTCTCTGAGCTGCTGAGCTCGTGAGCGCGCCTGGGCTGCGCCGTGCTGCATCAGGCCTCTTGGTGCAAGGGATAGGCGCCAAAGAGGGCCAGGTGCTCGCACAACGGAGCCAGATCGTCGAGCACCGCCGCAAGGGCCTGGGCATCAGCACCCGGGGCAGCGAGCTCGAGATCGACAAAAAAGATGTATTCCCCCATCTCCCGTTTCGAGGGGCGGGATTCGATGTGGCTCATGTTGAGCTTGCGGCGCTCGAAGCAGGCCAGCGCCTCGAGCAAGGCGCCGGGCCGGTTGGCATGCAGCGAGAACGCCAAGCTGGCCAAATCACCTTGGGCTGCGCGCGGTGCGCGCCGCAGCAGCAGAAAACGGGTGCAATTGCCGGCTACATCGTTGATCGGGTGCGCCAACACCTCAAGGCCATGCTCGCGGGCCGCCTCAAGCGAGGCCACCGCGGCGCGAAAGCGGCTGCCGCGAACCAAGCGGGCCGCCTCGGCGGTCGAGTTGGTGGGCAATTGCAGGGCCTTGGGCACCTGGGCCTCAAGCCACTGAGCACACTGCGCCAGCGCCTGGGGATGGGACAGCACTTCGCTGATGCCCTCCATGGGCCCACTCCCGAGCAGGGCATGGCGAATCGGCAGCACCAAAGCCCGGCTCACGCTGAGGTCGGCATGCTCCCAGAGGGCATCGAGAGCCGCGGTGACACCGCCTTCGACAGAGTTTTCGACAGGCACCACAGCCGCATCGCAATGCCCGCCAGCCAGGGCAGCCACCACAGCACGAATGCTCTGCTGGGGCATCAAGGCTGGCTCACTCCAGCCTTCGAGCGCGCTCAGGCGCTGGGCTGCCTGTTCACCGTAGGTGCCGCTGGGTCCAAGAAAAGCAACGCGCATGGGAGCAAGCGGCCGGTAAATGCAGGGGCCATCGATAGGATCATGCCGCCTCGGCCAGCTGGCCATGCCCTTGGCCTTTCGCGCTAGCCAGCAACTGAATCTGACGGTCAGGCGCAACGCCGAGCATCTTGGGGCCTATCTGCAGCAGGAAGAGCGTGTCGTCAGCGCCCTGCTCGATCCCAGTCAGCTCGAGCCGATCGGAGCCGGCCATTACCGCTACACGGTCAGCCAGCTGCAGGTGTTTCAGCTGCGCATTCAACCGGTGGTTGATCTGCAGACCAAAATCGAGCAGGGGCGCTTGGAGCTGCAGGCCAGCGATTGCCGCCTAGAAGGGCTGGGGGTCGTCGATGACTTTGCACTGACCCTGAGCTCCTGGCTCCGGGCCACAACCTCAGGGCTCGAAGGTGAAGCGACCCTCTCGGTTGAGGTCTCCCAGCCGCCGCTGCTGCGCCTGATTCCGCCGGCCGTGCTCGAAGCCACAGGCCATTCACTGCTGGCTGGCATCCTGCTGGGCATCAAAGCCCGCGTGGGTGCCCAGCTGATCAATGATTTTGAGCAGTGGTTGCAGCAGGAGGCACCTGGAGCCGAGCCTGCTCTAAACGTTTCCCCAGAAAACTGAGCCGATGCAGGGGGCTGGGGCCCAGGTTGGTAATCGCACTGCAGTGCTGCGCCGTGCCATAGCCGGCATGGCGCTCCAGTCCATAGCCGGGGTAGCGCACAGCCAAACGCGTAATCAGGGCATCACGCGCCTGCTTGGCCAGCACGCTGGCGGCAGCGATCGCCAGGCAATGCAGATCGCCAGCCACCAGGGTGCACTGCCGACCAGGCCACAGGCGCAGCGGCAACGTGCCGTCAACAATCAGCAACTGGGGCTGCATGTTGCGGCGTTGCAGCGCCCGCAGCATGGCCAGCTCGGTGGCCGCGCGGATGCCCAGGCGATCGATCTCAGCGGCTGAGGCCTGCCCCAAGGCCGTCGCATTGGCCCATTGCAGGATCTGGGGAACCAGCGCAGCACGCCGCTTGGCCGTGAGCCGCTTGCTGTCGGTCAGACCTGCAGCTGCCAGCGGCCGATGGGCAGAGGCTCTCAGCTGCACTGCAGCGGCAAACACGGGGCCAAAAAGGGCCCCGCGGCCGACTTCATCGACCCCGACGCACAGGCCAGGATCGATGCCCTGATAAGGGTCAACCACTCGCCGAAGATCGGCGGCGGCGGCGGCGGGGCTCAGAGTCGGCGTCAGCCGCAGGCTCGCTGACGGGTTCGGCCAAGACCTGTGCCACCGGCTCAGGGTCGCGGCTGGGCACCGACACAGTGATCACAGCGATGTCGTCTTCACTGCCGCTGCTCTCAGGCAGGGGGGTGATCTCAACAGGCCGGCTCTCGGAAGCAGGCACTGCCTCGGCAGTGCCGCGGCCGCCGCGGCGGCGCCTGCGGCCACCGGCAGCAGCCAGCTGAGCTTTGGCCTCATCGACCACCGCAGCCGGATCCTCGCCAGGACGAACAACCCGCACCAACAGGTTGTCGGTTGAGGGCTGAGGATCGAGCAACAACGCCGGGCTAAGGCCCAGCCAGCCGTACACCAGCTCCTGTGCTGGTTCCATTGAAACAGCGACCACATCAAGCTCGGGGCGGCGGGGCCCGCCAACGGGCTCTGAGCTCCCGGCTTCAGAAGGGGCGCTCTCAAGCCCACCAGCTTCGGCGACCAGGCCGTCGCTGAGCGCAGCATCCACACCAGTTCGCCCGCCGCGGCCACCGCGCCGGCGGCGGCCACCGGCTTCACCCCCCGAGGGACTGAGCACCTCAGAGCGGGCCGAAGCGGCGGAGCGCACCAAACCGGTGCTGGTGGCCAGAGGCTGCAGGGTGTCCATACCCGGCAGAACGGCAACGTGGCCCAGGCCGCCGCAGCTGGGGCAGGCCCGTCCAAACAGCTCGTAGATGTTTTGACCCTGACGCTTGCGGGTCAGCTCCACCAGGCCGAGTTCGGTGATTGAGGCGATCTGGGGCCGGGCTGCGTCGTGGCGCACGGCCTGGGTGAAGTGCTCAAGCAGCTGCAGCTGATCACGCCTGGAGTCCATGTCGATGAAATCGACAATGACCACACCCCCGATGTTGCGCAGCTTGAGCTGACGCGCGATCTCAACGGCCGCCTCCGAGTTGGTCCATAGCACGGTTTCGCGTGCATTGGCCGAACGGGTGAAGGAGCCTGAGTTGACATCGATGACCGTCAGGGCCTCGGTCGGCTCAATGATGATGTAGCCGCCCGAGGGCAGGTCCACCCTGGGCTTCAGGGCATCGCGAATGGCCGCGTTGACCTTGTAATGCTCAAGGAT
This sequence comes from Prochlorococcaceae cyanobacterium, assembly GCA_049421025.1. Classification (GTDB taxonomy): domain Bacteria; phylum Cyanobacteriota; class Cyanobacteriia; order PCC-6307; family Cyanobiaceae; genus RGUW01. Next base: position 9,036 of record JBMSMG010000044.1, on the reverse strand, counting down.
TTCGGTTGCTTCGCGGTGACACTCCACCGCCGGGCTGTTTGGATCAGCGCCCAAAAAGCTGGTGACGCGGCCAACAGCCTCGGCGCTGTCGACCACCACACGGCGCACCTCAGGGTTGAAGTGATCGCGCAGGATGCGATGAATGAAATCCTCGTCGCGGTTCAACAACACCGGAGGGTTGGCCGTTTCGGCTGCGGCTTGGATTCCCTCCCACTGACGCAACAGCGCCTCAAGATCGTCGATCAGCAGCTCTTCACTGACGCCTTCGGCTTCGGTGCGGATCAGCAACCCTGAACCGGGGGGCTTGATCAACACGCCGAGGGCGCGCAAACGATTGCGCTCGGTTTCGCCGTTGATGCGGCGCGAGATGTTGACCCCCTGGCCATGGGGCTGTAGCACCAAAAATCGACCGGGCAGGGTCAGGTTGCCGGTGAGGCGGGGGCCTTTGGTACCGGTGGGTTCCTTCATCACCTGCACCAGAACTTTCTGGCGCGGCTCGAGCAGCTCGGTGATCCCGGCGCCACCTTTTTTGAGCTTCAGGGGGCCCAGGTCGGTGATGTGGATAAAGCCGTTTTTTTCGCTTTCGCCAATGTTGACGAATGCAGCATCAATACCTGGGAGAACATTTTCAACCGTCCCCAGATAAACATCACCGATCTGGTAGCGCCCCTGGGCAACAATCAATTCATCAACGCGCTCATCGGTGAGAACCGCGGCGATCCGCAGTTGCTCAGCAATGACGATCTGCTGTGGCATGGAGGAGTCGGTCAGCGCTGATGCGCTCAACTGGCAAAGGGAAATGCGACGTGAACAGCACGGCTGAAGCGTGCTGCATGGGAGTGAAAATTCTTGTGGGCTAGGCGAGCATTGGCTCGTCTTGGCGCCTTGTTACTGAGCTGATCTGATCAGCGATGTGAACGCTTGGCGTCTTGGCCAAAGTCACCGTCGTGTGGTGCCGTTGCAACAGCCACCCGAAAGTCAGATGAAATCAGAAGTTCGAGAAAGCTGCTGAGTCCTTGAACTCCAACCTGGCAAGGGCATCAGCGATCGGCGGGGCGATCGGCTGGCAACCAGGAGAGTCCTTGGCTTAAAAGCAAATTAGCACGGGCGAAGCTGCAGCGCCTCACGCCGCACCGCCCCAAGCGTCAACGGCACATCGAGCTGCTGGGCCAACCAATGCTGAATCTGCTGGGGCCTGATGCTGCGGCCCATGGGGTCGATCGCCACCAGCGCGCGCACGGCAGCAGGTTGCATGGCATCGGCCGCGGACACCACGGCCAGCTCCAGCAGATCGGGTCGGCAGTCGCGCTGACGCGGCCTGCCTTTTTTGTCGGTGTCGTGCCAGATCAGAGTGCTGGTGGCAAGCAAGGCATGGACGGCCTGCTGCCAGGGTGGCGGCGTGGATCCAGGCGAGTCGACGCCCAGGAGAAAGCTCCACTGCGCCGAGACCAGCTCCTGCGAGAGGCTGGGGCCAAACACGGGCACCTCTGCGGCTGAGCGCAGCTCAAATTCAGCTGTGAGCTCGCTCTGGAGCCTTGCACGCACCTGCTGCGGATCAACGGGCTCTGTGAACTCCAGATCCAGCCACTCGCCCAGGCCCTCGACGCCCAGGGGGAGCGACAGCGCCAACTGCAGCCGCGGCAGCGGGTGAAAGCCGCCGGTGAAGCTCACCGGCAGGCCCGTGCGCCGCAGAGCCCGCTCCAGCATGCGCAAGGTGTCGAGGTGGCTGATCAGGGCCAGCGAGCCCGTCTTGGCAAAGCCCATGCGCAGCCGAAACACCCGCTCGCTGGCGGGGGCCCGCTGAGGCAGGGCCGGCGGAACCTGTGGCGGCGGGATGACCACGTTGTGGCCCAGTTCGGGCCCGCACACCCCGCAGCTGCTGCAGCCCTCAAACGAGCAGTCGGGCACCACCGCTGCCGCCAGAGCGTTTTTGAGGTCTTCAGCCAGCCAGCGCTTGTCGAGGCCCGAATCGATGTGGTCCCAGGGCAGGCTCTGGCTGCAGAACGCCTCGAGGTCATCGGTGCTGAGGGCCTCGGTGGCACTCCAGGCACCCATCTCGAGGGCCCGGTAGCGCCCACCCAGGCCAGCCGCTTCGATGGCGCCGCTCCAAGCCTCGTGGCTGCGCTCGGCTGACTCAAACCAGGAGTCCATGCCCGCCCCGGCGCGCCAGGCCGCCTCGATCACCGGGGCAACGCGGCGATCGCCGCGGCCGATGAAATCTTCGATCGCCGAAAGTCTGATGTCGGTGAAATTCGTCTTGATGCCGCGCAGCGCTCGCAGGGCGCCTTTGAGCAGCTGCTGGCGCCGCTCAAACTCGGCGGTGCTGACGCTATGCCACTGGAACGGGGTGTGGGGCTTAGGGGTGAAGTTGCTGATCGTCAGATTGAGGGCAAGCCGCCCCAGATCAGCGCATTGCTGCTGCAAAGACCTGCAGGTCTCGGCAATGCCGAGCACGTCGGCGTCGGTCTCACCCGGCAGGCCGATCATGAAATAGAGCTTGACCTTGCGGTAGCCCTGGCCCATCGCGGTGCGGATGCCAGAGAGCAGGTCGGCATCGGTGAGTCCCTTGTTGACGATGTCGCGCAGGCGCTGGGTACCGGCCTCGGGTGCAAAGGTGATGCCCCCTTTGCGCGCCCCACCGATGATGTGGGCCACGTTGGCGTCAAAGCGATCGACCCGCTGGCTGGGCAGGGTCAAGGTGACGTTCTGATCAGCCAGGCGGTTGCGCAGCTCCACACCCACCGCTGGCAGCGCCAAATAGTCGCTGCAGCTCAGCGACAACAGCGAAAAATCGCTGTAGCCGGTGCGGCGCATGCCCTCTTCGACGGCCTCGATCACCGCTTCGGGTTCGACGTCGCGGGCCGGGCGGGTGAGCATGCCCGGCTGGCAGAAACGGCAACCGCGGGTGCAGCCGCGCCTGATCTCGACCGTGAGCCGGTCGTGCACCGTTTCAATGTGGGGCACCAAGCCCATGGCGTAGTGGGGCATGGGGGTTGCCGTGCGCCGCTGCACCCGCGCCGGGATGCCGGCTTCAAGCGGCACCACGGTCACCCCATCGGGGCCCGGGGCATAGAGCGAGGGCACGTACACCCCCGGCACCTGGGCCAGATCGCACAGCAAAGCGCGGCGGCTCAGGCCGGCGGCGCGGGCCTCAGCCACCACCAGACCGATCTCGGGCAACAGCTCTTCGCCATCGCCCAGGGCCACAAAGTCAAAAAAGGCCGCAAACGGTTCGGGGTTGCTGGTGGCGGTGGGCCCACCGGCAAAGATCAGCGGCGGGGCCTCCGGGTGATCGAGGGGCAGATCACCGCGCTGGCTGGCCCGCAGCGGAATGCCCGCCAACTCAAGCATTTCGAGAATGTTGGTGCCGCCGAGCTCATAGCTGAGCGAAAAGCCCAAGATGTCAAAAGCCCGCAGGGGCCTGCGGCTCTCAACGGCAAACAGAGGCACGCCCCGCTCCCTGAGCCGCGCCGCCAGATCGGGAGCTGGCAGGTAGCTGCGGTCACACAGCTGGCCTGGAAGGCTGTTGAGAATCGAATACAGAATGATGTGGCCACTGTTGCTGGCGCCCACCTCGTAGACCTCGGGGTAGGTGAGGGCCCAGCGCACGCCGGCAGTGGCCCAGGCCGACTCCCAGTCGCGCGACTCGACCCCCCGCTCGTTGCCCAGATAACGGGCCGGTTTGCTGATCGACAGATCGATCAGGGCCTCAAAATCGATCGGTGCAGCGGCAACGCCCATACGTTGAGCGTAGGCAGCCCACCACCGCCGCATAGGACAATCGCGCAACTCTCACCGGGCCCGGCGGCGGCCCAAGCGGCAATGGCCCAGGTCAACGGCAATTACCTCAAGCTCAAGGCGGGCTATCTGTTTCCGGAGATCGCGCGGCGGGTCAAGGCCTTCAGCGAGGCCAACCCCACCGCTCAGGTCATTCGCCTGGGCATCGGCGACGTCACCGAGCCGTTGCCCGAGGCCTGCCGCACGGCCATGAAAGCCGCCATCGATGAGATGGGCACCCGCGAGGGTTTCCATGGGTACGGGCCCGAGCAGGGCTACCTGTGGCTGCGCGAGGCCATCGCCAGCCATGACTTTGTGGCCCGCGGCTGCCAGATCTCAGCTGAAGAGATCTTTGTCTCCGACGGCAGCAAGTGCGACAGCGCCAACATTCTCGACATTTTGGGCGAGGGCAACCGCATCGCCGTGACCGATCCGGTCTACCCGGTGTATGTCGACAGCAACGTGATGGCGGGCCGCACCGGCGACGCCGATGGTGCCGGTCAGTACGGCGGGCTGACCTACCTGCCGATTAACGCGGAGAACGGCTTCACCGCCCAGATCCCGACGGAGAAGGTGGATCTGATCTACCTCTGTTTCCCCAACAACCCCACCGGCGCCGTCGCCACCAAAGAGCAGCTCAAGGCCTGGGTCGACTACGCCCGCGCCAACAGCGCGCTGATTTTGTTTGACGCGGCCTATGAGGCGTTCATTCAGGACCCGAGCCTGCCCCACTCGATCTACGAGATCGAAGGTGCGCGCGAGTGCGCAATTGAATTTCGCTCGTTCTCCAAAAACGCCGGCTTCACCGGCACGCGCTGTGCCCTGACCGTGGTGCCCAAGGGCCTGATGGGCACCGCCGCCAATGGCGAACCCGTGGAGCTCTGGGGCCTGTGGAACCGCCGCCAGTGCACCAAATTCAACGGTGTGAGCTACATGGTGCAGCGCGGCGCCGAAGCCGTCTACAGCGCTGAGGGCCAGGCCCAAGTCAAGGCGCTGATTGCCTTTTATATGGAGAACGCGGCGATCATTCGCCGCGAGCTGACCGCCGCCGGCCTGACGGTTTATGGCGGTGAGCAGGCGCCCTATGTGTGGCTCAAGACCCCTGAGGGCGTCGACTCCTGGGGCTTCTTTGACCTGCTTTTGAGCAAGGCCAACGTGGTGGGCACCCCGGGCAGCGGCTTCGGCGCCGCAGGCGAGGGCTACTTCCGCCTCTCGGCCTTCAACAGCCGCGCCAACGTCGAGGACGCGATGCGCCGCATCAAGACCGCGCTGGCGGGCTGAGCGGCAGGCTCGCCGTGCCTGAGACGCTCCGTAAACTGCCAGTCCTGCAAGACGGTCCTGCGTTGATTCACCGCTCGGTTGTTGCCACCCAGACCCCGAGCCGCGAGAGCGGCGGCGCTGCGGTCATGGAGAAGGCTCCCGAGCGGGTGCGCAAACCGTCACCGCGCTACAAGGTGCTGCTGCACAACGACCCGGTCAACTCCATGGAGTACGTGGTCGTCACGCTGCGGCAGGTGGTGCCCTCGCTCAGCGAGCAGGACGCCATCGCGGTGATGCTCGAGGCCCACAACACCGGCGTGGGCCTGGTGATCGTCTGCGACCTGGAGCCAGCCGAGTTCTATTGCGAAACCCTCAAAGCCAAGGGCCTCACCAGCACGATCGAACCTGAGGAGTGAGCTGATGGGCAGCCAAGACGCAGCTCCCAGACTCCATTGGTGGGGCACGGTGCTCTATGTGCCGGTGCTGTATGGGCTGGGCTGGCTGGCCAGCAGGCCTCTGCTGCTGCTCGCCCCCAGCTGGCGGACCGATCAGGTGGATCTGGCCGGGCTCGCTGTCTCGCTGCTGCTGCTGCTTGTGACGCTGCCGCTGCGGCTGCGGCGGGTCTGGGGGGTGGAGCATCCCTGGCAACACCTAGGGGTCGCAGCCATGGGGTACTCGCCCTTGGTTCGGGCTCTGCTGCGGGGATTGCTCAAGGCCTTGCTGTTGCTGCTGCCGCTGACGCTGCTGCTGCTGAGCTCAGGCCAGGCGCGCTGGTTGGGAGAGCTTGGCAGCGGCGCACTGTTCAATGCGATCGCCCTGGTCTTGGGCGTTGGCTTTGCCGAAGAGCTGCTGTTCCGCGGCTGGTTGTTGGGAGAGCTTGAGCTGCTGCTGGGACGCCGCAGGGCCCTGGTGGCCCAAGCCGGCATCTTTGCGCTGCTGCATCCCTGGTACCGCCTGCCTGGCCTGCAGGCCGTGGCCCTGCTGGGCGGCTTGACCCTGCTGGGGCTGGCCCTGGCCCTACAACGCCGCGCCGATGGCGGCGTGCTGTGGGGTGCGATCGGGCTGCATGGGGGACTGGTGGGCGGCTGGTTTGCCCTGCAGAACGGACTATTTGAACTCTCGCCCGCCTCTCCCGCGTGGCTGGTGGGCCCGGGGGGGGCCAATCCCAATCCGATCGGCGGGCTGTTCGGCTTGCTCGGCCTGCTGGCGCTGCTTTGGGTGCGGCGGCGCTGGTGGGAGACCTGACGCAGGCTTGAAGCCCTTTGAACGCACCGACTAGCGGACCGCGGTCGCCAGGGCACGCCGGCCCTCGAGCGGTGCATGCAACGCCTGATCCAGCGGTGCGCAGCCGTAGTCGCGTTCCAATAGCGCCATCACCGTGCGGCCAAAATCGCCGGGATTGCGATCAAAGGCTTCCAGGCAAATGCGGCCAAAGGTGCGGCCCATCGGCTCAGGGTTCCAGAGCAACTTGCGGGCCGTCCACGGCAGCATGCTCATCGGGTTGTAGCCGGGCTCAATGAATCCCTGCTCAAAGCCGTACTGCTCCAAATGGGTGTGGGGCTGCAGGCCAATGAAAAAGATCGCCGGCTCCACCTTGCCTGCACCGAAAATGCGCTCAAGCTCACGGTGGTAGGCAACGGTCTGGGCGATCGTCTCGGGCCGCTCGTCAATGACGTTGAACGAGTAGTTGACCGACACGTGCTCTGTAAAGCCGGCGGCAGCGAGCAGGCGGCAGCTTTCAAGCACGGTGCGCAGGTTGTAGCCCATGCGCATCTTGCGCACGAGCTCCTGAGACCCCGAGGTGATGCCAATTTCGAAGTAGCTCATGCCGCTTTGCACCATCAGCTCGGCCAGCTCGGCATCGAGGTTGTCAGCGCGGATGTAGGCCGCCCAGCGGATGTCGCTCATGCCAGCCGCCAAAATCGCCCGCAACAGCTCCTTGGCATCGTCGATGTAGCGCCGAGCCGGAATGAACTGCGCATCGGTGAACCAGAAGCCCCGCACACCGCGGTCGTACAGCTGGCGCATCTCGGCGACGACTTCGCGGGCCGGGTTGACGCGCACCGCCTTGCCCTCGATCACGGTGTAAACGCAGTAGCAGCAGTTGTGGGGGCAGCCGCGCTTGGTCTGCACGCCAACGTAAAAATCACCGCCATCGAGATACCAGCCCAACTGGGGCCAGATCGACTCGATGTAGCCGTAATCAACCGCTGTTTTCTCAAGCGGTGTTGGCTGCTCGTGAATCAACCCAGCCCGGGGAGGCTCGCCGGCCACGTAGCAGCGCTCAGCCGCGATCGACTCGCCGCGGATCAACTTCTCGAGCAGCGACTCGCCTTCGCCAACCGAGACCACGGTGCCAGCCGGGAGGCTACGGCCCAGCTGTTCATAAAAGACACTGACGGCCCCGCCACCCAGCACGGCCCGGGCGCTGGACTCAAAGCGGCGGGCCCGCTTGAGGCCGCGGCGCAGCAAACGCAGGTTGCGCCAGAGCTCGCCGTAATGGCTCGCCATCAGCTGCACTCCGCCTAGTGCTCCGCGCAGACGTTTGAGGGGATTGCGGGCGTAGAAGACTTCAAAGGAGTTCTGCAGCGGGTTGCCGCCACGTCCGTCGACCGGGGCGTAAATCTGAATGTCGCGCCACGAAAACACCAGCAGAGTCGGCCTGAACTGCTCGACCGTGGCCAGCAAGACCCTCTCGACATCGAGCAGGGGCAAGGCCGCTAGATCGAGCAGGCGCTGCTCAAGCTGCGGAAACTGCTTGTGCAGGTGGTCGGCCAAATAGATCGGCCCCACCGGAAAGATCGGATTGCAGGGCAGGCGCACCAACAGCAGCCGTTGATTGAGGCCCGCAAAGGGAGCTGAGATTGGGGCCGTCACAGCGTCGCGCTCCACACCAGCTCAGATGCCGGACGCTAACAAGCCTGATTCAAACGCCGCCTCGAGGTTCTGGCGCAAGCCAACAACCCTGGCACGCAGTGCCGATGGCAGCCCCCTGATCCAGCCGTCATGCACACACAGACGGGGACGCAGCTGCCAGCCCGCCTGCTCGAGCTGCTGGGCCAGCTGGGTAGGGCGGGGCTGGGGCCAGCTGGGATTGATCACATCGGTGACATCAATCCCGCCCAGATCATCGATCCCGGCTTCTAGAGCTGCGATCAGCTGCGATGCCGGCCACAGATTGGGCGGCAGCTGCAGGTGCACCTCGGGCGGCAGGATCTCCCGCGCCTCGGCAATGGTGAGCAGCAGATCTGTGGTCTCGGCAGACGAGAGGGGCTTGGCCTGCTCTGCTTTGGACCCCGGCCGCCAAGGCTGCAAGATCACTTCCTGCAGATGCCCCCATTGGCGCTGCAGCAGGGCCAGCAACTCGAGCGCCTCACGGCGCTGCTGCTGCGTCTCCCCCAGCCCGATCAGCAAACCTGTGGTGAAGGGAATCCCCAGCCGCCCGGCCTGCTCGAGCTGCGCCAACCGGGACGCCAGGGTTTTGCTGGGCGCGCGGTGATGGGCTAGCGCGTAAACGGGGCCAAGACCTTCGAGCATCAACCCCATCGAGGGGTTCAGTCGCGCCAGAGCCGCCATCTCGCCGCGCAGCAGCGGCCCGGCATTGGTATGGGGCAGACGACCATGCTGCAGGGCCAACTGCGAAAGGGCCCGCAACCTGGACAACCAGGCAGAGCGATCGGGCGCCACCGGATCCACTTCGCCACTGAGCAGCAGCACCTCAAAGGCCATGGGCCGCGCGTTGAGCTCGGCGCTCGCCTGGTGATCGCCAAGCCAGTCACCGGTCCCAATGGATTGGCGAAAACTGCAATAGCTGCAGGCGTTAAAGCAGCCGCGTGTTGGCACCAAGGTGACGCTGGGGCTCCAGGTGACGACGCGTCTTCGAGGTGGCATGGCCTGCTGCGGTGATGGCGAAGCGCTTCCCATGGAGCCGGGGCATCCATTCTCCAGCCCACGGCCAGGCAGCCATCAGCCGAACTAATAGCCGTGATCGGCAGCGCT
>JBMSMG010000043.1:0-14304 GCA_049421025.1 Prochlorococcaceae cyanobacterium | reverse complement strand
ACGGGCCGCGCCGGCCGCGACGGGCTGCCGGCTGTGGCCTGGATGCTGCATGGCCCCGGTGACATTCCGCAGTTGCGCCGTTTCATCGACGACTCAGCCGCCCCCGATGAGCAGAAGCGCATCGAGCACGGCAAGCTCGAGGCTCTCATCGCCTACAGCGAAGCGGCCGGCTGCCGCCGTCAGGTGCTGCTGCGCCACTTTGGTGAAGAGCTGGCCGAGCCCTGCGGCAACTGCGACGGTTGCCTGGAGCCCAAGGCTCTGGCCGATCTGACCGTGCCAGCCCAAAAGCTGCTCTCGGCGGTGGTGCGCACGGGGCAGCGCTTTGGCGCCGCCCACCTGGTCGATGTGCTGCTGGGGGCTTCGACAGACAAGCTGCGCCAGCTCGGCCACGACCAGCTGAGCGTCTATGGCATTGGCCGCGAGCTCGACCGCAGCCAATGGCGCTCCCTGGTGCGTCAATTGAGCGGCCTGGGCTACCTGCAGAGCGTGCCCGGCGGCAAGGGGGGCCTGCAGCTGGGCCCCCAGGATCTGGTGCGGCCGCTGTTGCGGGGCGAGCTGATGCTCGAGCTGCCGCTGCCGCCACCGCAACACCAGAGCCGCAGGCGGGCCAGCTCGTCGGCAGCGCGCTTGCTTGGAGCCATGGCCGCTGGGCACGACAACCTCAACGTTGACGAGCGACTGCTGACGGCACTGAAAGAGTGGCGACGTGAGCAGGCGCGCAGCCAAGGCGTGCCGCCCTATGTGGTGTTTCACGACCGCACCCTGTTGGAGCTGGCGGCGCAGCAGCCCACCGACCTGGATGGCCTGAGCCGCATCGGCGGCATCGGTGAGGCCAAGCTTGCGCGCTATGGCGAGGAGCTGCTGGCGGTGCTGACGGCCGCGGCACTGTGAAGCAGAGCCTTGGCCTGGTGATCGTTCCAGCTCTCACCGCTCCAGCTCTCACCACTCCAGCGCTCGCCCAGATCTGCCGCCACAGCGCTGGCAGTGAGCAGGAGCGGCAGGTCAAACAGCAGCCCCAGAGACAACCAGGCGAACACGTTGGCCCAAGCCGATCGCAATGCAGGGCCGGTTGAAGCACTCATGGCAGGTTCTGCGCGTCTGCGGCGAGCAGCGCGTCATAGGCCTCGAAACCCACCAATCGCCGCAAGCTGGCGAAATCGAGTCGGGCCGCCGGGGTGCGGCCTGCAGCCAGATCGGCCAGGGCAGCCTGCATCGCAGCAGCGGCGCAGGCCAGCAGGGTCAACGGGTAGGCGGCCAGGCGGAACCCCATGGCCTCGAGGCGCTCGGGGGGCAGCACCGGGGTGATGCCGTCTTCGAGCATGTTGACCATGCGCCAACCGGGCACCTGGCGACAGACCTCCTCCATTTCATGCTCTGAGCGCGGAGCCTCAAGAAAGAGCACATCGGCGCCCAGATCAGCAAACGCGTTAAGGCGCCAGATGGCCTCCTCGAGTGCGGCCGCCTCGCCACCTGAGGCGGCCAGGGCCGAGCGGGCATCGGTGCGGGCCACGATCACCAGATCAGCGCCGGCATCGCGGGCCGCCACCGCCGCGCGGATGCGGCTGAGCGCCTCCTGGCGGCTCACCACCTCGCGCACCCCGGTGTGGCCGCAGCGTTTGGGGGCCAGTTGGTCCTCGAGCATGATGCCGGCAAAGCCGGCTGCGGCGAACTGCTGCACGGTGCGGCGCACGTTGGCTGTGTTGCCGTGGCCGGTGTCGCCATCGCCGATCACCGGAATCGAAACGGCATCGCAGATGCTGCGGCCCTGATCGAGCATTTCGCTCACCGTCAGCAGCCCGGTGTCCGGCAAGGCCGCCCGCGCCGCCGCCACCGAAAAGCCGCTCATGAAGGTGAGCCCAAAACCCGCCTGCTCCACCAGCCGGGCCGAGAGGGCATCGAAGCAGCAGGGCATCAACCGCAGCCCATCACCGCTGAGCAACTGACGCAGGTGTTGGGCCGCAGAGCTTGGGTCAGACGCCATCGGCTGATTCACGTCAACAACAAGGAGGCATGACCATGCTCAGGCCGCCAGCTGGGTCTGCATGAATTGCGCAGCAAGCGTCACAGCGCACTGCCAGTTGCCGGCTTCGCTGAGCCCTGAGCTGCGGGTGGGTTTGAAGCTGTGGTCGCCGGCAACGATCCACTGCACGTCGATCGCTGCCGAGAGGGTGTAAGTCTCGACCTCGGAGCGCTTACCAAACGGATCGCGCTCGCCCTGCACGATCAGCGTGGGTGTGCTGAGTGTTGCGAGGTGGTCGGTGCGCAGCTGATCGGGCTTGCCGGGCGGATGAAACGGGTAACCCAGGCACAGGCAACCGCGAACGGTGCCATGACCGGCCAGCTCGTCAACCAGCAGCGAGGCGATGCGGCCGCCCATCGACTTGCCGCCAAGGATCAAAGGGCCCTGGCCTTGCAAGGACCCCACCTGCTCACGAAACGCGTCGAGCAAACGTGGCAGGCGATCGGGCGCGCGCTGTTTGCCGTCAACACGCCGCTGCGCCATGTACGGAAACTCAAAGCGCACCACCCGCCAGCCGCGCTCAGCCAGACCCGAGGCGATCGCCGCCATGAACGGACTGTCCATGGGGGCCCCGGCACCATGGGCCAGCAGCAGCGTGGCCGGCGCACCGGCCGGTCCGTCGACAAGCGATCCAGAACGCAGCGTCATCGGCAGCATCGTCCCAGTTGCGGCGATGGGTTTGGCCACAATGGTGCCTCCCAGAGCGTCCAGCGCCGCCCCCAATGAAACGCAATGCCCTGCTGATGGCCGGCATGCTGCTGGTCTTCTATGTGGATGCCTTTCTGGTGGGGGCACCCCTGCCGCTGCTGCTGATCTACGTGGTAATCGGGGTCGTTGTTCTGGCAGGGTTTCTTGAGCATGCCGACCATGGCGAGCCCAAGGCCATCCAACACACGACGCCGTTGCTCAGCGCACTGGCCGCCCTGGCTGTCATGACCCTCAGCCGCAACTGGTCGGTTGCGGTGGTGGTGAGTGCCGCCCTGGTCGGCAGCGCAGGTGGCCTGCTCGAGGCCTGGGGCCGCGGGCGCTGGCCGGGCCTGGGAGCCGCGCTCTACTGCGGCGCCTTCGCCGGCATGACGTCTGAACTGGTGCTGCAGCATCCGGCAGGCGTCATCCTCTCGGGGGCGCTGGCCGGGCTGGTGCTTGAGCTGCTGCACAACAGCTGGTCTGGCATTGGCGGCAAGCTGGGCTGCATTGCCTTTTTGGGGGTGCTGGGGAGCTGCGGTCTGGCCACAGCCCTTGGCCTGATTGGCCCAGGCGCCAAACCGCATCACTACAGCAGCGGCGAGCGGATCCTGGCGCTGCTGGTGGTGCTTGTTGCGCCCCAGATCACCCACCAGCTCAGCTACCGGTGGAACCGAGGCGCTGTGCTGGGCTCTGCGCTGCCATCGCTGTTGGCCGGGCTGCTGCTGTCGCCGCCGCTGGCCGGACTGTGGTTGGGGGCCAGCTTTGTGGGCATGACGGCGCCGTCACGCTTGGCCATGCGCCCCAGACTTCAGCTGCTGGCGATCGGCGCACTCTTCGCGCTGTTCAGCCTCGGTTTTGAACCCACCCTCACCGGCATTGGCGGAGACCTGGGCGCCACAGCGGCGGTTTCGGTCTTTGCGGTGCTCGGTCTGCGCCGCTTTTACCCAAGGGGCTTGAGAAAACGGCCCGACAGCTTGAACGCCAGCACCACCGCGGCAACGCCGTAAGACACAAACGTGATCGCCTGCCCGGCGGTGCCGGTCTCGTAGGCGCCGCGCTCAAGCAGCACAAAGTCGGCCAGTGAGGCCGCCGTACCCCAGAGCATCACCCAGACGCTCACGTACAGCACACCTTTGACGCTCTGGTTCATGGCGTGGGGTTGATGCAACCTGTTGCGGTGACCCTATCGGTTCTGGGCAGACCTTCTGTGCAACAGCCTCTTGAGAGCAGTCAGAGCGTGATTGAGCGCTACGGGCTCAGGCCCCATCCCGAAGGGGGCTGGTACCGCGAAGTGCACCGCAGCAGAGAGCTGGTGAGCCGCGCCGACGGCAGCCAGCGCGCCGGCCTCACGGTGATTCTGTTTCTGCTGGAGGCGCAGCGACCCAGCAGCTGGCACCGGGTGCACGGAGCCGATGAGACCTGGCATTTCATCGGTGGTGCACCGCTGAAGCTGCTGCTCCAGCGGGAGCGTGATCAACCCGTCAACACCCATCGGCTGGGCTTCGCCCCCGAACAACCAGAGCTGGAGCCCGTGGCCGTTGTGCCAGCCGGCTGGTGGCAGGCCGCATACTCCCAAGGGGATTGGAGCCTGGTGAGCTGTTGCGTGGGGCCCGGCTTCGACTTTCAGGATTTCGAGCTCGACGCCGCGCGGCAGCTGCACAGCTGATCGAGATCGGGCCGGCCTGTCAGGCGCAGCCGCCAGCGGGCCCACAGGCCATAGGCCCCGTCGACCGCTGGGCGCAGCAGCGGCCAATCGGTGGGGGCATACAGCCAGCCCAGCCCCACCAGGCGGTAGGCCTCACGAAACACCGCCACATCGCGCAGCACGGTGCCATCGGCGCGCAGCCCGTGGATGCGGCCCATCGCCTCGCGATAGCTGATGCCGGCGTGGGCCACCGGCTCATAGTCAGGGGCGTCGATGTCCACAAAGGCCAGCTGCGGCGCAGCGGCATGCAGGCGCTGATCGCGCCTCCTCAAAAAGGTGACCTCGCGCAGGCATAGGGGGCAGCCACCGTCGTAGAGCAGGGTCAGCGCGGCCACACTCAGCCCCCCGGGAGGAGCGAGCGGATCACCTGCCACAGGCTGCCGCCGGCTTCGGGCCGGGCCACATCGCGGTCCACAAACCACAGACCAGCGGCCATGGCATTGAGACCAATGACCAGCAGCCAGACCCGCCAACCCTCAGGCAATTTCATGCCAGACGCGCACGCAAGCGACCATCATCATGGGTTAAGCGCCTGCTCCGCCCACTGCTGATCGGCACGCCAGCGGCGGCGGCGATGGGGCGTGCCGCTGAGCTCCAACAACTCCACCTGACTGATCGCCAGGCGCAACAGGGCAAAGCATTCCGGCACTGGAGTGTCGTCTGCCAGGTCGCTTGGAAACGACGCCTGAGGATCAAACGGGGCACCGGGCTCGGGCCAGCCCCATAGGGCACGCCCCCCAGTGGTGAGCTGCCGCCAATGGCGCTCACGTTCAGCCTGAAGCAGCCCTGGCTCGAGGGTTTGCAGCGCCCCACGCAAACGGAACTGACTACGCGAGCGCGGCAACAGCCAGCACAGCTCAACGGCGGGTTGACGTGCCAGTTCAACCGGCTTGCCGCTGCGCGCATCGGTGAGCAAATCGAGCGTCGCCGGCCCCGCCCAACCGCGAAACACCAGGGTGCGTACCCGCGGGGTGCCATCGGGCGCCACCGTGGCCAGCTGCACCCAGCGTGCAGACGGCGAGCGGCCCTCACGCTCGCGGGCCCCGCGCAGCAGCGGCCGCCAGGGGGGCAAAGACTCCTTCATGGCGACAACACCGGAGAGGACCCATAGCCTGCAGGTATGGCTGCAGCATTGGTGATCCTGCTGGTGATTGCGGGTGTGGGTGGCACTCTCAACCCCAGCCGTGCTGACTTTGGCTGGTTTTTGCAGCTCAGGCGCCCACGCTGGCTCACCTTTGAACGCTGGATCCCGCTGATCTGGATCGCCATCTACGGCTGCTTCTACGCCTCAGCGCTGCTGAGCTGGAACGCCGCCTGGAGCTTTGCGCTCATGGCCGGCTATCTGGTGCTGCTGGTGCTGGTGCAGAGCTACACCTGGCTGATCTGCAAAACCCGCAGCCTGGCCAGCGGCACCGCCGTGGGCTTGGCCGGCTGGCTGTGGGGTGTTGCCCTGGCTGTGCTGGTTGCCGACACGTCGAAACCGGCCGTTCTGCTGCTGATCCCCTATTTGCTGTGGAGCCCGGTGGGGACACTGGTGACCTGGCAGATGCAGCGGATCAATCAAGGCACCGTCTCTTCAAGGCAGGATCATTGCGGTTGAGCGGTGCCGGCGCTGGCAGCGCACTTTCGCAAGCTGCCCTGCAGCGACACCTGCAGATCACTCCAGTTGTTGGCGGGATAGAGAGCCTCAAACGCTGCAAAGTTTGCGTTGAGAATGCCCAAAGCCTGGCTGCGCAGGTTGCAGGCCGCAGCCTGATCGTTCTGACGCACCGCCACAATTGCGTTGTTCAACAAACCCTGCACAGCCTGTTGCTGCTCTGCCGTGACCTGGGGGTCATAGGTCTGAGCCTTGAGCGGCAACGTCGTGATCAGAGGCAACAGAGCGGCAATGGTGACTCGGCGCATCGCAGAACAGATGTCTTGATCTCAACTCCGCTGTAGCCAGTACCCATGCCGTTGTCATGCCCCAAGCGTGGTAGCTGCGCTGAAGCCGACGATGATGCGCTGAGCTTCCAAGCCAGAACCCGGCAAGCCCCGACACCGAGAGAGCCGTGATGACCATCACCACCTTTGCGGCGTTTGCCGAGCGGGCCGATTACTCCCTGCTGCAATCGCTGCTGGCCGATCCACAGGCCAGCGGTGATGGCATCGACCATCGCCCCCGGCAGGTGTTGTCAGGGCATTACGTACCGGTGCAGCCGACACCGCTGCCGGATCCTCAGTACGTGGCTCACAGCACAGCGCTGTTTCAGGAGCTGGGCCTGAGCGATGGGCTGGCCGATGACGCCGATTTTTCGCGGCTGTTCTCTGGAGACATCAGCGTGGCGAGCGCAGCGATGCGCCCCTATGGCTGGGCCAGTGGCTACGCGCTGTCGATCTACGGCACTGAATACACGCAGCAATGCCCGTTTGGAACTGGCAACGGCTATGGCGACGGGCGAGCCATTTCGGTGTTTGAAGGGCTGTTCAACGGCAAGCGCTGGGAACTGCAACTCAAAGGCGGCGGCCCAACGCCCTACTGCCGCGGAGCCGATGGACGGGCCGTGCTGCGCTCGAGTGTGCGGGAGTTTCTGGCGCAGGAGTTCATGCATGCCCTTGGGGTACCGACCTCACGCTCGTTGACGCTGTACGCCTCACGTACGGAAACCGTGCGCCGGCCCTGGTACGCCCCGAACTCCCAGTCATTTGACCCCGACGTGATGGTCGACAACCCGGTGGCGATCACCACGCGTGTGGCGCCCTCGTTCCTGAGGGTCGGCCAACTGGAGCTGTTTGCCCGGCGCGCCCGCAGCGGGGCGCATCCAGATGCGCTGCACGAACTGCAGCTGATCGTGGCGCATCTGATTGAACGCAATTACCGAGCTGAGATTGAGGCGTCACTGCCCTTTGCCGATCAAGTTGTGGAGCTGGCCCGGCTGTTTCGCGGGCGGCTCACGGGCCTGGTCGCCGACTGGATGCGGGTCGGCTACTGCCAGGGCAACTTCAACAGCGACAACTGCGCAGCAGGGGGCTTCACCCTCGACTACGGACCCTTCGGCTTCGTGGAGCTGTTTGACCCCAGGTTTCAGCCCTGGACCGGGGGCGGTGAGCACTTCAGCTTTTTCAACCAGCCGGCAGCCGCGGAAGCCAATTACCACATGTTCTGGAGCTCGATCAGACTGCTGCTGAGCGGCAACACCGGCGCCCTCGAGCAGCTCGATCAACTCAGACGTGGCTTTGCCGAGGCGATGGCCCAGGCACTCGATGCGATGTGGGCCGGCAAGCTTGGGCTCAAGCGCTACGACGCCGCACTGGTGAACGAGCTGCTTGAGCTGATGATGCTCACCAAGCTCGACTACACGATGTTCTTCCGCAGGCTCTCGGAGATTCCCGAGGAGGCCTCTGCACTGAAGCAGAGCTTCTATGAGCCCAGCTCAGAGCAGCTCGATGCGCGCTGGGATCAATGGCTCAGCCGCTGGCATGGGCGACTGAAAGCCGAGGGCAACCTTGATGAGACGGCGGCGGCCATGAAACGCGTCAACCCCTACATCACCTGGCGTGAATGGCTGATCGCACCGGCGTACACACGCGCAGCACAGGGCGACACCAGCCTGATTGCAGAGCTGCAACAGGTGTTCAGCGATCCATACAACGAACCACCGGCTGAGCTGGCGGCCACCTACGACCGCCTCAAGCCCAGCACCTTCTTTGGTGCAGGCGGCATCTCGCACTACAGCTGCTCGTCATGAGCGCCACAACTGCAGACCATGGGTGAAACCGCTGAAGCCCTGGTCGTAATTGCGCGCTGCAAAACATCCGTGCCAGGGGTCTGGCAGTTCCGCCAGCAAGGCCTCGGCGTAGGGATGGGGCTCTGCCGGCATGGAGTGAGTGTGACCTGGATACAGGCGTATCTCGCTGCGGCTCACCCGCCTGAGCTCGGCCAGAGCTCGGCGGTGCCAGTCAAGATCGAAGCCCGCTCCCGCCATCAGGCCGCCCGCCGCGAGCGGGGCATAGCTGAACAGCAGATGACCGCTCAACACCAGATCAAAGCTGGCGCTGGCAAACGGCAACTCGGGCAGTGAGGCCGCCACGTAGCGCTCGGGATAGGTCTCACGGTCAGCCAGAAACACCTCCAGACCCTCAAGGTGGTGGCGCCGCACCTGCTCGAGATCAAAGCCCGGGCGAAGCATGGGGCTGTTGATCGACTTGGCGATCGACAACTCCAGATCAGCGATGCTGCGCTGACGCAGCTCGGCAATGCTGAGGCCATAGAGCGGATCACAGGCCATCACCTCGACCCCGGCAGCCGCCAGCAAAGCCGCCAGGGAACTGGGCCCTCCGGGGCAATCGAGCACCCGGGCGCCGCGCCAGCGCTGGAGCTCGCCATCGAGGCCGTACATCTGCAAAGCCAGATGACCCAGCCGGCCGTAGAACACCACGCCATCGAGTTCCATGCTCAGTGCTCAGGGCGTGCAGGGTCCGTTGGCGCTGATCAGCACCTCATCGCCCAACTTCACCACTGCCAACAGCTGCCTGAGAACCGGTTCGCTCACGTTCAGGCAGCCACCGGTGACGCGCATCCCGATGCGCTTGTCGTTGTTGCTGCCGTGAATGGCGAAGCTGTACCAACGAAACTTGCCGTCATACGTGTTGAAGGCGAACGGCTGCTTGATCGAGCCAACAGGCGCCAGGCTGATGTAGCCGATTCCGTATTCACCAATTTGTTGATCGCCATCAAAATCGATGGCATTCATGCTCTTGAACAGCTTCTGTTTCAGCTCGGCTTCGCTCTTGCCTGATTGCTTGACCAAGGCCGGATCCATCAAGAAGCGCTCGTTGCTGAGGATCGCGTTCACCTTGAAGCGACCCAGCGGGGTGTAGCCCTCCTCAAAGCGGGTGCCGGCGCAGGTGACCCCGTTGCGGCCATAGCCAACCTTGAAGGTCGTGGTGTTGCCCACTTGTGTTGCAAAGACACCTGTGCTCTTAGAGGGTTCTTTGAGATCGAGAGACACCTCGATCGGCTGCTTCAACAGCGACGCTTGCGATGGGGCACTAGCCCTAGAGCCGCAGGCCTGCAGCACCAAGCCAGCTGCAGTCACCACGAACAAAAGGAGACGACGCACAGGGCCTTGGCAACACTGTGCCCATGATGGCCGGGGCCTGATGCAGCGCCAGCTTGATCTGCCGCCCAGATCCCTAGCTTGATCGCATAGATCGCCCCAGACCACCATGGCCCACTGGCTCGTCACCGGCAGCAATCGCGGCATCGGGCTTGAGCTCTGCCGCCAGCTCGCCGCACGGGGCGAAACGGTGATCGCTGTGTGCCGCAGCACATCAGAAGAGCTCGAGCATCTGGGGGTGCGCGTTGAAAGCGGTATCGAGCTGAGTGATGAAGCCGCCATTGCCGATCTGGTGCAAAGGCTTGCAGGTATCGACTTAGCTGGTGTGATCCTCAATGCCGGCATCCTGGAGGGCGATGGACTTGAAACCTTCAGCGCTGCCAGTGTGCGCCGACAATTTGATGTCAACGCCCTGGCACCACTGCTGCTGAGCCGCGCCCTACTGGGCAACCTGAGCCGCGGCTCGAAGCTGGCACTGATCACCAGCCGCATGGGCTCCATCGACGACAACGGCTCTGGCGGCTACTACGGCTACCGGATGTCGAAGGTGGCTCTCAACATGGCGGGACGTTCGCTGGCGATCGACCTGCAGCCGCGCGGCATTGCCGTGGCAGTCCTGCACCCGGGCATGGTGGCCACACGCATGGTGGGCTTCACAGGCATTCCACCGGCAGAGGCGGCCAGGGGGTTGCTGGCGCGCATCGATGCACTGAGCCTGGCGACCAGCGGCAGCTTCTGGCACGCCAATGGCGAGCAGCTGCCGTGGTGAGCCAGACCTGCGGGTCTTCGAGCAAGATGAAGCCAGACGCGGCGCCATGGTGAAACAGGTCAGCTTTGCCAGTGAGGTGCTGCGCACCATGGGCCGCTTTGCCGCCTTCAGTGGCGTGCTGGCAGTGGTGCTGTGGATCACCTGGGTGATGCTGGATCTCAAGCATCTGCAGTCGGGCTTCACCTTGCCCTGATCTGGGCCCTGATCTGGGCCCTGAGCTGAGCGCTGCTCTGAGGCTCAGCCCACAAAACGGCTGTACAGCCAGCGCACAAAGCCCCCAAGCAGCGGCACCGGGCCGAAGGTGGGCCCCACAAAGTCGAAATAGTCGCGGTGATCAACGATCAGCCCCTGGTCGTTAAAGCGCAGCCGCGTGGCTCCTGGATAGATGAACTCGATCCCCTGGATCTTCAGGCCCATCGTCCACTCGACAAAGGCGGTGTCGCCGTCGATGGCGATGGCACCTGGCGTCAGAAACACGTCATCGCAGCGCTTCAGCAGGCCCTCCTGAGCCTTGAGATAGGCGTCAATGCCGTGATGCTCCTGGGTGGGGTCCTGAAAGTGGACATCGTCCGCATAGGCGGCACGCCACTGGGCCTCACTCGGGGCAGGGGCGCCGTAGGGCTTGCTGAAGAGGGCCCCAAGGGCAGCGGCATCCATCACGCTCAACGCTCAGCAGAAGCGCCAGCCTATGGAGCCCAGCGGGGCCGCCGTAGCCTCAGCCCAGCTCACAGTGGCCCATGACCCAGGCGCCCCCAGCCCTGCGCACGATTGACGTAGCCCTGGCCGCAAACCCCTATCCGGTGGTGATCGGCAGTGGTGCCCTGGCGAGTCTTGGCGAACTGGTGAGGGCGCGCGGCCTCAAAACTGGCACCAAGGTGCTCGTGGTGACCAACCCGGTGGTGCAGCAGCACTACGGCGAGCTGGCGCTCTCCAGCCTCGAAGCTGCCGGTTTTGACGCCACCACCCTGGTGATCGAAGCCGGCGAAGACCAGAAAACCCTGGCCACTGTGGGGCAGATCCACGATGCCGCCTTTGCTCGCAAGCTCGAGCGCGGCTCGCTGATGGTGGCCCTGGGCGGCGGCGTGGTCGGTGACATGGCGGGGTTTGCGGCGGCCACCTGGCTGCGAGGTCTTGCGGTGGTGCAGGTGCCCACCACCCTGCTGGCCATGGTTGATGCGGCGATCGGCGGCAAGACCGGTGTCAACCACCCGGGGGGCAAGAACCTGATCGGGGCCTTTCACCAGCCGCGGCTGGTGCTGATCGACCCACAGGTGCTGGCGACCCTGCCGGTGCGCGAGTTCCGCGCCGGCATGGCCGAGGTGATCAAGTACGGCGTCATCAACGACGCCCCGCTGTTTGCCGATCTGGAGGCTGCGGCGGCCAAAGACCCCGACGCCGGCCTGGCCAGCATCGAAGCCGTTGGCACTGACCTGCTGCAGACCCTGCTCGAGCGCTCAGCAGATGCCAAGGCGCGCGTGGTTGCTGCCGATGAACGCGAAGGTGGCCTGCGGGCGATCCTCAACTACGGGCACACCATCGGCCATGTGATCGAGGCCCTATGTGGCTACGGCACCTACCTGCACGGCGAGGCGGTGGGCTTTGGCATGCTGGCCGCCGGCCAGATCGCCTGCGCCATGGGCCTGTGGAGCCAAACGGAGCAGGAACGCCAGCGGGCCCTGATCCGTGCTGCAGCCTTGCCGCTCACCCTGCCAGCCCTTGAACCAGCGGCGGTGCTCGACTGCCTGCAGGGCGACAAAAAGGTCAAGGACGGCAAGGTGCGTTTCGTGCTGCCCACGGCCATCGGCACCGTGGTGATCCGCGATGACGTCGACGCTCAGACCATTGCTGCAGCCATGGCAACGCTGCACGTGAGCCAGGGCTGATCCACTGGATGAGCCAACAGCGAGGGGGCAACCCTCAACAGGCCCTCCTGCACGTGACCATGGTCATGACCATGGTCACGCGTGCAAGGCCGCCGGCCAGGGATCAGGCCAGTCGGTTGCGCGGCGCCTGACCACTGCCCTGCACAAGCAGCCGCTCCCAGCGGCCCAGCTGACGCAGCACCACAGCCGCCACCAGCAGGTGCACCCCCATGGCCACCTGCAGGGCCGGCAGGGTGATGGTCGCAAACAACAACCCTGCCACCACCATGCCGATCAGCAGCATCGGTCTGATGCGGCGGATGCGGCGCAAGGCTCCTGAGCAGGCGTGGCAGTGGCGGGTGTGGGCGTTCCAGCGCTCCAGCAACGGCTCATTGAGCTGCCTGGGCGGTAGGGGTTGGGCGGGGAACGGCAACCCCGCCACCTCGCGCACCCAGCGGTGCAGCGCACGCGCGTAGACATCGGAGCTGGTCGGCAGATAGCAGGCCTGCTCAAAACGATCGCTGCCGCCCCGGGCGGCCAGGGCGCGCTCCTGCCAGTGCAGAAAGATCTGATCGTCTTCGAGCACCGTGTTGTTACCCATGTGCTGCAGCCAGCGCGGCCGCAGCCCCACCAGCAACCTGGGGAGCGGTGAACTGAACTGAAACGGAAAACGGGCAAAGATGCGGCACTCACCCGGCCTGATTGGCGTGGCGTAGACCACCGTCAAGATGCGGCCGAAGCCTTTGGCGGTGAGGTCGTGCCACATCAGGCACGGCCCAACAAAGGTGGTGTGCTGGCTGCCGAGGCGCCCCTTACGCGGGCCCTCCGGCCAGAACGCCGTGAACCCCTCGGCCCCGAAGCCGGTGAGCTCGGCCACAACCGGTGCCGCATTCTCGCGGCGCCCCACGGTGAGATGGTGGGTGTAGGGCACATGGCTGACATCGAGCACGTTCTCGAGCACGGTCAGCGCGTCCATCGGCAGATCGCGAAAGGTGCCCTGCACCAGCCAGCCGGGCTCATCGAGCGGCGGCACCAGCGGCAGGGGCACCTCGGCCGAGCCGGCCGCATCGCCGGCAAACACAAACAGCAGCCCCTGCGCTTCGGCCGTGGCAAAGCTCTGGCAGTGGGCGCGAGAGCTGCTGCAGGCGACCTGCTGCTGCTGGTCGCTGGCCTGGGGGATGGTGGTGCACTGGCCGTCGCCGCCAAAGCTCCAGCCGTGGTAGGGGCACTCGAGCTCGCCGCGGGCGTTGATGCGGCCATCGCTCAACGGCACCAGGCGGTGCGGACAGACGTCAGCAAAAGCGCGCCACCGGCCGCTTGCGGGCTCATGCCACAGCACCAGGTCGATGCCCAGCAGCGTGAAGGGGGTGGGCCGGCGCCGATCGAGATCGTCGAGGTAAGCGATCGGGTACCAGCGCTGCTGCCAGTGCTCACTCATCACGGTGCACAACCGCCAAAGTGCTGCCAGCCTGGCGCCCAGGACGCCGACCCTGCGCCATGGCCCTGATTCGCCGCGACAGCCCCTACCCCCACTGGGAATGGACGGATCCAGCCGGCGGCGAGCTGTTGCGCGTGGTGCCTGAGCGCGGCGGTCTGGTGAGCGGCTGGCGCTCGGGCGGCCGGGAAGTGCTGTACTTCGACGCCGAGCGCTTTGCCGATCCGAGCAAGTCGGTGCGGGGCGGCATTCCGGTGTTGTTTCCGATCTGCGGCGGGCTGCCGGGCGACGCGCTGCCCCTGCCCCAAGGCACCTTTACGTTGCCCCAGCACGGCTTTGCCCGCGATCAGCGCTGGCAGCTCAGCGAGCTTGCAGGTAGCAGTGGCGTGCGGCTGGAGCTCAGCGACAGCCCCGCAACGCTGGCGCTCTATCCGTATGCCTTTGGCCTGAGCCTGGAGCTGCGGCCTGAGCCAGGCACCCTGGCGATCAGCGCCCTGATCGAGAACCGCAGCGCAGAGCCCATGCCTTTCAGCCTGGGGCTGCATCCATATTTCAACGTGAGCGGACTCGATGCCGTGCAGCTGGCAGGGCTGCCCGAGCGCTGCTTCAACCACCTGACCATGGCCGAGGACAGCACCGCCGCCCAGCTGGGGCGCCTGGCCGAGGGCGTCGACCTGCTGGTGCGGCCCGAGGGCGATACGGGTTGGGCGCAGCCGATCCGGCTGAT
>JBMSMG010000042.1:0-14757 GCA_049421025.1 Prochlorococcaceae cyanobacterium | reverse complement strand
GGCACGGCCTTGGGCCAGCCCTTCATGCCGCCGAGCTCGCTGGGTCCGTAGTGGCCGCCAGGCTGAGCCTCGGGCGCGGTGAGAGCAAACAGCTGGGGCAAAGCCCCCTGCGCGGCGCTTTGGAACAGCGGACCCATGAGCTGATACGCCAGCCGCTCCACCCTGGAGCCATTGGCCGCCACCGAGGTGGGCTGCAGGTTGGTGCGGGCCAGGCCCGGGTGAGCCGCGGCCGAGCGCAGCTGCGGATAGCGGCGCTGCAACTCCTGGGCTAACACCACGTTGGCGAGCTTGCTTTGCCCGTAGGCCTTCCAGCGGTCGTAGCGGCGCTCGCCCTGCAGATCGTCAAAATCGAGCTGGCCGAAGTACTGCGCCCCCGAGGTGACCTGCACCACCCGCGGTGAGGCGCTGGCCAGTAGTAGCGGCAACAGGCGCTGGGTCAGATCGAAATGACCCAGATGATTGACGCCAAACTGCAGCTCAAATCCCTGGCGCGTCAGCGTGCGGGGCGGCGCCATGACCCCGGCGTTGTTGAGCAGCAGATCAAGACGGCTGTGGCGCGCGGCCAGCTGCTCGGCGGCCTGGCGCACGCTGCCGAGGTCGGCCAGATCGAGCTCGAGCACCTCAAGGCGGGCTTCGCTCCGATCAACGGCTGCTCCCCCATGACCAGAGGACTCAACGGACCGCGTTTCGGACAACAGCTGTGCCCGCGCTTGCTCGGCCTTGACCTGCGAACGGCAGGCCAGCACCACCGTGGCGCCTTTGGAAACAAGGGCACGGGCACTCTCGAGGCCCAGGCCACTGTTGGCACCGGTGACCAGAGCGATGCGCCCGCTCTGGTCGGGCATGTCAGCCAAAGTCCAACGCATCGGTGTGGTGCTGTTCATCGGCCAGAGCTGGGCAAGGCCGGCAAGGTAGCGAGTTCAGGCCGCCCGCTTCAGCAGGCTGGCCGCATAACTCTGGGCGTCGCCCTGGTCGCCACCGGCCAGTTCGGCCAGCTCGGCCGCTCGGGCCTGAGTGTCCCGCAGGTGGGACACTCGCGTGTGGGTGGTGCCGGCTTCGACGACCTTGCTGACGCGGTAGTGGTGATCGGCCGCGGCCGCCACCAGCGGCTGGTGCGTCACGCAGAACACCTGGCGCTGGGCGGCCAGTTGCTGCAGCAGCTCAGCCATGGCGCCACTGACCCGACCACTCACGCCGCTGTCGATCTCGTCAAACAGCAAGGTGACGTGCTGATCGGCGGCGGCCAGAGCGGTCTTGAGCGCCAGCAAAAAGCGCGACATCTCGCCGCCCGAGGCCACCTCGGCCAGCGGCGCCAGCGGCTGGCCCGGGTTCGCCGAAAACAGAAACTGCACCGCATCGGCGCCGTCGTCGCTGGGGGCTGAGGGCTCTAGGTGCACGGCAAAGCGCACATGGGTCAGGCCCATGGGCCGCAAGGCCGCCAGCAGTTGCTGCTCCAGCTGGGTGGCAGCCGTGCGGCGCGCCTGCGTCAGGGTGGTGTTGGCACCATCGCGGGCGCGGCGGGCAGCGGCTTCGGCAGCCTCGAGCGCCTGAATTGACGCCTCACCGCCACCAGGGGCGAGCTGCTCGCGCAGCTGATCACGCAACGCGATCAGCGCTGCCAGGTCCTGCCCATGGCGGCGCTCAAGGGCCTTGAGCTGGGCCATGCGCTCCTGCAAGGCCGCCAGGCTCTCGGGATCGCTCTCCAAACCACTGCCATAGCGATCGAGATCGCGGGCCAGATCGTGCAACAGCGCTGAGGCATCGCTGCAGGCCTGCGCCAGTGGGCCCGCCCCCGCCGGATCGAGAGCCGCCATCTGGGCGAGTTCCTGCTCGCAGGCAGCCAAATGCTCAAGCGCCGAGGGGACCTCTTCAGCACCCTCCTGCAGGCGCCCCAGCAGGGTCATGACCCCTTCTTGCAGCCTGACGCCATGGGCGAGGCGGTCCTGCTCGGCCTGCAGCCGCTGGCGCTCGTGGGGATCGTGCAGATCGGCAGCGTCTAGATCAGCCAGCAACTGCTCCTGCTGCTGGCGCTGCTGCTGCAGCTGGTCCCACTGGCTGCGGGCACTGTCTAGGGCTGCGGCCGCCTGCCTCCAAGCCCGGTAGGCCGCGGCCACCGGCTGTAGGGCCGCCGCCACGGGTTCGCCGCCAAAGCGATCGAGCCAGCGGCGCTGCTGACCCGGACGCGCCAACTGCTGCGTCTGGCCCTGCACAGTCAGATCCAGCAACAGGGGTCTCAGCTCCTGGATCTGCTGGCGGTTGACGGCCACGCCATTGAGCCGGTGTCGGCTGCTGAGGCGCTCGTCACTCAAACGCCACTCGCGACTCAACACCAGCTCCTCGTCGTCGGCCTCAAACTCCTGCTCGCTCAGCCAGGCCACAAGCGGCGGGGTCAGGCTGAAGCTGGCCTCGATCAGGCCACGCTCAGCCCCCTGGCGCAGCAAGCGGGGCCCGTTGCCACCCAGCAGAGCGTCGAGGGCATCGAGCAGGATCGATTTACCCGCCCCGGTCTCACCGGTCAGCACAGTGAACCCGGCGCCAAAGCTGAGCTCGAGGGCCTCAATGAGGGCGATGTTCTCAAGCCGCAGACCGGTGAGCACGGCAGTCTCCGCAGGCGCCTCGGTGATCGGCCCGACCGTAGCGGCTGTCTCTTTCGTTTAGAAGGGGGACGGTGCCAAGCCGCAGGCCGCCCCACAGCCATGGTCCGTTCCCCATCTCAAACCAGCGCTGAAGCAGTTGCGGAAACCTCTGCAGACAGCACGATCGCCTCAGCATTGGGCAGCGTGAGCCCCAGCGAGATCAGCGATTTCATTGAAGCGGCGGGTCTGCTCGAGTACGACCCCGAAGCGATCACCCGCATTTACGCAGGCCATCCCGGACGGCTGCTCAAGCGTTTTTGGCAAACACTGGTCCCGATCGGCCTGTACCTGCTGGGAGTGGGTTTCGACTGGCTGATCGGACGCCTCAAGGATCAGGACCACGCTCGCGCTCGCGCCAAGGAAGCGGCCGATCTGGTGGCCTCGCTTGGACCCGCGTTCATCAAGGCGGGTCAGGCCCTCTCAACCCGCCCTGACATCGTGCCGCCGCTGCTGCTCGAAGAACTGGCCCAGCTGCAGGACCAACTGCCGGGCTTTGCTTCGGAGTTGGCCATGGCCTGCATCGAAGAAGACCTGGGTGCACCGGTCGCCGAGATCTACGCCCAGCTCGACCCTGAACCGATCTCGGCTGCCTCATTGGGGCAGGTGCACAAAGGCGTGCTGCACAACGGCGAAAAAGTCGCTGTCAAGGTGCAGCGCCCTGGCCTGCGCGAGCAGATCACCTTGGATCTCTACATCGTGCGCAACATCGCCGCGTGGCTCAACCGCAACGTGGGCCTGATCCGCAGCGACCTGGTGGCCCTGATCGATGAGCTGGGCAAGCGGGTGTTTGAGGAAATGGACTACTGCAACGAAGCCTCAAACGCTGAACAATTCGCCGCCCTCCACGCCCACAACCCGCGCATCGCCGTGCCCCGCATCCATCGCGAGGCCACCAGCCGCCGGGTGCTCACCATGGAGTGGATCGACGGCGTCAAACTCACCAACCTCGAGGCGGTGCGCGAGCTGGGCTTCGACCCCGATGACATGGTGCAGGTGGGGGTCGACTGCAGCCTGCAGCAACTGCTCGAACACGGCTTTTTCCACGCCGATCCCCACCCTGGCAACCTGCTGGCCCTGGCCGATGGGCGCCTGGCCTACCTCGATTTCGGCATGATGAGCGAGGTCACCAGGGAGTCGCGCACCGGCCTGATTCAAGCGGTGGTGCACCTGGTCAACCGCAATTTCTCCAAGCTCTCCAAGGACTTTGTGAGCCTTGGCTTTCTGGCCGAGGACGTGAACCTTGAGCCGATCGTGCCCGCCTTTGAAAGCGTCTTTGGCCAGGCCCTCGAGCAGGGCGTCAGCCGCATGGACTTCAAGGCCGTCACCGATGACCTGAGCGGCGTCATGTACCGCTTCCCGTTTCGGGTGCCGCCTTACTACGCCCTGATCATTCGCTCGCTGGTGACGCTCGAGGGCATCGCCCTGAGTGTCGACCCCGACTTCAAGATCTTGGGCGCGGCCTATCCGTACTTTGCGCGGCGGTTGATGGAAGATCCCGATCCATCACTGCGCCAGAGCCTCAAAGAGATGCTGTTTGACGGTGAGGTGTTTCGCTGGCAGCGGCTCGACAACCTCGTCGCCAGCGCCGCCCAGGGCAGCCAGCTCGACCTCGAAGGACTGCTCGATCAGGTGATCGCCTTTCTCTTCTCCGACAACGGCGGTCTGCTGCGCAACCAGTTGGTGCAAGCCGCCGTCGACAAGCTCGACAGCTTTGCCTGGCAGGCCACCTTGCGGCTGAGCCGCAGCCTGCCCAAACCACTTCAGGCTCTGCAACCTGTCGGTCTGCGCGAGCAGGTGCAACAGGCCAACACCGCAATGGATGACCTGCTGCTTGACCTCGAGCCGATCCGTCAACTGCTGCGGATCCTCAGTGCCTTGCCAGGCTTTGAACCGCAGCTGCTGCTCAGCCGCCTGCCAGCAGTGCTGTCGGCACCTCAGTTTCGCCGCATGGGTTTGGATCTGGCCCAGGGCCTGGCCGAGCGCTCCTTGGTGCGCTTGCTGCGAGACGTCTTGGTGAAACCTGATCGGGGCTCACTGCAGCCGGCCTAAATTTCAGCTGCACTGGATCAGCAGCGGTGAACAGTCGAATCAGCAGGCGTCACCGGATTGTTGGTGCCGCCCTAGCCCTGCTCACGCTGGGGCCCGTGCTGCAGCCGCTGCCCCTGCAGGCTGCCCAAAACCTGGTGTTTGTGAGCGGAGCCTTTCGCCGCTCCATTCCCGTTACCGATCTGGAATACCTGGCCGAAACCGGCCGTGCCCGGGGCTTACTGGCCGATGTGCTGAGCCTGACCAAACAGGACCCAGCCACGGTGGCCAAATTGCTGAAGGAATCGATCAGCCTGCCGATCACCTTGGTGAGCCGGCTGCTCAACACCCGCATCGGCGAAGCCCTGTTGCAACGGGTAGGCGCGATCCTGTCGCCGCTCTACGCCAGCAGCGAAAGCATTCCTGCGCTGCGCTCGGCCATCATTTTGGGCATGGTGGAGGGCAAGGGATCGCTCTCGGCGATCTCGTTCTTCAAGGCCTATCCGACCGCCGAACTCGAGATCAGCATTCCGGCGCTGTTAAGCCTCATGCAGAAGGCCAGTTCCATCAGCGACCTGGTGCGGTTCTTCTCGGAATCGCCGCTCGATGGGCTCAAGGGCAACGATCCCCCTGCTACCGGCTCAGGATCACCTGGAAGCTGAGCCGTAGATTCGCCTCAGTCCTTCCTGCCATGCCGTGCCCCTGCTGCGATCGCTGCGGAACCTGGGCAAACGGCCGATTCACCAAGACTGGCCAGGCCTGATCGAGGCCTACAGGGCTTGGCTGCCGGTCAGCAGCAGCACGCCGGTGATCAGCTTGCGCGAAGGCGGAACGCCGTTGATCCCGGCGCCATCGATCGCTGCGCAGATCGGCCGAGGGGTCAAGGTCTTTTTGAAATACGACGGTCTCAACCCCACCGGTTCCTTCAAGGATCGGGGCATGACCATGGCGATCTCCAAAGCCAAAGAAGCTGGTTCTGAAGCCGTGATCTGCGCCAGCACCGGCAACACCTCAGCAGCTGCAGCGGCCTATGCCAGACGCGGCGGCATGCGGGCCTTTGTGCTGATTCCCGATGGCTATGTGGCCCAGGGAAAGCTGGCCCAGGCCCTGCTCTACGGCGCCGAGGTGATCGCCATCAAAGGCAACTTCGACCGGGCCCTGGCAATTGTCCAAGACGTCGCCAACCAATACCCGATCACCCTGGTCAATTCGGTCAACCCCTACCGCTTGCAGGGCCAAAAGACAGCGGCCTTTGAAGTGGTAGATGCCCTCGGCGATGCCCCCGATTGGCTCTGCATTCCGGTGGGAAATGCCGGCAACATCTCCGCCTACTGGATGGGCTTTGGCGAATACCGCCAGGCCGGCCGCAGCCGCAAACTGCCCCGCATGATGGGCTTTCAGGCAGCTGGATCTGCCCCACTGGTGCTGGGTCAGACCGTTGAGCAGCCCGACACGATCGCCACGGCGATCCGCATCGGCAATCCGGTCAACAAAGACAAGGCCCTGCGCGTCGAGGCCGAAAGCAACGGCGGCTTCATGGCCGTCACCGACAACGAAATCATTGCGGCTTACAAGCTGCTGGGAAGCCAAGAAGGGGTCTTCTGTGAACCCGCCAGCGCCGCCTCAGTCGCTGGTTTGCTCAAACGCAAAGACGAGGTTCCAAACGGCGCCACCGTGGTCTGTGTGTTGACCGGCAACGGACTGAAAGACCCCAGCACCGCCATCGAGAACAACGACGCACGTTTTCACACTGGGCTGGACGCCGATACGGCGACGGTCGCCAAGGTGATGGGTTTTTAAAGCCAGAACCAGTCGACAAAGCGACTGCTGAAAGGCTGTGGAAAAAATGCCAAAGGCTGCGGGCAGCAAGCCGGCTGGATTCAGGCGTCGATCAAGGCTGTTTTCCCAAGCGACGGGAAACCTGGGAAATCGGCCTGTTTTCCAAGATCCGGGACTTTGATTCCGCAAGCAAGCAGGCGTCAATCTCCTTGATGGGCAAGGGCTTTGATGGGTTTTCCCCGATTTCCAAAGGCCCTGCTACTGCGGATTGGTTTTGTTTTTCTTTGAATCAATCCCAAAAGAACAGAATTCGGACTTGGGGGCTTTCCGGCCCGTCAGCCCGTTGCGCTTCGCAGCAGGCTGTGGAAGC
Organism: Prochlorococcaceae cyanobacterium; assembly: GCA_049421025.1. Taxonomy (GTDB): domain Bacteria; phylum Cyanobacteriota; class Cyanobacteriia; order PCC-6307; family Cyanobiaceae; genus RGUW01. The sequence goes on along the minus strand of JBMSMG010000042.1, from coordinate 7,947 downwards.
GTGGGGAGCCCTTCGGGCCCATGCCCAGTCCTGTCGCCATGAAGCTGGTTTGCTCCCAGTCAGAACTCAGCTCTGGTCTGCAGCTGGTGAGCCGTGCCGTAGCCGCCAGGCCCACCCATCCGGTGCTGGCCAACGTGCTGCTCACGGCCGATGCCGGCACAGGTCGCCTCAGCCTGACGGGGTTTGATCTGAGTCTTGGTATTCAGACCAGCATTGCGGCCACGGTTGAGGTCAGTGGTGCCATCACCCTGCCGGCGCGCTTGTTTGGTGAAATCGTTAGTCGTCTCTCATCAGATAGCCCCATCACCTTGAGCTGCGCAGAGGGTGATGAACAGCTCGAGCTCACCAGCCTCTCGGGCAGCTACCAGATGCGGGGGATGCCCGCCGACGATTTTCCCGATCTGCCGCTGGTGCAGTCAGGGGTTTCGATTCGCCTGGAAGCCCAGTCCCTGATTCAGGGCTTGCGCGCCACCCTGTTCGCCAGCAGTGGCGATGAGGCCAAGCAGCTGCTCACCGGGGTGCATCTGCAGCTTGAGCCCGATGCTCTCGAGTGTGCTGCCACCGATGGACATCGGTTGGCGGTGTTGCGTTTGCCGCAGACGCAAACCACCGCTGAGCCGTTTGAAGTGACTGTCCCGGCACGATCGCTGCGTGAACTGGAGCGTTTGCTCTCGGGTCGCTCCAGTGATGAGCCCCTCAGCTTGTTTTGTGACCGCGGTCAGGTGGTGTTTCTCTGGGCTGATCAGGTGCTGACCAGTCGCAGCCTCGATGGCGCCTATCCCAAGTACCGCCAGTTGATTCCCGAGAGCTTCAGCCGTCAGATCCAGATCGATCGCCGCGCATTGGTCTCTGCCCTCGAGCGGGTAGCCGTTCTGGCTGATCAGCACAACAACGTGGTCAAGCTCAGCGCTGACCCCCAGGCTGGCCAGGTGCAGATCAGCGCCGATGCTCAAGATGTCGGTAGCGGTTCAGAAGCCATCGGCGCCCAGATCAGTGGTGAGGCCATCCAGATCGCGTTCAACGTGCGCTACCTGCTCGACGGCCTTAAGGCGATGGCTGGTGACCAGGTGGTGCTGCGCTGCAATGGGCCCACCACCCCAGCGATCCTGTCGCTGCCCGATGATCCCCAGTTCACCTATCTGGTGATGCCGGTTCAGATTCGTCAGTGATCGGCCGGTGAGCTTGCCGGAGCAACTGCTGCTGAGCGATCTGTTGCGGCGCCGTGTGCGCTGCGATCAGGGACTCGATCACGGTGTTGGACTCGTTGCCTGGATGCATCCACCGGTGCATCGTCTGTTGGGTTGGGCGAGCCGGCCCTCCTCGTTTGGGCCCAAGCGTGAGGTCTGGCGTCTCAACCAGCTGCGAGGCCTGGTCGAGCTTGAGGCGCTTGTCAAAGGTGAGCCTGCCCAGAGTGATCAGACCACCCTGGAGCGTTTGCCCACGCTGATGCAGGCCCAGTTGTTTGGTCTTGGCGATCAGCCCTTAGGAACGCTGGTTGATGCGGCGGTCGATCTGCGCACCGGTGCCATTGGTCATTACCTGGTCAGCCGCAGCGATCCGCGCCTGCCTGGCAGTAGCCGCTGGCGCTTGAGCCCGGAGCGGATCGAGGATCAACGGCCCGGGCAGGTGTTTGCCCGATTGCAGGAGCTTGATGATTTGCCGCTGGCTCGCGCCAGTGTGCGCCAGGAGTTCATGCGACGCTCGCGCCGTTGGCGCGACCAGGTTCAAGACCTGGGTGATCGTTTTGAGCAAAAGGTGGAGGGCTGGCTCGAAGACCCCCCGTGGCCTGACGAGCAGTCGCGTCAGCCATTTGAGCAGGAGCCCTGGGACCAGGACGACTGGGATCAAGAGTCTGCGCAGCCGCCTCAGCCGCGGCCGCGGCGATCGCATGAACAGGTTCCTCAGTCAGACGACGACCCCTGGATCTGATACTGGAGGGCTGACGCCCAGCCGCCGTGCCTTCGTCTGCGCCCCAGCCCGACTATCCCCTGGCCGAGGCTCTCAAGAAGGAGAACCTCTCCCAGGCCGATTACGACGAGATCTGCCGGCGTTTAGGCCGCGCCCCCAACCGGGCCGAGCTGGGCATGTTCGGCGTGATGTGGTCCGAGCACTGCTGCTATCGCAACAGTCGGCCGCTGCTGGCGGGTTTTCCGACGAGCGGACCGCGCATTTTGGTGGGCCCAGGTGAAAACGCCGGTGTGGTGGATCTGGGCGAGGGCCAGCGGCTGGCGTTCAAGATCGAGAGCCACAACCACCCTTCTGCCGTTGAGCCGTTTCAGGGGGCAGCAACAGGTGTGGGCGGCATCCTGCGCGACATCTTCACCATGGGCGCCAGGCCCATCGCCTTGCTCAACGCGCTGCGCTTCGGCCCGCTCGAGGACGAGCGCAACGTGGGCTTGATCGAGGGGGTGGTGGCCGGCATTGCCCACTACGGCAACTGCGTGGGTGTGCCCACCGTTGGCGGTGAGGTGGCTTTTGATCCCAGTTACAGCGGTAATCCGCTGGTCAACGCCATGGCCCTTGGTCTGATGGAGACCGAAGACATCGTCTGCGCCGGTGCTGAGGGGGTGGGCTATCCCGTGGTGTACGTGGGCAGCACCACCGGCCGCGATGGCATGGGTGGCGCCAGCTTCGCCAGTGCTGAGCTCAGCGAAGCTTCGCTCGACGATCGCCCTGCCGTGCAGGTGGGTGATCCCTTTTTGGAAAAGGGGTTGATCGAGGCCTGTCTTGAGGCGTTCCAAAGCGGTGATGTGGTCGCCGCTCAGGACATGGGGGCTGCAGGCCTCACCTGCAGCTGCTCTGAAATGGCGGCCAAAGGCGGTCTGGGCATTGAGCTCGACCTTGATCGCGTGCCTGAGCGTGAGCCGGGCATGACCCCCTATGAGTTTTTGCTCTCCGAATCCCAGGAGCGCATGCTGTTTGTGGTGAAGCCAGGGCGTGAGCAGGCGCTCATGCAGCGCTTCACCCGCTGGGGTCTGCAGGCTGCGGTGGTGGGTCGCGTGCTTCAGGACAACGTGGTCCGTGTTTTGCAGAAGGGGCAGGTTGCCGCTGAGGTGCCCGCCAGCGCCCTGGCCGATGACACCCCGATCAACCACCACGACCTGCTGAGCGAGCCCCCAGCCGAGCTTCAGGCCCACTGGCGCTGGAGTGAGCTTGAGCTTCCGCTGGCTTCAGCTGCTGGCATCACCCCTGTTTCGGGTTCAAGGGCTGGCCAGCCCACCAGCTGGAACGAGGCCCTGCTGGCTCTGCTCGATGACCCCACCATCGGCTCAAAACGCTGGGTGTATCGCCAGTACGACCATCAGGTGCAGGCCAACACCGTGGTCCCCCCGGGCGGGGCCGATGCAGCGGTGGTGCGCCTGCGGCCCCAGCAAGGTGATGGTTCCCTGCAGGCTTCAAGGCGTGGGGTGGCGGCTGTGGTTGATTGCCCCAACCGCTGGGTTGCACTCGATCCCGAGCGGGGCGGCATGGCGGCGGTGGCCGAGGCAGCTCGCAACCTCAGCTGCGTCGGCGCTGAACCTCTGGCGATCACCGACAACCTCAATTTCCCCTCTCCTGAAACCCCTACGGGGTACTGGCAACTGGCGATGGCTTGCCGCGGCCTCTCGCAGGCGTGCACGGTGCTGCAAACGCCCGTCACCGGGGGCAACGTCTCGCTCTACAACGAGACCCGGCTGCCCGATGGCTCCATGCAGCCGATCCATCCCACCCCGGTGGTCGGCATGGTGGGTCTGGTTCATGACCTGAACCGCTTGTGCGGGCTGGCCTGGCGCCAGAGCGGTGATGCCATCTGGTTGCTCGGTGTCCCGTTCGATGCCGATGCCAGCGCGCTGGATGCGCGGGTGTCCTTGGCGGGCAGCAGCTACCTCGAGGTTGTGCACGGCCAGCTCACCGGTCGTCCGCCGCTGATCGATCTGGACCTTGAACAGTCTGTTCAGGCTGCACTGCGTCAGGCGATTGCTGCTGGTCTGGTGGCCTCAGCCCACGATCTCAGCGATGGTGGCCTGGCTGTGGCCGCCGCTGAATCGTGCATGGCCTCGGGGTTGGGGGCCCAGCTGCAGGTGCCCGCTTCAGCCGTCCGCCTCGATCGGCTGTTGTTTGCAGAAGGGGGCGGACGCATTTTGGTCAGCGTGCCCGCTGAGCACGATCAGGCCTGGCGCGCTCTGTTGGGCTCGCTGCCAGCTCAGCCGATTGGCGTGGTCACGGCAACGGCCGAGCTCGTCATCAGCGCTGCGGAGCAGCAGCTGCTTGCTGTGTCCAACGCCACCCTGGGCCATGCGTTTGAGCAGGCCTTGCCGCGCCGCATCGGCAGCGCTGTGCCACCCACGGCCTGAGGAATCCGCGTCATGCAGAATGCAAGACGACGGTTGCCGCCGGGTTTTGTGGACGATGTTGTTTCCCCGTCCCTGACCGCCGCTTGGGGCATCAGCGCTGGTGATCGTCCAGACAAACCGGAAGAAGCCTGTGGGGTTTTTGCGGTTCTGGCAGCAGGCCAGCCCGTGGCCAATCTCACCTACTTCGGGTTGTACGCCCTGCAGCACCGCGGCCAGGAATCGGCAGGAATCGCGGTTTTTGACGGTTCCAACGAGGTCCGCCTGCACAAGGACATGGGCCTGGTCTCACAGGTGTTTGATCAGCTGGTGCTCGAGCGCCTCACCGGTGAGCTGGCCATTGGTCACAACCGTTATTCGACCACGGGCAGTAGCAAGGTCTGCAATGCCCAGCCCGTGTTGTTGATGACCCGGCTGGGTCCCCTGGCACTGGCCCATAACGGCAACCTGGTCAATGCAGCTGAACTGCGCGAGTCACTGCTCGAGCACACCGATCAGTTCAACTCCAGCACCGATTCCGAGTTGATCGCCTTTGCGATCCAACAGGAGGTGAACCGCGGTAACGATTGGGATCGGGCCATTCGAGCGGCGGCAGCTCGCTGCCGTGGCGCCTTCAGCTTGGTGATCGGTACTCCCGAAGGTTTGTTTGCCCTGCGTGACGGCCATGGGATCAGGCCATTGGTGTTTGGCCACCTTGGCGAGGTGGCAGATGCCCAGTGGGTGGTGAGCAGTGAAACCTGCGGGCTCGACATCATTGGCGCCGCCTATGACGACGATGTGCAACCCGGTGAGCTGATTCATTTCCGCAAGGGCGATGCCAGCGTGCATCGCGACCGCTGGTGCAGCGAACCCGCCAAGTTGTGCGTGTTCGAAATGATCTATTTCGCGCGTCCCGACAGTCGCTTTTTCGGTGAATCGCTTTACAGCTACAGGGTGCGCATCGGTGAGACCCTGGCGCGCGAAACACCTGTCGATGCCGACATTGTCATCGGCGTACCTGATTCAGGCATTCCTGCAGCCATTGGCTATTCGCAGGTGAGCGGCATTCCCTATGGCGATGGCCTGATCAAGAACCGCTATGTGGGCCGCACCTTCATTCAGCCCACCCAGGCCATGCGTGAGGCGGGCATTCGCGTCAAGCTCAACCCCCTGCCCGATGTGCTGGCTGGTAAGAGGGTGGTGGTGATCGATGACTCGATCGTGCGCGGCACCACCAGTCGCAAGCTGGTGGCCGCCCTGCGCGATGCCGGTGCCACCGAGGTGCACATGCGCATCAGTTCACCGGCGGTGACCCATCCCTGTTTTTACGGCATCGACACCGACACCCAGGACCAGCTGATCGCAGCCCGGCTCACCCTTGAGGAGATCAGCGCCCATCTGGGTGTTGACTCGTTGGCTTATCTCAGCAAGCAGGGCATGGTCGAGGCAGCCCAGACCCATGCAGCCGAGTTCTGCACCGCCTGTTTTGACGGGGCCTATCCCATTGCCATGGACGACTCGGTGCGCTCAAGCAAGCTGATGCTTGAGCCCGGTGGTTTGGCGGCTACGGCGACTCGCTGAGCGGACCGCTGATCAGCGGTACCAGTTCGGCGATCTCTTGTTTGCTGCCCAAAGGCAGACACTGACCTGGGCCTGATCCATCTTCCAGGGGTAGTTCAGTGGCGGCCAGGCGCAGGCTGGATGCACTGGTGGCCAGCCGAACACCGACGATGGCAGCGCTGTCGCTGACCAGATCCACCAGGCTGTCGCTGCGCTGCAGGAATTGCAGCCCGATCTGACCAAGATCACCACGCAGACAGGGGCGCAGCTGCGATGCATCCAGCCGTTTGATCTGACCCTGGCGGCTGGCCAGCAGAACGGCGCCAGAGGCCCCCACCTCTGCGGCGCCAACGATGGCTTCACCGGGCAGCAGTCGCATCAGCACCGGTCCTTGGGCGGTGCGGCCCATGAGTGGCAGGTTGCTGTCGTTGACCGCCAGCCGCAGCAGCCGAGCCGTCGAGCTGCCCACCACCACTTCATGGCCTTCGCGGCAGACCACCACCCGCTGCAGCTGAACCCCTTCTTTCAGCTTGAGCACCGTCGCTGCTCGGCCTGAAAGATCCTGAAACTCTTCAAGCGGAAGCCGTTTGAAACGGCCATCGCTGCTGAGCAGCCCAAGACTGACGCCATCTCCACTGGGAAGCGGCAGCACCTGAACCACCGGATCGCCGTTGAGCCCATCGGGTAAAAAGCGCTCCAGGTTGCCGGGTTGTTGCCCGGCAAACTCCCAACGCAACAAAGCCACCCTGCCGCTGGCTGTGAACGCCAGCAGCGCCGGTTGGCTGCTGATGCTCAGAATCAGCCGCGCCGGCGCCGCGTGCTCTCCCAAGGGGGCAGCTTCATCGAGATGCAGGCGGCCCAGCATCTGCGGCGCCACGATCTTGACGCTGCCGTCGCTTTGGATCAGCAGACGACTCTCGCCGCTCAGCGCAGCAAAGGCCTGTTGCCGTTGCAGTTCGGCGTTGGGACGCACGGCTGCAGCCCGCTGGGCGACCAGTTCATCGCCGCCTTCGATCAGGCGGGTGCGGCGCGGCGTGGCGAAGCGTTTTTTGAGTTGCTTGAGTTCGCCGATCAGGGTGTCGAGCAGGGCACTGCGGTCGTCCAGCAGGTGGCGCAGCCGCAGCCGTTCCTGGCGTAGGTCGTCGGCTTCCTGGCGCAGGCTTTCCTGCTCGAGGCCCGTCAATCGGCGTAGCGGCATCGCCAAGACCGCATCGGCTTGACGTTCGCTCAGATCCAGATGCACCTGCAGGCTGGCGCGGGCGCTGGCGGCGTCGCGGGCCTCGCTGATCATGGCGATCACGCGTTGCAGGGCATCGAGGGCCTTGATCAGGCCCTCGACCACCTCAAGGCGGTCCTCGCATTTTTTCAGCGCGTGCCGGGTGCGCCGAATCAGGGTCAGCTCGCGGTACTCAAGAAACTCCTGCAGCAGCTGGCGCAACGAGAGCTGCACCGGCTGGCCGTTGACCAGGGCCAGCAAAATCGCGCCAAAGTTGCTCTGGAGCGATGTGCGTCGCTGCAGATCACTCAGCACCGTCTCAGCATTGGCGTCGCGGCGCAGTTCGACCACGATCCGCATGCCGTCGCGGTCACTTTCGTCGCGAATGTCGGCGATGCCGCCGATCTTGCCGTCGTTGACCTGCTCGGCCAGTTTTTCGATCCAGCCTGCTTTGCTGAGTTGGTAGGGCAGCTCGGTGATCACCACGGCGCTGCGGCGGTGCCGGCCTTTGCCGGGTTGCACCTCTTCGATGTGGGCCACCCCACGCATTGGAATGCTGCCGCGGCCTAACAGGTAGGTGTCGCGCACGCCGCTGCCCACCAGCACCTCGCCTCCGGTTGGAAAGTCCGGACCGGGCACCAGCTCGAGCAGCTTGTCATCGCTGAGATCCGGCTTGCGCACCAGGGCGATCAGCGCATCCACCACCTCACCGAGGTTGTGAGGCGGAATGTTGGTCGCCATGCCCACGGCAATGCCGGTGCAGCCGTTGAGAATCAGAAACGGCAGCTGCGCAGGCAGCACCGTCGGTTCCTGCTGGGAGCCGTCGAAGTTGGGCGCAAAGTCGACCGTGTCATTGCCGAT
>JBMSMG010000041.1:0-14763 GCA_049421025.1 Prochlorococcaceae cyanobacterium | reverse complement strand
TGCCCGAGCTGCAGGGCCGCGTGCTCAAGATGCGCTACGGCATTGGCGCTGAAGACGGCAGCCTCGAAGAGCCGATGAGCCTCAGCGCCATCGCCAAGCAGCTGGGCATGAGCCGCGACAAGACCCGCAACCTCGAGCGCAAGGCCATCGAAGGCATCCGCTCACGCAGCCGTGAGCTTGAGGGCTACCTGGCAGCCTGAGGCAAACGGCCTAGAAAAACTGATCGAAGTTGTCGAAATCGACTGCTTTGAAGTTGCCTGCCTCAACCTGCTCCATGAGCCGTGCCAACTGGACCCATAGGGCTCCGGCAGTGGCCATCGACAGGGCAAATGAGACCAGCAGCGCTAGACCCGGCGCAAAGCCGAACACCTGCAGGCTGCCGCCAATGAAGAAGGTGACCCCCAGGATCACGCCCGAGTAGGCCAGGTTGAGCTCCCAGCTGCCCAACGGAAGCAGGGCCAGGCGGTCCTGCTTCCAGCCCTCGAGCTTGTTTTGCACCATGCGGGCAAAGGTGAGCCCGCACAACACCCCGATGGCTAACCCCAGCCCAGCCACCAGATAGGGCGGTTGCTGGATCGGCGCGTATTCAAGAAAGATCTCGGCAGCATCAAGGTCGCCAAAGTCGCCCGTGGCCCAGTCCTGGGCCGCTTCGCTCAGGTTGATCGGGGCCAGGGCCATCAGCGGCAACTGCAAGACGTGCGGCGACCCTAGGCCGCCAGCGGGTTGAGCCGCTGCAGCATGCCGCCGGCGATGCGGCTCGGTGAGAAGGTGCGGCGCAGCAAGCCCATCAGCTGCCTGAGGTCATCGGTGTGCAGGCGGTCGTCGCGCACCAGGGTGAGCAGCAAGCGCTGGCGCAGGCTCGAGCCCTCGGGCCCGAGCAGCAGCTTGAGGCCGGCACCAGCCACCGGGATCAGATCGCTTGGGGCGCCGTCGCTTTCGACCACGGCCAGCAGGTTTTCGAGCCGCTCGAGCTGCAGGCGGCCGTGCTTGTCGAACAGCACCTCGAGCAGCTTCTCGCGCATCTCGGCGGTGTCGCCAGCGAGCAGACGCTTGGCCACATAGGGGTAGGCCACGCGAATGATGCGGAAGCTGGGATCGAGCCGCAGAGCCAGTCCCTCCTGGCTCACCACCGCGCGAATGATCAGCGCAAAGCGCGCCGGCACCCTGAAGGGGTAGTCGTACATCAACTCGCTAAAGCGATCGGTGATCGCCTTGAAGTTGAACGAACCGACGTTGTCGCCCAGCGCCCCGCCGAGCACCTCTTCAAGCGCAGGCACGATCGGCGCCAGATCGGCCTTGGGGTTGAGGAAGCCCAAAGCCACAAAATCGCCCGCCAGGGCCTCAAAGTCACGGTTGATCAGATGGACAACCGCACCGGTGAGGGTGAGCCGATCAGCGTCGCTGATCGAATCCATCATGCCGAAATCGACATAGGCCAGATGGCCCATGGGACCGCTCTTGCCCGGCAGGGCAAACAGGTTGCCCGGGTGGGGATCGGCGTGGAAATAGCCGAACTCCAGCAGCTGCTGTAGCCCTGAGATCACACCGGTGCGGATCAGCGCTGCTGGATCCAAGCGCCGCGCTTCGAGCTCATGGCGCTGCTGCAGTTTGGTGCCGTTGATCCAGGTGGTGGTCAGCACCCGCCGCGCCGAAAGATGGCGCTCAACCCGCGGAATCGTGACCTCGGGATGGGCGGCAAACAAGGCCGCAAACCGCTCGGCGTTGTCGGCTTCGCGGCGGTAATCAATCTCTTCAAACAGGGTGCGGCCAAACTCGTCGATGATGTCGCCGAGGCCAAAGCCCAGGTTGAGCGGCAGCAGCGGGGCAAATGTGATCGCCAGCAGGCGGATCAACACCAGATCGCGCCGCAGCACAAAAGCGAGGTTGGGCCGCTGCACCTTGACCGCCACCCAATGGCCGTCGGCCAGCTGGGCTTTGTACACCTGCCCCAGGCTGGCGGCTGCCACCGGATAGTCGGGAAAGAGTGCAAACAGCTCGCTCGCCGGCGCGCCGAGTTCGGCTTCGACCGTGGCGAGAGCGATCTGATGGTCAAAGGCCGGCAGGTCGTCCTGCAGGCGCGTGAGCTGCTCGAGCCAGTCGCGCCGCACCAGATCGGGCCGGGTCGAGAGGGCCTGCCCCACCTTGATAAAGCAAGGGCCCAGGTTGGTGAGCGTACGCAGGATGCGGCCAGCAAGGCGCTGTTGCACCTTGGCGTCGCTGCTGTTGCCCTGCACCACCAGCGCAATCGCCAGGCTCAGCAGCTGGCCCAGCACCACCAGCAGCCGCGTCACCCCGATCCAGGGCCTCAGCAGTAGCCAGCGCAGGTCGCGCCCGGGGTTGTAATCGAGAACCTCAACGGCGGCCAACGGCGCAGGCACAGCAGCGGGGCAAACTCTAGGAATCTGGGCGCTCAGCCATGGGCCTTGATCTGCACCTGCCGGCCCACGGGCGCGGCCGGGGCCTGGCGCCACCGCTGCGGCAGCTGCTGCGCCAGCCCCCAGGCAGCTGGGACCTGCCCGAACTGCCCGAGATCGGCGGGCCGCTGCTGGCAGAGGGTGCCGTGGCCGCCAGCCAGCAGCAGGCCGCAAGCCGACTGGGGGCCGAGCATTGTTGGTACGGGGTCAATGGGGCCAGCGGCCTGCTGCAGGTGGCCCTGCTGGCCGTGGCGGCACCGGGCAGCCGCGTGCTGCTGCCGCGCAACCTGCACCGCAGCTTGCTGCACAGCTGCGTGTTGGGGCAGCTGGAGCCGCTGCTCTATGCGCTGCCGTTTGATGCGGCCACGGGCCTGTGGCTGCCGCCCAGCCCCGAGCACCTGCAGCAGGTGCTGCAGGAAGCCCTGAGCGGCGGCCCGCTGGCCGCTGCCGTGCTGGTGTCGCCCACCTACCAGGGGCTCGCGGCTGATCTGGCGGCCCTGGCAGCCGTGGCCCACGGCGCCGGCGTGCCGCTGCTGCTCGACGGTGCCCATGGCTGCGGCGCCGGCATGGCGGCTGGCGCCGATCTGGAGGTGCTCTCGTTTCAAAAAAGTGCAGGCGGCCTGGCCCAGAGCGCTGCACTGCTGGCCCAGGGCCCGCGCATCGAGCCAGAGGCGATCGAGCGGGCCCTGCTGTGGCTGCAGACCTCGAGCCCCAGCGCGCTGCTGCTAGCCAGCTGCGAAGCCTCCATTGACGAGCTGTGCAGCCCCGCGGGGCGCCGCCGCCGCCGGCAAGCCCATCAGGTGGCAGAGCGGCTCAGGCGGCGCTGCAACGCGCGCGGACTACCGCTGGTAGACACCGGCGATCCGCTGCGGCTGGTGCTGCACACCGCCGCCCTGGGCATCAATGGTCTGGAAGCCGACGCGTGGCTGCTGGCGCGCGGGGTGATCGCCGAGCTGCCCGAACCGGCAACGCTCACCTTTTGCTTGGGGCAGTCGCCGCCTGCTGGGGTGAGCTGGCGGTTACCCCAGCTGCTGATGGCCCTGCGCCGAGAGCTGGGCGGGCCACCACTGCCGCCGTTGCAGCCACCACCGCTACCGCTGGTGGGCTCGCTGGCGCTGCCGATTGGTGAGGCCTGGCGGGCCCCCAGCCGACCGCTGCCCCTGGCAGAAGCCGCAGGGGCCATCGCCGCCGAACCGCTCTGCCCCTACCCGCCTGGGATCCCGTTGCTGGTGCCTGGCGAGCGGATCGATGCGGCGCGAGCGGCGTGGCTGCAGCACCAACAGGAGCTTTGGCCTGGGCAGATCGCTGATACGGTGAAGGTTGTGGCCCCATAGGAGTCCGCGGCCGAGCCAGTGCCAGAACGCGACGCCTACCGCTGGGATTTTGTGACCCCGGGCTTGCCCGATGGGGCCTTTGCGCGGGCACCGGGCTTCAACCCCACGCCGATGGAACTGCGGGTGATGCTGCTGGCGCATCTGCGTCCCACAGCCAGCTCCCTGGTGTGGGACGTGGGGGGCGGCACCGGCGCGCTGGCGCTCGAGATCGCCCGGCTGCTCCCTGCAGGTGAGGTGCACACACTCGAGCGCGACCCTGAGGCGATCGAGCTGCTGCGCAGCAACCGCGAGCGCTTTGGCATCAGCAACCTGCACATTCATGCCGGCGAGGCGCCAACCGATCTGGCCCAACTGCCCCCCGGCCCCGATCGGGTGCTGCTGGAGGTGGGGCGCCCCCTGGGCGATGTCTTAAGGCTTGTGTGGGAGGCGCTGGTCCCGCAGGGCAGGCTGGTGATCAGCACAGCCAGCCTTGAAGGGCTTGTCGATGCCACCGACACCCTGGCCCAGCTGCAGGCCAAAGATCTGCAGGTGGTGCAGGCCACCGTGCACCGCATGCAGCGCCGCGGTAGCCAGGCCAAGCTGGCTGCCGCCGAACCGCTGTTTGTGATCGCTGCCGAGCGCTAATGGTGAGCGAGCAAGCCACCCGCAAGGCCACCTCACCGGCAAGGCTGTTGAGCGGCTGGGCGGCTGGCGCCTTTGGCTTTGTGGTGGTGCTGCTGGGGGGCTGGTGGTTCACCCTGGCCGTCGGCGTCATGGTGCATCTGGGCCTGCTTGAGTTTTTCCGTATGGCCCAGTCCAAGGGCATCCGGCCGGCCAGCAAAACCACCCTGGTGGCCGTGCAGCTGCTGCTGCTGGCGACCATGGCCGCCAGCAACGGCCCCGGTGGCGGCTGGTTTGCCCAGGATCTCGCCGCTGCTGTACTGCCGGTTTCGGGCGCACTGATCTGCGGCTGGCTGCTGCTGCAACCGCGGCCCGGCACGATCGCCGATGTCGCCGCGTCGATCTTTGGGCTGTTTTATCTGGGTTTTTTACCGAGCCACTGGATCCGCCTGCGCGAGCTACCCGATGGTCTGGGACTGGCGCTCACCCTGATCGCCTGCTTCATGGTGGTGGGCACCGACATTGGCTCCTATGTGATTGGCCGGCGGCTGGGACGCACGCCGCTCTCGCCCCTCTCGCCCGGCAAGACCGTCGAAGGGGCCCTGGGCGGCCTCGCCTGCTCAATGCTGGTGGGTGTCATCGGCGGCGTGTCCATGGCGTTGACACGGGGCGCTAGCTCAGGTGCGAGCGTCGAACCCGCCAACCTGGTGTTCTCGGCCGCGCTTGGGGCCGTACTTGGGGCCGCGGTTGGGGCCGTAGTCGCGCTGATGGCTCTGGTGGGTGATCTGACCGAATCGATGCTGAAACGCGATGCAGGCCTCAAGGACTCGGGCGATGTGATCCCCGGTCACGGCGGGATTCTGGATCGCATCGACAGCTTTCTGTTTGCTCCGGCAGTGGTCTATGGGCTGGTGAGCCTGGTGCTGCCCTGGTTGCAATCAGGGTGAAACCCGCGCACGGCCACTGAGCTGCAACATGCCGGCGCCGATCCAGGCCCGCTCGATGCTGATGCCTGGATCCATCGGCAGCCTCACCAGGGTTTCGCCGGCCGGACTGGCCAGCTCAATGGTGCCGGCCGCTGCGCGCACCAGCACCCGCAGCTCGATCTGCTGTTCAGGCTGGCTGCCCTGCAGCACGAAGACCAGCTGATCAAGCTCGATGCGCAGCGCCTTGAGGCCTAGCTCGCCAAACAACTGATCGCGCAGCCCCTCGGCCAGCCCCTGCCAATGGGGCTCGATAAACAACGCGCTCAAGCCCTCGGCACGAAAGCTGAGCTGACCCTCAACCACAAAAGGGTGCTCGAGTTGCAGCGGATTGCCCTTGAGCAGATTGCCCATGTGCACGCTGATGGCCGTGCTCTGCAGCTGCACCTGCTCAATCGGCAGGTGCTGATACACCGCCCGCCGCGCCAGCAGTTGCACCCCATCGAGCCGCCCTCGCAGCAGCGAGAAGGCCGAGCCACGCAGGTCGATGTCAAGGCTCTCGACGCTTTGGCATTGCTGCCGCACCCACAGCTGCAACCCACTGGCGAGCAACTGCATCACCGGACCACTGGCCTGCTTGTCGGTTGCCATCAGGCCACGTGCTCGCAAAGGTGAGCCCAGGCCTGATCGACCAGAGCCGGTTGATCGAGATGGGGCAGATGCCCGCACTGCTCGAGCTCGCGCACCCGCTCTCCTAACAGAGCCAGGGCAGCCCGTTTTTGTGGAGCTCTGAGGATGCGGTCATTGGCACCCCACAGCACCTGCAGGGGCTGATCTGGCAGCGGTTCACCGCAACCGGCAAAGCCGCCGCTGCGGGCAAAACAAGCCAACGCTTCCGCCCAGCCAGGTGTGGCCAGATGCAGCGAGGCAATCTCAAGCTCAGCAGGCCCCACCGAGGCATCAGGATCGGCAAAGGCACTGCGGCACAGGCCCCGGCGTACGCCCGGCAACGCCAAAAAGCGCACCCCCAACCCATCGAGCAGAGGGGGAACCGGCATGGGACGTCCGGTCAGGCCAGCAGGTGCCAGCAGCAGCAGACGGCTGATGCGCTCTGGACAGCGCCGTGCCAACTCGACCGCCACCGAGCCGCCCATCGACGCGCCGATCAGGCCCACCTGCGAGACACCCATGCTGCTTTGCAGCTGCTCAAGCAAAGCCTCGAGATGGCGCAGCACCCCACTGGGGTTGTAGGCCGCTCCCGGCACGCGCGGCGTGAAGCCAAAGCCAAAAAGATCAGGCACCAGCACCGTGGTGCGCTGGCGCAACAAGGGCACCAGTCGCCTGAACTCAAGACATGAGCTGTCAAAGCCATGCAGCAGCAGCACGGGTTCCTGGTCAGTGCCGGCGGCGTCTTGAGGTGCGAAGACGGCCACCGGCCAACGCAGGTCAGCGGCGCCAAGGGCGGGCAGATCCCACCACTGCACGGCCGCGGCAACGGCACGCCCCTGCGGATCAAGCAGGGTCTGGGCAGCCTGCTCGAGCAGCTGGCAACCACCAGCCGGTGCTGGGTGCGGGGCGATGGTCACGCGGCTGCCTTCAAACCGTGGCTTCGCTGAGCTGGCCGGCGGTGGTGCTGACCAGAGCCGCCAGCAGATCGGCCGAACTCACGGCAAACGGCAGGTGGTGCAGATCGGAGCCTGGCCTGCAGGCAAAGTCGCACACCTGCTGCAGATCGGCCAACGAGGCCTGCGCCAGGCCCAGATCTGCCAGGGTCAGGGGCAGGCCAAGGGCGCCCAAAAAGGGCAGCAGTTGACGGCGCGCCTGAGCCGCCAGCTGGCTGCCGCCCAGCACCTCTTCGAGGCGCAGCTGCACCAAGATGCCAAAGCCCACCTTTTCACCATGCAACTGGTGATGGCAGGCGCTCAGCTGGGTCAGGCCGTTGTGCACGGCATGGGCCGCCACCGTGCGGCAACGGGCACCGCCGATACCGCCGATGAGCCCGGCGCTCAGGCCGCAGGCTTCAGCCACGCGGCTCCAAGCCTCTGCAGAGGGATCGGCCATGGCCGATTCAGCATCAAGCAGCAATTGATCACGCAGGACGCGGGCCATTTGCACGGCCTGTTGAATCAGGCCGTCGCTGCTGCCAGCGCTGCTAACGGAGGCTTCGTACCACTTGGCCATCGCATCGGCGATACCGCTGGCCAGGGTGCGGGGCGGCGCCTGGCGCACCAACGCGTGATCAAAGACCAGCAGCTCAGGGCAGCGTGACAGCGCCACGTCGTAGCGAAACGCCCCCTCCGGCGAATACACATTGGCCAGGGCCGTCCAGCCGGCGCAGGTGGCCGCGCTGGTTGGAACCGTGATGCAGGGGAGCTGCAGGCGATCGGCCAGCAGCTTGCCGCCGTCGAGCACCTTGCCGCCGCCCACGGCGATCACGGCATCAACGGCCCCAGCTGCTGCCTGCTCGGTCAAAGGATCCAGGTCCTCCTCGCAGCAATCGCTCCGCAGCAGGGCGGGCTCGCTCTGCAGGCCCGCCGTTTGCAGCTGCACGGCCAGCTCGTGGCGCAACGCAGCTGTGGCTTGGCTGCGGCCCAGCACCAGGGGCCGGCGGCTCAGCGCTGGAATCAGATCCAGCGCCTCGGCCCAGGCACCCTCGCCGCGCAGAACGCGTGCTGGGGCAATGGCATGGGCCGCGGTGGTCATGCCTTGATCTTGGCTCAGACGCTGGCCAGCTGAGGCACAGCCTGGGCTTCGGTGCCCTGCTTGCGAATGACGACTTGCTTGTCGTCGTTCACATCGACAACAGCGGCGTCACCCTCGCCGATGCGGCCGCTGAGGAACTCCTCAGCCAGCGAATCTTCGAGCAGGCGCATCACCGCACGGCGCAACGGGCGGGCGCCGTAGCTGGGGTTGTAGCCCTCATCGACCAGGCGCTCTTTGAACGCGTCGGTGACCGACAGGCTGATGCCCTTCTCGAGCATGCGCGAGAAGACCTCTTTGAGCATGATCTCGGAGATCTCCTTGACCTCGTCGCGGCTGAGTTGCCTAAAGACGATGATCTCGTCAAGGCGGTTGAGGAACTCAGGGCGGAAGTACTGCTTGAGCTCTTCGTTGACCAGCGAGCGGATGCGGTTGTACTGAGTCTCCTCAGCATCACCGCCGCCGAACTCGAAGCCCAGGCCGCCACCGCCTTTCTCGATGACCTTTGAACCGATGTTCGAGGTCATGATGATCAAGGTGTTCTTGAAGTCGACCGTGCGGCCCTTCGAGTCGGTCAGACGGCCGTCTTCGAGCAGCTGCAGCAGCAGGTTGAACACATCGGGGTGGGCCTTTTCGATCTCGTCGAACAGCACCACGGTGTACGGGCGGCGGCGCACCGCTTCGGTCAGCTGACCGCCTTCGTTGAAGCCCACATAGCCCGGAGGTGAACCGATCAGCTTGCTGACGGTGTGGCGCTCCATGAACTCGGACATGTCGAGGCGGATCATCGCCTCTTCGCTGCCGAAGAAATAGGCCGCCAGAGCCTTGGTGAGCTCGGTCTTACCAACGCCGGTGGGGCCGCTGAAGATGAAGCTGGCGATCGGGCGGTTGGGGTTTTTCAGGCCCACGCGGGCACGGCGAATCGCGCGCGAGACGGCCTTGACGGCTTCGTCCTGACCGATCAGGCGCTGGTGCAGGGTCTCCTCCATGTTGAGCAGCTTCACCGACTCGCTCTCGGTGAGCTTCTGCACCGGGACGCCTGTCCAGGAGGCGACGATCTGGGCGATGTCCTCTTCGGTGACCACTGGCGCACGGTCCGAATCAGCACCATCGGCCAACTGGGCAGCAGCCTCGGCTTTGGCTTCAACCGCAGCGGCTTGGGGCGCCTCAGCAGCAGAGCTGTCAGCGGCCTCTGCGGCAGCGGGTTCGTCATCTTTGCGCGACGCCAGGATCGTGCGGATCTGCTCGCGCAGCTCCACTTCTTTGTCGCGCAGTTCACCAGCCTTGGTGAAGTCCTGCTCGCGCACGGCCTCTTCTTTTTCTTTTTGCACGGCGCGCAGTTGCTTGTCGATCTCTTTGGCGGCAGGCGGCAGCTTGGAGTTGAGCAGACGCACGCGGCTGCCGGCCTCATCGATCAGATCGATGGCCTTATCAGGCAGGAAACGATCGGAGATGTAGCGGTCACCCAGGGTGGCTGCGGCGACCAGCGCCTCATCGGCAATGCGCAGCCTGTGGTGTGCTTCGTAGCGCTCCTTGAGGCCGCGCAGAATCTCGATCGTGTCATCGACCGAGGGCTCACCCACCATCACCGGTTGGAAGCGGCGCTCAAGAGCCGCATCGCGCTCGATGTGCTTGCGGTACTCATCGAGCGTGGTGGCGCCGATGCACTGCAGCTCTCCGCGAGCCAAAGCCGGCTTGAGGATGTTGGCCGCGTCAATGGCGCCTTCGGCAGCACCGGCACCGATGAGGGTGTGCACCTCATCAATCACCAGGATCACGTTGCCCGCGCCCCGGATCTCTTCCATGATCTTTTTGAGGCGCTCCTCGAACTCACCGCGGTACTTGGTACCAGCCACCAGCAGGCCGATATCGAGGGTGAGAACGCGCTTGTCTTCCAAAATGTCAGGCACATCACCACTGTTGATGCGCTGGGCAAGGCCCTCTGCAATCGCGGTCTTGCCGACACCAGGCTCACCAATCAACACAGGGTTGTTTTTGGTGCGGCGGCCGAGGATCTGAATGACGCGCTCGATCTCGGTCTGGCGCCCGACCACAGGATCGAGCTTGCCGTCTGACGCCTGCTGGGTGAGGTTGCTGCCGAACTCGTCGAGGGTGGGTGTTTTGGTCGAGCCCTTGCCGCCACCACCGCCAGCGGCCACCTCGGCGGTTTCGCCGAGCATGCGGATCACCTGGGTGCGCACCTTGGCCAGATCGACGCCCAAGTTCTCGAGCACCCGCGCGGCGACTCCCTCGCCTTCGCGGATCAGACCGAGCAGCAGATGCTCCGTACCGATGTAGTTGTGGCCCAGTTGACGGGCCTCTTCGAGCGACAGCTCAAGAACCCGTTTCGCCCTAGGGGTGAAGGGGATCTCAACAGCAACAAAGCCCGAACCACGGCCAATGATCTTTTCAACTTCGACGCGGGCGTCCTTGAGGTTGACGCCCATCGACTTGAGCACCTTGGCCGCCACACCTGTTCCTTCGCCGATCAGACCCAACAGGATCTGCTCGGTGCCCACGAAGTTATGACCGAGCCTGCGGGCCTCCTCTTGGGCCAGCATGATCACCTTGATGGCCTTCTCGGTAAACCGCTCGAACATGGCCGGGGCAACGCTTGATGGTTCCAACCTATCAGGGTTGAGCGGGGTGGTGTGAACCGCCGCAAAAAGCAATCAGACGTGCTGCAACCATTGGCTTCTGAGCACTTCTCGTTGTACATCAGCAGCAAAAAGTTGCGGGATTAGTCGACAAAAAATGTCGGTTTCCCCTACCTGTTTTGCTGTGGTGTTGGCTCAAGCCCACGCCATTGGATCAGGGCATCGTCTCCATTGCGGTAGTAAGCGCGACGAACCCCGGCGCTCTTGAACCCCAACGCGGCATAGAGCCCGCAGGCGGCAGTGTTGCCGGCGGCCACTTCCAAGGTGGCGCGCTCGGCCCCCTGCGCCGCTGCCAACTGCAGCAGCGCGGCGAGCACGCAACGGGCATGCCCCTGCCGGCGATGGGCAGGATCGCTCGCCACCAGGGTGATGTGCAACTCATCAACCACCAGCCAGCCGCTGGCCATGGCCACCAGCGCATCATCGAGCCAGAGACCCAAACCCGGCCGGCGCGGCTCCGCCAACTCGACCTGCCATTGGGAGGTACTCCAGAAGCCACCCAGCGCGCGTTGATCCAGCGTCTGCACAGCCTTGAGGTGCGCAGGAAGCAGCGGCGCCACAAGAGGGTTCCGTACATTCATGCTTTGCCGCGGTTCGCGCCACCCCTGCCATGGTGATCTCCAGCCAGCCCCCTGTGAAGGCGGCTCCCTATGAGCAGGGGCAGGACCTGAGCAGCCCCAACCGCAACCTCACCCCCCTGGGCACCAGCCTCGATGCCGACGGCGAGCTGATGGTGGGCGGATGCACCCTCAGCGAACTGGCCCGCACCTATGGCACACCGCTGTATGTGCTCGATGAGGCCACCCTGCGGGCCACCTGCCGCGCCTACCGCGAGGCCCTGGCAGTGCACTACCCGGGACGCGCACTGGCTCTGTATGCCAGCAAAGCCAACAGCTCGCTGGCGATCAGCGCCGTGGTGGCCAGCGAGGGCCTGGGCCTCGATGCGGTTTCGGCAGGTGAACTGCTCACGGCTTTGCAAGGGGGCATGCCCGCCGAGCGGATCGTGCTGCATGGCAACAACAAATCAAAAGAGGAGCTCGCCTTGGCCGCCAGCCACGGCGTCACCGTGGTGGCCGACAACTGGCGTGATCTCGAGTTACTGGCCGAGCTGGCCCCTGAGCTGAACCAGCCTGTGCGGCTGATGCTGCGTTTTACCCCTGGCATTGAGTGCCACACGCACGAGTACATCCGCACCGGCCATCTCGACAGCAAGTTCGGCTTTGATCCCGATCAGCTTGAAACCGTGCTCAAGCATCTGCAGAGCTGCACGTGGGGGCGCCTGTGCGGACTGCACGCCCACATTGGCTCGCAGATTTTTGAACTGCAGCCCCACAGTGATCTAGCTGGCGTGATGGCTGATGCTTTGGCCCTGGCGCGCCGCCTCGGCCACCCCGTCGAAGACCTCAATGTGGGCGGCGGCCTGGGTATTCGCTACGTGACAAGCGATGACCCGCCGAGCATTCAGGCCTGGGTGCAGACCGTGGCCGAGGCCGTGGTGAGCGCCTGCCAGGCGCGCGGCCTAGAGCTGCCGCGGCTGCTGTGCGAACCCGGCCGCTCGCTGGTGGCCACCGCCGGGGTGACCCTGTATTCGATCGGTAGCTGCAAAACGATCCCTGGGATCCGCACCTACGTCTCGGTCGATGGCGGCATGAGCGACAACCCACGGCCGATCACCTATCAATCGCAGTACACCGCGGTACTGGCCGAGCGGCCCACCGCCGCGGCGAGCGACAACGTCACGGTGGCAGGCAAACACTGCGAATCGGGTGATGTGCTGCTGAAGGACCTTGCCCTGCCGCAAGCCAAACCAGGCGATGTGCTGGCGGTGTTTGCCACCGGGGCCTACAACGCCTCGATGAGCTCCAACTACAACCGCATCCCCCGACCCGCCGCCGTGCTGGTCGGCGATGGGGTCGCCGAACTGGTGCAACGGCGCGAGCAGCCGGAGGACTTACTGCGCTACGACGTGCTGCCGGCGCGCCTCTCACCGATAACCTAAATAGCAACGTTGTTTGCGCCGGATCCCAGAGCGGGCCGGCAGTTTCACCATCGACCCCCGTCTGCTGCTCGACCTGCTCTGCGCCATAGGCCTGGGCGTGTTGCTGTTGGGCCGGGTCACCGAAGCACGCACCTTATGGCTGCTGCGCGGCTACTTGATGTTGGTGGCGCTGGCCTGGGTGGTGCAGCGCTACGCCAATCTGCCGCTGACCAGCAAGCTGGTCGATGCGCTGGTTCTGGCCTGCAGCCTGGCGCTAGCGATTCTTTGGCAAGGGGAACTTCGGAGGCTGATGGAGCTGCTCGGCACCGGCCGCCTGCGGGTGCTGTTCGGTGATCGCAGCCGCGATCAGCTGGCTTCTGGCTCGGTGGCAACCCTCAGCGAGGCAGCAGGACGGCTGTCGCAGATGCGCCGCGGCGCTTTGATTGTGGTGGATCTGGGCAGCGATCTGCGGCCCGAAGACTTCCTCAATCCGGGCATCACCGTCGATGGCCAGCTCTCGGTGGATCTGCTGCTCAACCTGTTTGCCAGCGACACCCCCCTGCACGACGGTGCGGTGCTGGTCAAAGCCAACCGCATCGTGGCGGCCGGGGTGATCCTGCCGCTCTCGCGCCAGGGCATCAACCGCTATGGCACCCGCCATTTGGCAGCGCTGGGGCTGACCGAGCGCTTTGACCGCTGCCTGGCGATTGTGGTGTCTGAGGAAACAGGCACCCTGTCACTGGCGAGCCAGGGCCGCCTAGAGCGGCCGATCACCAGCAGCCGCCTGCACGATCTGCTGAGCGAGGCGTTGGCCTTGCCCGCAGGGCGTAGCGTATCCAAGGACACGTCAGAATCACGCGGATGAGTCGCGCCCTGGCGACCAACCTGGCCCGAGCCAAGCACGCCATTCCGGCCTCGCTCGATGCGGCGCGGCTGCCTGGCCATGTGGCCGTGATCATGGATGGCAATGGCCGTTGGGCGCGCCGCCGCGGCCTGCCCCGGGTGATGGGCCACCGCGAAGGCGTTGAAGCGCTCAAGCGCACCCTGCGGCTATGCAGCGACTGGGGCATCGGTGCTTTGACCGCCTATGCCTTCTCGACCGAAAACTGGAACCGCCCCGGCGAAGAGGTCACTTTTTTGATGACCCTGTTTGAGCGGGTGCTGGCCCGCGAGCTTGAGGCCCTTGAGCGCGAGCAGGTGCGCATTCGCTTTCTGGGCGACCTGGAGCCGCTGCCCGCGGGGCTGCGCCAGCTGATCGCCGACGCCACCGAGCGCACCGCAGCCAACAGCGGCATTCACTTCAACGTGTGCACCAACTACGGCGGTCGCGCCGAATTGGTGCGCGCCGCCCGCCATCTGGCCGAGCGCTCTGCACGGGGCGAGCTCGATCCTGCTGCCATCGATGAAGCACTCTTTAGCGCCGAGCTGCACACCGCCGGCGAGCGCGATCCCGACCTGCTGATCCGCACCAGCGGTGAGCAGCGGATCAGCAACTTTCTGCTGTGGCAGCTCGCCTATGCCGAGCTGCACATCACCGATGTGTTGTGGCCCGATTTCGATGAAGCCGCCCTCGAGGCGGCTTTGCTCGACTACCAGAGCCGCCAGCGCCGCTTTGGAGGGGTTGAACCCACCCTCGCCTAAACCCCGCGGCGCGGCCGCGCCTCACTCACCAGCCCTCTCTTGAGCCCGACCCAGACCCCCGACCAAACGACCAGCAAGCAGGCTGCTGCGCCACGCCACGACTGGAGCACAGCCGAGATCAAGGCGCTGCTTGAGCTGCCGTTGATGGAGTTGCTGTGGCAGGCCCAGGCCGTGCACCGCGAAGCCAACCCGGGCTACCGCGTGCAGCTGGCCTCATTGCTGAGCGTCAAAACAGGCGGCTGCGAAGAGGACTGCGCCTACTGCCCCCAGTCGATGCACCACAGCAGCGACGTGGGCGGCCGCGACGATCTGGCCCTGCAGGTCGAACCGGTACTGGCGCGCGCCCGCGCCGCCAAAGAAGCTGGCGCCCACCGCTTCTGCATGGGCTGGGCCTGGCGCGAGATTCGCGACGGCGCTCCATTTGACGCCATGCTCGCGATGGTGCGGGGCGTGCGCGAGCTGGGGCTCGAGGCCTGCGTCACCGCCGGCATGCTGAGCGATGGCCAAGCGCAACAG
>JBMSMG010000040.1:0-14999 GCA_049421025.1 Prochlorococcaceae cyanobacterium | reverse complement strand
GAGCAAGGGAACACGGCCGATGTCGCGCAGGTAGCTGCGCACCAGGTCGGCGTCGCCTGCTGGGGCGCTGGTGACCGGTGTTAGAGGCGCGGCAACCATGGCTGCGTGGTTTTACGAAACCAATGTGTTTCGCAACCGTACCACGGATTTTCAGCCGTCAAGATGGTCTCTAGCTCTGGGTTGTTGGTGCGTACATGGCGGCAGAGCGCCTGCAAAAACTGCTGTCTGCCGCCGGCGTGTGCTCGCGTAGGCGCGCCGAAGAACTGCTGCGTGCCGGCCGGGTTGCGGTCAACGACAAGCCGGCTGTGCTGGGCGATCGCGCCGATCCGCACCTCGATCGCATTTGCGTTGATGGTCGCCCCATTGACGCGGTGATGGCCCCGCTTGTGCTGCTGCTCAACAAGCCTGCCGGTGTTGTGTGCAGTTGCCACGATCCCGAAGGCCGGCCCACCGTGCTCGATCTGCTGCCGCCTGAGCTGCGCCAGGGGCAAGGGCTTCACCCGGTTGGGCGGCTCGATTTGGCGAGCCGCGGGGCTCTGCTGCTCAGCAACAGCGGCGAGCTGACGCTGCGGCTCACCCATCCGCGCTATGGGCATCGCAAGACCTATCGGGTGTGGCTGCGCGGCAGGCCCAGTGCCGCTGCACTGGCGCGTTGGCGCGCCGGGGTGCCGCTCGATGGCCGCAGCACCCAGCCGGTGCAGCTGCAACTGCTTGAGCAGCAGGGCGATCGCTGCCTGCTCGAGCTGGTGTTGCGCGAGGGCCGCTACCGCCAGATTCGCCGCACGGCTGAACTGCTGGGGCATCCGGTGCTGGATCTGCAGCGCTGCGCAATTGGTGATCTGGTGCTGGGCGATCTACCCGAGGGGCGCTGGCGGCGCCTCGACCCACAAGAATGGGAGCCATGGTTGGCTCTGTGACGCGCACTTGGTTGGATCGGCTGCGCCGCCGCAAGCGCAAGGCGACAGCTGCGCCCGCTGATCGTTCTGCTGAAACGGCGGATCCGTTGCTTGAGGTGGGCAGCCTGCTGCGGCAGGCGCGCGAGGCCCGCGGCCTTGGTTTACGCCAGCTGGCCTCAGAAACCCTGATCAGCACGCCGGTGCTCGAAGCGCTCGAGCGGGGCTGGCTTGATCGTTTGCCCGAAGCGGCTTATTTGCGAACAATGCTGCCGTTGCTCGAGCGATACCTCGAGCTCGAACCCGGCGCTCTGCGATCGGCGGTCTTAGCGCCTCAGACCAACGCCGCTTCGCGCGCAACAACAGCATCGCGGCTGCCCTTGCTGTCGGTGGAGCTGTTCACCAGCTGGCAGGGAACGGCCGCCTACGCAGCGTTGCTGTTGGCGCTGCTGTACGGCCTCAATCTTGAACAGCGGCGTCTGGCTGCCCGCGGGGTCCATGCGCTCAACCCCATACCACCGCTTTCAGAGGCGGCGGTCAAACGCCTGCCGCCGGTGGGATCTGAGCTGCTGCTGCAGGTGTATCCCGAGCTGCGCCCTCTGGCCCAAGCCCGCAGCAGCCAGGGCCTGGCACTGGCGCGCCGCCAGGCCGTTGATCAGGACCGCACTGCGGCGCCGGGTGTGCTGGAGCTGAGCTTGAGCCGTCCGGCGCGCTTGAGCCTGGAGGCCGCCAATGGGCTGCGCACCAATCTGCAGGCTGGCTCAGGCGAGCTGGTGCTGCCGCTCACCCCGCCGTTGACGCTGGCGCTTGATCCGCCTGGCGCTGCCGCCGTTGGCGTGCGCTGGAACGGCACGCCGCTCAAGCCAGATGCGGCCGGTCGCTACAGCTGGCCGCCGCGACCGGCGGCCGCCGCCAATTCGCCGTAACCCTTCAGCGTCCCCTCGAGGCTGCTGATCGGCTGGCTCAGTTGCCAGCACCAGTTGCCGCTGGCGGTGCCGGGGGTGTTGAAGCGAGCTTCATCACCCAGCTCCAGCAGATCTTGCAGGGGTACCACCACAAGCTCGGCCTGCGAGCGCAGGGCCAGTTCAGCCAGTTGCCATCCCGGTGCGTGCACGGCGCTGCCGAGGGCTTGGGCGACGTGCTCGCGGCTGCCCTGATCAAGCTGCTGCCACCAGCCCAGGGTGGTTGCGTTGTCGTGGGTGCCTGTGTAGACGACCCAGCGGGTGCCCTTGTAATTGGCCGGCAGGTAGGCATTGGCCGGATCGCCATCGAAGGCGAACTGCAGGATCTTCATGCCGGGCAGGGCAAAGCCATCGCGCAGCCACTCGACACCGCGGGTGATCACCCCCAGGTCTTCGGCGATCAGGGGCAGGCGCCGGCCCTTCAGCAGCAGGCCGCGGGTGGCGCAGGCAAGCCACAACAGCGCCAGCAGCGGCCCGCCCGGTGAGCGTCTCCAGCGGCCGTGCTCTGCTGTGGGGGCCGCGCCGGGGACGCTCCAGTAGGCCTGCAGCGCTCTGAAGTGATCGAGGCGGAGCAGATCAAACAGCTCGAGCTGGCGCAGCAGCCTTTGCACCCACCAGCGAAAACCAGTACGCCAATGCGCTCCCCAGCGGTAGACGGGCGTGCCCCACAGCTGGCCGGTGCTTGAGAAGTAGTCAGGGGGCACCCCGCTTTGCTCAATCAGCTGACCTGTAGAGCTAAGGGCAAACAGGCCGCGCTGGCTCCACACATCAGCGCTGTCATGGGCCACGTAAAAGGGCAGATCGCCCACCAGCTGCACCCCGCAACGCTGGGCGTGCTGTTGCAGGCGGCGCCATTGCCGCTGCAGATGCCATTGCAGCAGCGCTTCGGCCAGAAGGTCGCTGGCATGCTCGCGATCCAGACGCCGCAGGGCTGCGCTTTGCCGCTGCGCCAGTGGGGCACTCCAGTGCCACCAAGGCTGGTTGCCTTCAAGCCGTTTGATGACGGCGTAGCGGCAGTGGTCGTTGAGCCAGTGGCGCTGGCGATGTCGCCAACGGGCAAAGGCCCGCTGTTGTTCAGGGCTGCTGGCCTGCCGCCATTGGCGGCTCAGCGCGGCAGCCAGCTCGGTGGGATCTGGCTTGTGCAGCTGCACGCTCAGCCATCCCTCCTGCACCAGAGCAGGCAGATCCAACAGTTGTGGGTTGAGCGCCGAGCCGCTGGGTGAGCTGTAGGGCGAGCCTGTGCCGTCGACCGGGGCCAGCGGCAGCACCTGCCAGACCCCGATGCCGCGCCGGCCCAGCAGGCTGATCCAGTCGTGGGCGGCCTGGCCAAAACTGCCGCAACCCTGGGAACCCGGTAGCGCGCTGACATGCAGCAGCACACCAGCACGGCGGCGGCTCACAGGGCCGGCAGCCGGTAGCGGCTGATGATCTTTTGCGCAAAGGCTGGGATGTGCCGGTCCGCCATCTCCCCATGGTGACGACGGACCCACAGCGCGTTGCGGGTGAAGTGTGAATCGATCGAGAAACGGCCATACTCCAGCCCCCTTGGCCCCACGGCGTTGACCACGCAACCCACCAGCCTGGCCAGCCACATCGGCAGCTTGAGCGCCTTGTCGTAGGCGTCGATGCCCTGCTGCACAGCGGCGCGCCGGTCGCCCTTGCTGCTCACTGGGGCGGTATCGAGCTCGTCTTCGACCAGGGCCAACAGCTCGGCGCCGCGGTCGTTGCGCACGGTGATCCACTGGCGGCCAAAGGTGGCTCCCATGTAGCCCACCACCAGATCAGCACCTGCATTGGTGTAGTCGAAGCAGCTCAGGCAGCTGGGGGCAAAGACGTCCTTGAGCTTCGGTGTGTCGAGCCCGAAAAACGGCACCGTCTCTTCGCGGCCATCGCTGTGCCTGAAGTGAATGCGGAAGTCCTGCATGAACTCGTAGTGCACCACCGTCTCCGGTGAGCTGACCGCGCTCTCGAGAAAGGTCTGGAGCCCGCCTCTGCTGACGTTGTCGACGCAGGGCAGCCCCAGCACATACAGCTGCTCAAGCGGCAGGGTGGCTTCGACGGCGCGCAGAGCCTGGATCTGGCAGCCCACGCCGATCGCCAGCAGCCGTTGGATGCCGCTGCCCGGCAGCTGCTCGAGCACCTCCAGGTTGGGCGAGAGGGTCGGTTTGTTGACCCGCGCCGCCAGCACCTCATCGGGCGTGCGGGCCAGCACCGGCACCGGGGTGAAGCGATCGTGCTCGCTCTGCTGAACGCACAGCACCGCATCGACCAGACCGGTCTCGAGGGCGCGCACCCCCAGCCGGCTGACGATGCCGGTCCACTGGGCACCTTCGAGGGGCTGCTTGAGCCGGGCGGTGAGCATGCGCTGCTGCACACCGAAATACAGCTCGTCCTCGTTGCCCAGGTCGCGGCTGCGGCCATGCACCCGCGCCTCCATGGCGTCGAACTGCTGGTTCAAAAAGGCGCAGGCCTGGCGCACGTACGCCACCCAGCGGCTGTCGCACAGGCCGCATTGGCTGCACAGGTCCTTGGCGGGGTAGGTGCTGCCCTTGGCCAAAGGGCGAGCCCGCTCGTGCGGCTGCAGTGAGGTGGTGGGGCCAGGCAAGAGTGCAGCTGCCGCAAGTCGGTGTCCAAGTTATCGGTCGTATCGCTTGGCTGGCTGCCCCGCCACCTTGGGCCAAAGTGGGCGCTCAGCCTTGATCTGATGCAGCCTCGCCCCGTGCCCAGCTCAGTGCCCAGCTCTGTGCGCCGCCGCCGCGCTGCTCTGCGCTTGGCCTCTGCGGGTTGTGGCGTGGCTTTGGGCTTGGCGGCCCTGGCCCTGCTCTGGCCGCGGGCAGACCGCTCGCTGCAGCCCAACACCACAGCCAGCATCGCGGATCTGGCCAAGCCCCCCACCCGCGCTGTGACAGTGCTGCTGATCGGCATTGACGCTGAGCGCCCGGGCGATCCGCGCAACGGGGCTGCTCCAGCTGGGCCAGCCAACAGCGATGCGCTGCTGCTGCTGCGGGTGCAACCTGCCGGGCCGCTGCAGCTGCTCGAGTTGCCGATCGAAGCGGCCGTGCAGCTGCCAGGCCAGAAGAAGCCCCAGGCCCTTGGCGGGCTGTACCGCCAGGGCGGGGTGGCCCTGGTGGCCGATGCGGTGCGCGAGCTGGTGGCCTTGCCCCCCGGACAGCCCGATCGTTATGTGGTGATCGGGCGTCAGGGTCTGCGTCAGTTGATTGATGCCATGGGCGCGCTCGATGTGAGCCCGCCGCGGGCGATGCGCTACAGCGACCGCAGCCAAAAACTCAGCATTGATCTGCAGGCGGGTCTGCAGCGCCTCGATGGCGAGCAGGTCGAGCAGATGGTGCGTTACCGCGACCCTGCCGCTGGTGAGGCGGGACGCCGTCAGCAACAGCAGCAGTTGTTGCGCAGCTTGATGCGCGAACTGGTGCAAGCGGATCGCTTGAGCCAGCTGGCCTCGTTGGCCCGGCTTGTGCTCAGCGACTCCAAGAGCAACCTCAGCGAGGGCGAACTGCTCAGCTTGCTGGCGGCGGGCCTGGCCCAGCCCGATGCCCTTGAGGTCAGCGAGCTGCCACTTGAGCCCGCTGATCAGCGCCACAAGCAGCTGCGTCAGTTGGCGCCGCTGCCCCAGGGCCTGCCCGCCTGGCAGGAGTCGTTGTAGGCAGCAGGTTCAGCGCCGTTCAGCTGCCAGCATCTGCCAGCGCAGGCGCGCAGCGTCGCTGAGCGCCGCAGCAGATTCGCCAGTCGTGCTGGCGTCAGCCTCGAGCCAGCCGAGCCAGGGCAGACCATCGCGTCGTCTGGCTTCACCATTCCAGGGGGCGCTCCATTGGATTAACCCCAGCAGCGGCACCTGCCAGTGCTGCAGCAGGGCCGTGGTCGCTGCTGCCACACCGCTGTTGAGCTGCTCAGCGCTCACCAGCAGCAGGCAGCATTGGCGTGCTGCCCCCAGCTGCTCGGCCCAATGCCCATGCCCCCCCAGCGGCATGCCGGCGTCAACCCCAAGGGGGGCCAGGCATGCCACGGGCAGGGCCGCCAGAGCCTGTTGGGGGTTGGAGAGGCTGGTTGGCGCCTGCAGGCCCCTCTCAAGGGGCAGGTTCAGCAGGCTCGCCACGGGCAAGGCGGCTGCAGCCTGCAGAGCCCCGATCTGGTCTGGATCGCCGCAACACAGCAGCACAAGGGCAGCAGCGGTGGTGGACATGGCTGCGTTGCTCACAGGGGACGGCACGCTTCTACGATCGGGCATGAGCTCCATCGGCTGCGCCCGCCGTGACCCAGTTCATCACCGCTGATCGGCCGGCGCAGACCGCGCAACCAACCCAGCAGCTCGCCGCCCAGCACGATGCGCGGCGGCTGCGGTTGTTCAGCGGCACGTCCAATCCTGAGTTGGCCGCTGAGATTGCTGCCTACCTCGGTGTGCCCGATGGCCCCAGGGTGATCAAGCGTTTCGCAGACGGTGAGCTGTACATCCAGATCCAGGAATCGATCCGCGGCTGCGATGTCTTCCTGATCCAGCCCACCTGCGCTCCGGTGAATGATCACCTGATGGAGCTGCTGATCATGGTGGATGCCTGCCGGCGTGCCTCGGCCCGTCAGATCACAGCGGTGATCCCCTACTACGGCTACGCCCGCGCCGACCGCAAGACCGCCGGGCGCGAGTCGATCACCGCCAAGCTCGTCGCCAATCTGCTCACCAAATCAGGTGTCGACCGGGTGCTGGCCATGGATCTGCACTCCAACCAGATCCAGGGTTACTTCGACATCCCCTGCGATCACATTTACGGATCACCAGTGCTGGTCGACTACCTCAGCACCCGTGATCTCGGTGAGGTGGTGGTGGTCTCGCCCGATGTCGGCGGCGTGGCCCGTGCCCGTGGCTTCGCCAAGCAAATGAACGATGCGCCCCTGGCGATCATCGACAAACGCCGCAGCGGTCACAACGTTGCCGAAAGCCTCACCGTGATCGGTGATGTGGCCGGTAAGACGGCGGTCTTGATCGACGACATGATCGACACCGGCGGCACGATTTGTGCCGGGGCGCGCCTGCTGCGCGAACGTGGCGCCACCCGGGTGCTGGCCTGTGCCACCCATGCGGTGTTTTCACCGCCGGCGATCGAGCGCCTGTCAGCACCGGGGTTGTTTGAAGAGGTGATCGTCACCAACAGCATCCCGCTGAGCGATGAGCGCCGCTTCCCGCAGCTTCAAGTGCTCTCCGTGGCGAACATGCTGGGCGAAGCGATCTGGCGCATTCATGACGAGAGCTCGGTGAGCTCGATGTTTCGCTGAAACGGGTGCGGCTCGCCCGTTCAACAGCAGTCCTGCTGAGTGCCTTGGCCATGCTCGTGCCGGCAGTTCAGCTGCGGGCCCAGCCGCAACTGCCGCCTGTGCAGGCCGAACCCTCAGCAGCAGCGACGACCTCACCCCGGCGCGTTGCGATCCCCAATCCGCGCCGCCGGGTGGGCGTTTGGCTCACCAACAGCCCCAGCCCTCTGTACTACGACGCCAGGCGCATTGAGCGCGCGGTGGCCGAACTGGCCGAGGCCGGTTTCAACACGCTCTATCCCAATGTGTGGAGCCGGGGTACCACGTTTCACCGCTCGAGCTTTGCCCCGCTTGAGCCGGCATTGGCTCGCTCGGGTGCCGGGCTGGATCCGATCTGCCGCATGGCCGATGCCGCCCATCGCCGCGGCATGCAGGTGATTCCCTGGTTCGAATACGGGTTGATGGAGCCTGCCGATGCCGAGGTGGTGCAGCGCCATCCTGAGTGGCTGCTGGCTCGGCGCGACGGCAGCACCACCATGGAACTGCATGGCAAGCCCATGGCCTGGCTCAACCCAGCCCACCCC
This sequence comes from Prochlorococcaceae cyanobacterium, assembly GCA_049421025.1. Lineage (GTDB taxonomy): Bacteria > Cyanobacteriota > Cyanobacteriia > PCC-6307 > Cyanobiaceae > RGUW01. Next base: position 7,298 of record JBMSMG010000040.1, on the reverse strand, counting down.
GGCGTGCGGCAACGCTTCGTTGGCCTGGTCAGCGAGATCGTGCGCCGCTGCGGTCTCGATGGCATCCAGCTCGATGACCATTTCGCCTGGCCCGTGCAGTTCGGCTACGACGCCTACACCCGCGCGCTCTACAGCAGCGAAACCGGCCGTGAACCCCCGGACGATTTCACAGACCGCGCCTGGATGCGTTGGCGGCGTCAGCAGCTCACCAGTCTGCTGCGGGAACTGCGCCGAACGTTGCCGCCGCCGACCGTGATCAGTTTGTCGCCAGGGCCGTTTCGCTCGGCTTACAACCTTTGGCTGCAGGACTGGGAGCTGTGGGCTGTTGGCAGCCTGATCGACGATCTGGTGGTGCAGAACTACGCCTTTTCGGTGGCTGGTTTTGCCCGAGACCTCAACCAACCTGCGTTGGTCAAAGCCAAGGGCTGGGGCATGCCGGTTGAGATCGGTATCCTCGCCGGCTTTGGCGGGCGCACCCCAACGATGCAGGTGCTCTCAGAGACAACGCGGCTCAGCTTTGCCCGCGGCCATGGGGTGATCTATTTCTATTGGGAAGGGCTTTGGGGACAGCATGCCGGGCCCGAGGGCGGCGCGGCGCGGCGCGCCGCCTTTGCGCAGCTGCACCGTCAGTGAACCAAGCGGACTTCAGCTGTTGACGTCCGCAGCCAGGCATTGCTGCACAACCTCACCGGTGTTGGCCGAGAGCTCAGCCTGAGCCAGCGTCGATAGGGCGCTGTGCATCTGCGCCGCACGCTCTGGCCCATAGCTGCGCCAACGGCTAAAGACCTTGGCCAGCCTTGAGGCGGTGATCGGGTTGCGCGCATCGAGCGCCGCGATCTGCCGGGCCATGAAGCGGTAGCCGCTGCCGTCGGCTGCATGAAACACAGGTGCATTGCCGGCCAGCCCGCCCAGCACGGCACGCACCGAATTGGGTGCATTGGGGTCGTAGCGGGGATGCTCAAGCAGCCGTTGCACCCGCGCCAGCCCATCGCCAAAGGGGGCCGAGGCTTCGAGCGCGAACCAGCTGTCCAGAATCACCGGACGGTGCTGCCAACGCGCATAAAAGGCTTCGCTTGCAGCCTGACGCTCCGGTCGGTCATGGCTTTGCAGCGCGGCCAGCCCGTAGCGGGCCAGCGTCATCGATGCCCCATCGACCGCGGCTCGCGCCTGGGCGATGACTGCCGCGTCGCCGGCAGCAGCGCGCCAGGCCCAGATCAGTCCGCTCAGCCTGCGATCACCTTGTCCTTGAGGCCAACTCTGGTTCCATTCGGCTTGGCAGGCCTCAAGCTGCTGCAGCAAGGTGGTTTCAAGGGCTTGGCCAAAGCCCTGCCGCAAGGCCTGGGCGGCAGCAAACAGCTCAGGTGGATCAGGCTTGAGCCCAGCGTTTTGGGCAGCGTCTTCGAGCTCGGGCTGGCCCGGCAGACTCAGCAGCAGAGCCTTGCTGGCCTGCGAGAGCGAGGGGTCATTGAGGATGTGCCCAAAGGCATCGCCAAGCTCCTCTTCGAGCTGGGCATCGTGTTGCCCCTGGCTGCGGGCCAGCACGGCGCGCTTGAGCAGCAGCTGGGCGGCATCCCAGCGGGCGAGCGGGTCGCTGTCGTGGGCCAGCAGATGCACCAGTTCAGCCACAGGACGGCCCAGATCAAGCTTGATCGGCGCTGAAAACTGCCGCAGCAGGGACAACGCTGGTGGGTGGTGCTGCTTGGGCAGCCCGCACAAGCGCAGCTGCACCTCGGGCTGATCCATCACCAGCAGGCGGCTCTGGCGCCCCCAGCTGGGCGGTAGGTCCTGGGCCTGCGCCCTCTCAGGGCTTTCGCCCTCGAGTTGCACGGGCAATGGCTCGCCCCCTTGCCCCACCAGGCCGAGCACCAGTGGAATCACCACGGCGTCTTTGTGGGGCTGGCCTGGCGTGGGCGGGGTGTGTTGGCGGATGTGGAGCTCCAGCTCGCCGCACGACCCGTCCCAATGCCGCTGGATCTGCAGCACCGGGGTGCCGGCCTGGTGGTACCAGCGCTTGAACTGGGCAAAATCGAAGCGGCGCCCAGGACTTGTGTCGTGTGCTGCATCCCAGGCCAAGGTGGCGGCATCCTCCATGGCGCGCACGAAGTCGTCGCAGGTGGCAGCGGATCCATCGTGACGACTCACATAGAGAGCCATGCCACGCATGAATGTCTCCTCGCCCAGCAGCGTGTGCAGCATGCGGATGACTTCTGATCCTTTTTCGTAGATCGTCGTCGTGTAGAAGTTGTCGATGGCCTGGTAGGCATCTGGCTGCACAGGGTGCGCGGTTGGGCCGGCATCTTCTCTGAATTGCGTGTTGCGCAGCATCGACACATTCTCGATGCGATTGATGGCAGCACCATGCAGATCAGCTGTGAAGCTCTGATCGCGAAACACCGTCAGCCCTTCTTTCAGGGATAGCTGGAACCAGTCGCGGCAGGTGATCCGGTTGCCGGTCCAGTTGTGAAAGTATTCGTGGGCGATGACGCTCTCGATCCGCTCGAGTTCGCCATCGGTTGCCGTTTCATGGTCGGCAAGCACCAATTTTGAGTTGAAGATATTGAGGCTTTTGTTCTCCATGGCGCCCATGTTGAAATGGCGCACAGCAACGATGTTGTATTCATCGAGGTCGTATTCGAGTCCGTAGCGCTCTTCGTCCCAGCGCATGGCCCGTCTGAGCGATGCCATCGCATGGTCGGTGTAGGCAAGGTCGCCTGGCTCGACGTGAAGGCGAAGCTGCACGCTGCGGCCGCTCGTCGTTGTGAAGCGCTCCCTGCGCTCTTCAAGAACGCCGGCGACCAAGGCAAACAGATAGGAGGGCTTGGGGAATGGATCGTCCCAGATGGCGTAGTGGCGCCCCTCAGCGAGCGGGCCGCTTTCGATGCAGTTGCCATTGCTCAGCAGCACGGGGCAGCTGTTTTGGTCTGCCTCGATGCGCACCCTGAAGCGGCTCAGCAGATCAGGTCGGTCGGGGTGAAAGGTGATGCGCCGGAATCCTTCGGCTTCGCATTGGGTGGTGAACAGCCCCCCGCTGACGTACAGGCCTTCCAGCGTGGTGTTGCTGTGCGGCTCGATCCGCACCTGGCTTTGCAGCACAAATGGAGCCGCTGGTGGGGCTTTGATCGTCAGCCCTTCGGCCTCCACCTCATAGGCCTCAGGAGCAAGAGCGCAACCATCGATCTGCAGTGACTCAAGTGTCAGCGCAACCCCTGCAAGCCAAAGCGGCTGGCCAGGGGCATTGGCAGCGCCCAACCCATTGGCCGCCTTGGCCTCTGGGTTGGGCGCAAAACTCAGTTGCGCTTCGACCAGGGCATGATCCCCATACAGCCGCACCGTCAGGTCGGTGCGGCTTAGCAAGTAGGGCGCCGGGCGGTAATCGGCAAGGCGCACGGTGCTCATCGCTCGAGGTGGCTCAGGGCTCAGGGCTTGGCGGCAGGTGTTGCAGCGGCAGGTTTGGCGGCTGGGGTTGCAGCAGGCTTGGCAGCCGGGGTGGCTGCCGGCTTGCTTGCCGGGGCGGCTTTGTCACCGCTGCGGTTGAGCGCTTCCTGCACCCGCTTCATGATGTCGGCGGGAACCTCTTTGGGGCAAACCTCGACCGCTCCGAGCACCGCTGAGTTGATCGAGCCTTTGCGCAGATCATCGAGGCTCAGCGGTTTGGTGCCGACCTGCTGGATCACGCCGCCATGCTGGCCCTGGATCAGCTGGGCAATGGTTTCACCGGCAATGCCGACGGCTTTGTCGAACTCGACCCCAGCGGCGCGAGCGATGCAGACATTCACCGCGGCGATGCGGGTGTAGAGATTCATCTCGGCTTCGGTGGCTGGTGCTGCCCAGGCCGCAGTCGGCGCCACCAGCAGGGGCAGGGTCAGCAGGGGTGCCACCACAAAGGGGGCCATGCGGCGCAGCAGCGTCAAGGCGAAAACAGGCAACAACACATCCATGCTGCTGTATCGGGCAAGCGCGCCCTCATGGCAGCGGTGCGCCGGCCTCTTCAACCCTGATTTCATGATGGGTTTCAGCCAGCTCCAGCACACCGTCTTTCCAGCTGTAGATCGAGCGGGCCCGGTAGCGGTCCTGGTCCACCAGGCGAATGTGCTCAAGGATGTCCCATTCTTGATAGTGGGATTCGAACACCACTTCGTGTTCATCGACCTGGCGGATCTGGCTCTTGGTGGGGCTGCCGCACAGATAGCCGCGGCTGCGGCGCAGCTGGTGTCCGCAGAGGTAGGCCTCCATGGTGCCGGTCGGCACATAGCGCGGTTTTTTCTCGAAAAAATCGAACTCCTGCTCGGGCCACCAGCTGAAGCGATAGGCCGCGTCACCTTCGATCGGTTCGCTGAAGCTCTCGACCCGCAGCATCATGTCGACGCGCAACACGTCGCCATCAGCAAAGAAATACAACCGCCGTGAACGCCACAGGCCCAGGTTGCGCGAGAACCAGCGCCGCAGGCTGCTGTCGAGGCGGATGCGGCTTGGTGGCATCCCTGCTTGGGGCCCAGCCGCGGGGTGGATCCGCTGGCTGAGCTCATGGGTTGAAGCCATGCTCAGGCACGGGGACATCCAGCACTCCTGTCTAGCCATGGATGCAACAGGGGGCCAGAGGTTGTGTGTCGCAATGCCGTCTTTTCACGGCAAATCTCCATAAGGTGTGTCGCGTGAGCGCCTCTGCCCCAAGCCCTAAGACTGCGGACGATCGCCAGGACGGCGAGCGTCAGGAGCTCAAGTTGTTGCTGGTGGCGACCAATTACCACCTGGCCTCGCCTGATTTGCGCCAGCTCGTCACGGCACTACAGAGCGAGGACTTCGGTTTTGAAATCAGTTTCGAGATTGCCGATCCCGCCAAGCAACCTCAGTTGCTTGAGTTGCACCGCTTGGTGGCGACCCCAGCCCTGATCAAGCTCTCACCTTTGCCCAAGCAGGTGTTTGCGGGCCATGGCATTAGCCAGCGGCTGCGCACCTGGTTGCCCCGTTGGCAACAGCTGCAGGTGGTCACCGGGCTTGGCATGACCCTGCGGCCAGCCGAAGTGGACGGCAGCCGCAGCCAGCGCGAACTGCAGCTTGAAGATCAACTGCTGGTGCTCAGGCAAGAGAACGAAACGCTGATCGAGCGCCTCGGGGTCCAAGAGAGGCTGCTGCGCATGGTGGCCCATGAACTGCGCACACCGCTCACGGCCGCCAAGTTGGCGCTGCAGAGTCACAACCTTGGACAGATCGATGAGCCCCGCTTTCGCGATGTGCTCACCCGACGGCTCGATGACATCGAGCACTTGTCGCAGGATTTGCTCGAAGTCGGCACGACCCGCTGGGAGGCGCTGTTCAATCCGCAGCGTCTGGCCCTGGGCAAGGTGGCAGCCGAGGCGATTCTTGAACTTGAAAAGCTGTGGGTGGGACGCCGCCTCCGGCTCGTCACCGACATTCCAGCTGATCTGCCCGATGTGTTTGCTGATCAGCGGCGCATGCGCCAGGTGCTGCTCAACCTGCTGGAGAACGCTCTCAAGTACACCCCGGAACGCGGCGAGGTGTCGCTGACCCTGCTGCACCGCACCAGCCAGTGGGTGCAGGTGAGCGTTTGCGACAGCGGACCGGGTATTCCTGAAGCCGAGCAGCAGCGCATTTTTCAAGATCGGGTGCGTTTGCCCCAGACCTCCACCACCACCGCAGGCTTTGGTGTGGGCCTCTCGGTGTGCCGGCGCATCGCCGAGGTGCACGGCGGCCGCATCTGGGTGGTTTCAGAGCCAGGCGAGGGTGCCTGCTTCCATTTCACGGTGCCGGTCTGGCAAGGCCAGAGCGGACCTGCGAGCCTTGACGAAGGGTCACCCTGACCCGTACGTTCCTGTTCAGCAGCAGAGGCCTGATCGGCCTGACCGCTGCGGCCTCGCCCCCATCGTCTAGAGGCCTAGGACACCTCCCTTTCACGGAGGCGACAGGGGTTCGAATCCCCTTGGGGGTATTGCCGTCACCAGGGCGCACCAGCAGCTCTGATGGCTTAATGACGTGTTCGGCTGAATGCGATTCAGGTTTTTGGCTGGAACCGTTTCGAACGGTTCGTGGCCTCAAGCTGCGGCGCGCGAGCGTCTGAGAGCTTCCTGCTGCACGGCCCGCAGGTTGGCGGCGAGATCGTCGCGCAAGCGTTGCTCGATCAGCGCGATCGGCATGCCGACGCAGCCTTGAACGGTCAGCTCGTAAAGCAAGGTGCTGCCGCTGGCGTCATGGCCGATCTGCCAGGCGCCTTCAAAGCGGCGAAAGTCTCCCTTCACCATCACAAAGCTCAGTCGCCGCTGCTCGAGTTCTTCGGTGAGCTCAAGCACCACCTTGGCCTTGAAGCGCAGGCCGATGAAGCTCTGAGCCCCTTCTTGCTCCAGCCCCACCACGTTGGCGCGGCGCCACAACAGCCGAGACGATTCAAGATTGGGAATAAACCGGCTCAGGTTGGCGTAGTCGGTCAACACAGCCCACAGCCATTCAGGGGCCAGATCCATGCGCAGACGAACGGCCAGTCGCCTGGTGCCCTGCGGCAGGCGCTCCATGTCCTGCTGAATGGTGTCGAGACCACAACAGGCAGTCGCGTCTGAACCTTTCAACAGACCCTGGAGGCTGTCGAGGGTGCCCTGGGTCAGCTGGGGATCGAGAAGCTGCACTGCGGCGACTGGGCTTGAGAGGGTTCAGCAAACAGCTGAACGTGCCCTGGCGCACAAACTTAGCGGTCTTCGCCCACTGTGCGTGTTGGCTGCACACGCAGCCTGCCCTTCAGAGACGTTCTCTATGATCGGCGCGCTTTGCAGGATGGTCGCCATGCGTGTTTCCACCGGTTCTGCGCTCATCAGCGACGGCCGCATGTTTCGCGTCACGGTTGCCGCCCTGGGTGTAGGCCAGCAGCGCCGCGGTGAGCGGAGTCTGCTCGTGCCGTTCGAGCGGCTGCAGTCCCTCATGCAGACCATTGCGCTCCAGGGCGGTCGCATCACCGCGATCACCCCGGTTGCTGAGGCCGGCTCTGCTAGCGAGGCAGCTCCGGCTGCCGCTGCCGAGCCTGCCAAGAGCCCTGCGGCCAAAGCTGCCCCCAAAGCCCAAGCATCCCCTTCAAAACCTGCTGCCGTGTCTGCTTCCCACGCTGACGTCCCCGTCAATCTCTACAAGCCGAAGGATCCTTTCGTTGGCACGGTGACCGAGAACTACAGCCTCCTGGCTGACGGCGCTATTGGTCGGGTGAACCACATCACCTTTGATCTCAGTGGTGGTGACCCCCAGCTTCGTTACGTTGAAGGTCAGAGCATCGGCATCATTCCCGACGGGGAAGACGCCAA
>JBMSMG010000039.1:0-15130 GCA_049421025.1 Prochlorococcaceae cyanobacterium | reverse complement strand
CCTTCTTCAGGGTGATGGCGTTGGCGCCGGCGGCCACGTTGCGCAGGCCGGCCTTGACCATGGCGTGGGCCAGGACGGTGGCGGTGGTGGTGCCGTCACCGGCGGCGTCGTTGGTCTTGGAGGCGGCCTGACGGATCAGGGCGACACCGGTGTTCTCGATGTGGTCCTCGAGCTCGATCTCCTTGGCGATGGTGACGCCGTCGTTGATGATCTGAGGAGCGCCGAACTTCTTCTCCAGCACCACGTTGCGGCCCTTGGGACCAAGGGTGACGGCAACGGACTCAGCCAGGATGTCGATGCCTTTCTCGAGGGCGCGGCGGGCCTGCTCGTTGTAAATGATGCGCTTAGCCATGGGAGGCGAATCTCGCGGTAGGGGTTGTTAGAAGACGGTGTTGAGGCTCAGTTGACGACAGCCAGGATGTCCTTCTCGGAGAGGAGCACGTACTCGTCGCTGCCGAGCTTGATGTCGGTGCCGGCGTACTTGCTGTAGAGCACCTTGTCGCCGACGCTCACTTCAGGAGCCTGACGGGAGCCGTCGTCGTTGCGCTTGCCGGGGCCCACCTGCACCACCTCGCCCACCTGGGGCTTTTCCTTGGCGGTGTCGGGCAGAAGGATGCCGCCGGCGGTCTTCTCTTCGGACTCAGAGACCTTGATGAAGATGCGATCGCCCAGGGGCTTGACGGTGGAAACGCTGAGGGAAACAGCAGCCATGGATGGAATTCGAGTGAAACGGCGAAACCATTGGCATGGCGCCAAAGACGCTGCCAGGGTCGCGGCGTCGAAACGCCAGCGGCGGAGAGTTGGCACTCCCACGCCTTGAGTGCCAAGTTATGAGCGCTCTCCACCAGGCCACAAGCACCGTTCGGGGCGGTTGACCGAACAGGGACCGACCAGCGACCGACCCGCGATCAACCGGTGGGGTGCAGTGGTAAGGTTGCGCCGCTCAAGGCGGGAAGGTTCCCGCTGCGCGTCCTGCGACTTCTCCCTTAAATGGCTGCTGCTACTGCCACCGGCACCAAAGGCATCGTCCGGCAGGTGATCGGCCCGGTGATCGACGTTGAATTCCCGGCCGGCAAGCTGCCCAAGATCTATAACGCCCTCCGCGTGACGGGCAAAAACTCGGCCGGCCAAGACGTGGCCCTGACCGCCGAGGTTCAGCAACTGCTGGGTGACCACCGCGTGCGCGCCGTGGCCATGAGCAGCACCGACGGCCTGGTGCGCGGCATGGAAGCCGTGGACACCGGTGCTTCCATCTCCGTGCCCGTGGGCGAAGCCACCCTCGGCCGCATCTTCAACGTGCTCGGCGAGCCCGTGGATGAGCAGGGCCCCGTGACCACCACCACCACCGCCCCGATCCACCGCGAAGCTCCCAAGCTCACCGAGCTCGAGACCAAGCCCAAGGTGTTCGAGACCGGCATCAAGGTGATCGACCTGCTGGCTCCCTACCGCCAGGGCGGCAAGGTGGGCCTGTTCGGTGGCGCCGGCGTGGGCAAGACCGTGCTGATCCAGGAGCTGATCAACAACATCGCCAAGGAGCACGGCGGTGTGTCCGTGTTCGCCGGCGTGGGTGAGCGCACCCGCGAGGGCAACGACCTCTACGAGGAATTCAAGGAATCGGGCGTGATCAACCCCGACGACCTGTCCAAGTCGAAGGTGGCCCTCTGCTACGGCCAGATGAACGAGCCCCCCGGCGCCCGCATGCGCGTGGGTCTGTCGGCTCTGACCATGGCCGAGCACTTCCGCGACGTGAACAAGCAGGACGTGCTGCTGTTCGTGGACAACATCTTCCGCTTCGTGCAGGCCGGCTCGGAAGTGTCCGCGCTGCTGGGCCGCATGCCCTCGGCCGTGGGCTACCAGCCCACCCTCGGCACCGACGTGGGTGAACTGCAGGAGCGCATCACCTCGACCCTGGAAGGTTCGATCACCTCGATTCAGGCTGTTTATGTGCCTGCCGATGACCTGACCGACCCCGCACCTGCGACCACCTTCGCCCACCTCGACGCCACCACCGTGCTCAGCCGCGGCCTGGCTTCCAAGGGCATCTACCCGGCTGTGGATCCGCTGGATTCCACCAGCACCATGCTGCAGCCCGCTGTTGTGGGCGATGAGCACTACCGCACAGCCCGCGCCGTGCAGTCGACCCTGCAGCGCTACAAGGAACTGCAGGACATCATTGCAATTCTGGGTCTCGACGAACTGTCGGAAGACGATCGCCGCACCGTTGATCGCGCCCGCAAGATCGAGAAGTTCCTCTCGCAGCCCTTCTTTGTGGCTGAGATCTTCACCGGCATGCCCGGCAAGTACGTGAAGCTCGAGGACACCATCAAGGGCTTCAACATGATCCTGGCCGGCGAACTCGACGACCTGCCCGAGGCAGCGTTCTACCTGGTGGGCAACATCGACGAGGTCAAGGCCAAGGCCGAAAAGATCCTGGCTGAAGCCAAGGGTTGATCAAGCCTGATCGGATCTCCCCACCATGACTCTCACACTGCGCGTTCTCGCCCCCGATCAAAGCGTCTTTGATGGCGCTGCCGATGAAGTGATTTTGCCCAGCACCTCTGGGCAACTAGGCATTCTCACGGGCCATGTGTCGATGCTGACTGCTCTCGACAGTGGTGTGGTTCGGGTGCGCGAGGGCAACGCCTGGTCATCCATCGCCGTGATGGGCGGCTTTGCAGAAGTCGAAGACAACGCGGTCACCGTTCTGGTGAACGCTGCAGAACTGGGCAGCGCCATTGACTCCGCGGCGGCTGAGTCCGATTTCGAATCGGCTCAACAAGCAGCTGCGGCGTTTGACGGCCAACCCACATCAGCCGAGAAGGTCAAAGCTCAGCAGGCGCTTGACCAGGCCAGAGCCCGGCTTCAAGCCAGCAAGGCCTGAGCACGAGTCTCAAGCACCTCAGCCACAGCCCAATCCATAGAACAACAAGCCCTGGCCAATCGGTCAGGGCTTTTTTGTGCAGGGCTGTTCTACCGCTGAGCTGAGCGCATGCAAAACCAAAACCACGCTCAGCAGCAGAGCCAACAACAAAAAATCCCCTGATCAATGATCAGGGGATTGCAATCAAGAAGACGCGTTGAAAAGAGAACTTGAACGGCTTGGACAACCGATCAGGCGGTCCCGCAGAACGTCACATCGGGGAACTTGAGCTTGGCCTCATCAAGGCTCTTGCCCTTACCTTCTTCCTGCCAGTAGTTGATGACCTCGGTGGCCTTGTTGAGGATCTCGACGCGCTCGTTGTCGGTGATCCAGCTCTTGCGCTCGAGTTCGGTCTTGAGAGTTTCCCAGGCATCCTCACGGGGCCAGAAGAAGTAGGCCGTCAGGGGGCTGGGGCCACCGCCGACGATCTGATCGACGGCCAGGGCCACGTTGTCAGGCAGCCACAGAATCTTGAGCAGAAAGCGCCCCTCATCGGCTTTGGGGGTGTATCCCGAAGGGACGCCGTCCTCATCGATGGTGGCGGTGGCCAAAGCGGCGCTGCCGCCACGCATCACCGGACGCCCTGCAGCAGGAGCATCAGCGGCACCGATGGCCTCGGCCGCGTCGTCGATGGCAGCGCCAGGAGCCGCGTCCAAGGTGGTTTCGGTGGCTGGCATGGATGTGCTTGTGACAGACAGTCAGCCCACTAACCTACCAGCCGCACTGCCTGGCTCCCGCTGCCGCTCTCGACTCGCCCCCGCGCCCTGCTGCTGCTCGACATCGACGGGGTGATCCGCGATGTCGGCGGCAGTTACCGCAGAGCCCTGGCCGAAACGGTGCATCACTACAGCGGTTGGCGCCCCGATCCGCCCACGATCGACAGCCTCAAAAGTGAGGGGCACTGGAACAACGACTGGGAAGCAAGCCTGGAGCTGCTGAGGCGCCGCGCTTTTGCCCCCCTGCCGGCTTTTGATGCGCTGGTCGAGGTGTTCAGCGGCTTTTACTTTGGCGGCGATCCTGCTGGAGATCCGGCCTGTTGGAGCGGCTTCATTGGCGATGAGCCGCTGTTGGTGAGTCGCAGCTTCTTTGCCGAGCTTGACGCCGCCGGCATCGCCTGGGGGTTTGTCAGCGGCGCCGAGCCACCCTCAGCGCGCTTTGTGCTGGAGCAGCGTCTTGGCCTGCAGGCCCCACCGCTGATCGCCATGGGCGATGCCCCCGACAAGCCCGACCCCACCGGCCTGCTGACGCTCGCCGCCAGAGTGCTCAGCAGCTGCGGCGGCGGCGAACTGGGCGCACAAGCACCGCCGATCGCCTATCTGGGCGACACGGTGGCCGATGTGCAGACGGTGCTCAATGCCCGCACCCAGGTACCGCAGCAACGCTTTGTGAGCCTGGCCGTGGCGCCGCCCCATCTGCATGAGGCACAGCTTGAGCAGCAGCGCACTCGCTATGAAAGCGCCCTCAGCCAGGCCGGCGCCGATGCCGTCGTGCCGCAGACCGCAGAAGCGCTTGAACCGTTGCTTGAGCTGCTGCAGACGCAGTCGCCCTGAAGCCAGCAGCCTTGGCCTCAGCGCTCCATGGCCGACGCGCTCTTGAGCGCTGCCGCAGTGAGCACCTCATGGCCGCGCTCGCTGACGGCCACATCGTCTTCGATGCGGATGCCGATGCCTTTCCAGCGCTCAGCGATCGCGGGCTGCCCTTCGGGCACGGGCAGGCGGTCACTCACGTAGAGCCCCGGCTCGACCGTGAGCACCATGCCCGGCTCGAGCGTCACATGGTGTTCGCCCAGGCGGTAAGCCCCCACATCGTGCACATCGAGCCCCAGCCAATGACCAGTGCGGTGCATGTAGAGGTGCCGGTAGGCGCCCTGCTCGATCAGCCCGTCGAGTTCACCGGTCAACAGGCCCAGCTCAACCAACCCAGCCACCAGCACCCGCAGCGCCGTCTCATGGACCCCCTCGGCGGTGAACCCCGGCGCCACTGAAGCCACAGCCGCCTCTTGAGCCGCCAAAACCAGCTCATAGAGGGCGCGCTGCTCGCCCGTGAACCGACCATCGACCGGAAAGGTGCGGGTGATGTCGCCGTTGTAATAGTCGCTGAGTGAACAACCCGCGTCGATCAACAGCAGCTCGCCGCCTTTGAGCACGGCGTTGTTGGCGGTGTAATGCAGCACGCAGGCGTTATCGCCGCCCGCGACGATCGAGCCATAGGCCGGTCCGCGGGCCCCCTGCTCCAGAAAATGCTGCTCGATCACCGCCTGCACCTGGCGCTCAGACAGCCCGGGCCTGGCCACCTGACGGGCCAGCTCATGGGCTTCGGCCGAGATGCGCGCCGCCTCACGCAGGCGCTCAAGCTCGTCGGGGCTCTTGCGCAGGCGCAGCTCATGCAGCAGCGAATCGGGTGCAACAAGGCCCAGGGCGGCATGGCCGTTGCGGGGCGCACGATCGAGCTGGCCGGCCCAGGCGGCAATCACCAGAGGCTCGACTTTGGGGTGTTTGCCGACGCGAAAGGCAATGCCGTCGGCGCCCTTGAGGTAGTCGGCCAGGAGCTGGGGAAGCTCCTCAATCGGGTGGGCCAGATCGGCGCCAAAGCGCTCGACCGCCCCCTCGGTGCCCCAGCGAAAGCCATGCCACACCTCTGAGGTGGCCTGGCGCGGCTGCACAAACAGCACAAAACGCTCGCCCTCGGGGCGATGGGGCAGCAGCAACGCCACCGCATCAGGTTCGTCAAACCCGGTGAGGTACCAGAAGTCGCTGTTCTGACGGAATGGCCACTCGCAATCGGCATGGTGAACCGCCAACGGCGCCGCCGGAATCACCGCCGCTGCCCCGCCCAGCCCCTCAAGGAAGCGAGCACGCCGCTGGGCAAACACGGCCGGCTGAGTCAGGGCATCCAAGGCGGGGGAGGTCGGCATGCACCCATTCCTACGGCAAACTCAGCTTGTCTGCGCTGCGGCACCGCCGTTGGCCTCGGTCCCCTCCACACCTGAGCGCTGCCGCCTGCTGCTGCAGCACTGGCGCAGCTCACTGAAGCTGGGCGCGCGCGAACGCGCTCTGCTGGGCGGCCAGCTGCGGCTGCTCGATGCCCAGCTCGAGCGGCTGCAGCAGGGCCGGTTGCGGTTGGCCGTGTTCGGGCGTGTGGGGGTGGGCAAATCGAGCCTGCTCAATGCTCTGCTGGGCCAAGAACGCTTTGCCACCGATGTCGCCCACGGCAGCACCCGGCGGCAGCAGATCGAGGGCTGGCCGCTGGCGATCGATGGTCTAGGCGCAGTGGAGCTGGTCGACACCCCTGGCATCGATGAAATCGCTGCCGCAGGCCGGGCGCGGCTGGCGGCACGGCTGGCCCTGCACGCCGATCTGGTGCTGCTGGTGCTCGATGGCGATCTGACCCGGATCGACCTTGAAGCGCTCGAGCAGCTGGCAGCCAGCGGCAAACCGCTGCTGCTGGTGCTGAACCGCTGCGACTGCTGGAGCGACACCCAGCAGCAGGAGCTGCTGGGCAGCATTCGCCGAAGGCTGCCGCCTGGCCTCAGCAAGGTTGAGATCGTGCCGGTGGCCGCTGCACCGCGCCAACCCACCCTGCTGAGCGATGGGCGCGTGCGCACCACCACCACAGCACCGCGCATCAACCGCCTGCGCCAAACCCTGATGGGTCTACTCAACGAGCAGGGGCCGTTGATGCTGGCCCTAGGGGCGCTGAGCAGTGCCGATCGCTTTCACCGCGCCCTGCACGAAGGGCGGCTGCGGCAGGGCCGCCAGCAGGCCCAGAGCCTGATTGGCCGCTTTGCTGCCCTCAAGGCCACTGGCGTAGCCGCCAACCCGCTGCTGCTGCTCGATCTGGCCGGTGGCATCGCCTGCGACACCGCCCTGGTGCTGCAGCTATGCCAGCTGTATGGGCTGCCCATGCACAGCCAGGGCGCGCGCGCCCTGTTGGGCAGGCTCTCAGGGCATAACGTCCTGCTGGGCGGGGTGCAACTGGGCCTGCAGGCGCTGTTGGGCGCGGTGCGCCAGCTGCTGCTATTGGCCGCGCCATTGAGCGGCGGGCTGAGCCTGGCACCCGCCGCCCCCGTGGCCCTGGCGCAGGCGGCACTGGCGGTGCACACCACGCGCCGCACCGGTCAGCTGGCCGCTGCCGAACTGCTCAAAACCAGCCAGCGCGGCCCCAAACCCGGTGCCCTGCTCGCTCGCCTGGCCCGCCATGATCCCGCGGCACGCGCCTGGCTGCAGTGCTGGCAGCCGCCGGGGGGCAACACCCCCCTGCGCACCCTGCTGCCTTGATGGGCGAGGTCATTGCCCTGTTTGGCACCAGCGCCGACCCGCCGACGCTGGGGCACCAAGCGCTGCTTGAGCACTTGCTCAAGCATTACCCGCGGGTGCTCACCTGGGCCAGCGACAACCCCCAAAAGCGCCACGGGGCAATGCTTTGCCAGCGCGAGCAACTGCTCGCTGCTCTGGTTGAAACCATCGACAACCCAAAGCTCGAACTGCGCCAGGAGCTCAGCAGCCCCTGGGCGATCACCACCCTGGAGCGGGCGCATGCGCAGTGGCCGGGCGCTGAGCTGGTGTTTGTGATCGGCAGTGACCTGGTGCCCCAAATTTTGCAATGGCGCCAAGCGCAGCAGGTGCTACGCCGCGCCCAGCTCACCGTGGTGCCGCGGGCAGGTTGTCCGGTGCAGCCAGAGGCCCTGGCGGCCCTGCGCCAGCAGGGGGCACAGGTTGCAGTGCTGGAGCTGCCCATTCCCGCTACAGCCAGCAGCAACCTGCGCCAAAACCCCACGGCTGATCAGTTGCCAGCCGCCGTGTGGTCGCTGATCCAGGAGCACAATCTCTATGGCGCAACCAGCGAGGCGCGCTGCTAACCCATGCAGATCGCCCTGGCCCAGATCAATCCGTTGGTGGGCGACCTGGCCGGCAACAGCGATCTGCTGCTGAATGCCTGCCGCAGCGCCGCAGCCTCAGGGGCCGATCTGGTGGTAGCCCCTGAGCTGGCGCTATGGGGCTACCCACCGCGCGATCTGTTGCTGAGGCCAGCGCTGCGGGCGCAGCAGCACCAGCAGCTCGATCGCCTGGCCGCCGAGCTACCACCCGGCCTGAAGCTGCTGGTGGGCGTGAGCGAAGCTGCTGCTGATCAGCAGCAGCCCGATCTGTACAACAGCGCGGCGCTGGTGGAGCAGGGCGATTGGCGCATCGTTGCCCGCAAGCAGCTGCTGCCCAGCTACGACGTGTTTGATGAGCGCCGCTATTTCCGCAGCGGTGATCAGGCAGCGTTACTCAACCTGGAGATCGGCGGGCGCCGCTGGCGCCTGGGCATCACCATCTGCGAAGACCTCTGGGTTGAAGAGGAGCTCCAGCAGCAGCGCTTGCTTGGGGCCGATCCGATCGGCGATCTGCAGGCGCTGCAGCCCGATCTGCTGGTGAACCTTTCGGCCTCACCCTTTGGCGACGGCAAGGCGCAGCTCAGGCGCGAGCTGGCGGCTGCAGCCGCCCGGCGTTTGAGCTGCCCGGTCGTCTATGTCAACCAGGTCGGGGGCAATGACGAGCTGATCTTTGACGGCGGCAGTTTTGTGATCGATCCGGCAGGGTCAGTACCGGTGCAGCTGGCCTTTGCCACAAGCGATCTGGCCCTGTGGGAGCCCGAGCGCGCCGTACTACCGCCAGCGGCAACCCTGCCCGAGCGCGACGAGCTGCTGCTTGGCGCCCTGGTGCTGGGGGTGCGCGACTATGCGCGCAAATGCGGTTTTCGCTCAGCCCTGCTGGGGCTCAGCGGCGGCATCGATTCGGCCCTGGTGGCCGTGATCGCTGCCGCAGCACTGGGCCCAGCCAACGTGCAGGCGCTGCTGATGCCCTCGCCCTGGAGCTCAACAGGGTCGATTGTCGATGCCGAAGCCCTGGCCAGCCGCCTGGGCATCGCGGCCAGCACCGTGCCGATCGAAGCGTTGATGCACAGCTTTGACGCCTCGCTGACCCCAGCGCTGGGCGCAGCTCCCAGCGGCCTGGCGGCCGAAAACCTGCAATCGCGCATTCGCGGCACCCTGCTGATGGCCCTGGCCAACCAACAGGGCCAGCTGCTGCTCTCGACCGGCAACAAGAGCGAGTTGGCGGTGGGCTACTGCACCCTGTATGGCGACATGAACGGCGGGCTGGCCGTCATCGGCGATCTGTACAAAACCAGTGTGTTCCGGCTCTGCACCTGGCTCGACGGGCCGGCATCGGCTGAGTGCCGCCGCGCCCTCGGCCTGCCTGCCGATGGGGAGCTGATCGGCGAGGCGATCCGCCAGAAGCCCCCCAGCGCCGAACTGCGGCCCGATCAACAGGACAGCGATTCACTGCCCGACTATGGGGTACTTGATCCGGTGCTCAAGGCGCTCTTGGAAGAGCATCAAACCCCTGAAGAGTTGGTCCAAAAGGGCTGGGATAGGAGCACCGCCGAGCAGGTGATGACGCTGCTGCGCCGCGCCGAGTTCAAACGCCGTCAGGCCCCGCCTGTGCTCAAACTGAGCCAACGCTCCTTCGGCAGCGGCTGGCGCATGCCGATTGCCGCGCTGTAAACAATCGCCATGGCCAGCTGCCCCGGCCGGCGCCAAGCTGGAGGCAGACCGCCTCTGCGATCACGCTATGGCCGCCCCCGGCAGCGCAGCACCTCTGGCCAGTCCGATGGCCAGCATTGGCGTGCCCAAGGAGATCAAGCGCGATGAGCAGCGCGTCGCCCTGACGCCTGACGGGGCCCGTGAGCTGGTCAGCCAGGGCATGGAGGTCCGCATCGAAGCGGGCGCCGGCCTTGGAGCAGGCATCGCCGACAACGACTATGCCGCCGTCGGCGCCCAGCTGGTCAGCCGCGAAGACGCCTGGGCAGCCCACCTGGTGGTCAAGGTCAAGGAACCCCAGCCCGAGGAATTCGCCTACCTGCGGCCCGATCTGGTGCTGTTCACCTACCTGCACCTGGCCGCCTATCCCGACGTGGGGAGGGCCCTGCTGGAAGCAGGCACCACGGCCGTGGCCTACGAAACAGTGCAGCTCGACGACGGCAGCCTGCCGCTGCTGGCCCCCATGAGCGAGATCGCCGGACGCCTGGCGGCCCAGGTGGGCGCCTACCTGCTCGAAAAACCCCACGGCGGCCGCGGCGTGCTGATGGGCGGCTGCACCGGCGTGCGCCCGGCGCGGGTGGTGGTGTTGGGGGCCGGCAGCGTCGGCTGGAACGCCGCCCGCATTGCCGCTGCTATGGACGCCGAGGTGTTCCTGCTGGATCGCTCGCCCCAGCGGCTCAGACAGCTCGAGGCCGACCGCCGCGGCCGGCTGGTGAGTCTGGTGAGCAGCAGCAGCCTGATTGAGCGGCTGGTGCCCGGGGCCGACCTGGTGATCGGCGCGGTGCTCACCCCGGGCGGCCGCGCCCCCACCCTGGTGAGCGAGGCACTCGTGGCGCAAATGAAGCCCGGCTCGGTGATCGTGGATGTGGCGATCGATCAGGGCGGCTGCATCGCCACCAGCCGCGAAACCACCCACACCGAGCCCACCTTCAGCGCCCACGGGGTGCAGCACTACGCGGTGGGCAACATGCCCGGCGCCGTGCCCTTCACCTCGACCGAAGCGCTGATGAGCGTCACCCTGCCCTACATCCTGGTGATGGCCGGCAGGGGTCTGAGCGAAGCCTTCACCGATCGACCTGAGCTGGTCAGCGGGCTCAACACGATCGGCGGAGCTGTGTGCCACCCCGGGGTTGCCAAGGCCCTGGGGGTGCAGCCGCGCCACCCCATGGCCTGCCTGCGCTAGCCGCTGGGCGGCAGCGCCTCGAGATACAACCAGGCACCATCGACGCGGCCAGCCTCCCGGCCAAAGCGCGAGCATTCGCGGAGCTCGCCGCGCTGACCGCGGGCGCTGTAACGCGCGACAAAGGTCACAGTGCCCTCGAGATCTGTGGGGCCGCCAGCCTGGGTGGCCACGATCTCCAGACCCTGCCAGCGCAGCTGCCGGCAGGTGGCCTCGAGGGAGCGGCGGCGCTGCACCACAGGTTCAGACGATGGCTGGGTGCGCAGCAGGTGATCGATCTCAGCCAGCGCATAGGCGCTGTAGCGCGAGCGCATCAGTTGCTCGGCGGTATCGGCGGTGCGCTCCTGGCGATGCAGCGGGCGGCAGCAGCGGCCATAAGGGCCACCACCACAGGGACAAGGCTGTTGAGCGGTATGAGTTGTGCGAGCAAATCCAGCCATCAGCTGAGCCCCTGCAGCCCAGGCAGCGGCCGCTGCAGCGCTGCAGGGGCAATCCCCTCACGCAGCGCCAGCACCACACCAGCGGCTTCGCTGTAGCTGGCAGCCGGCAAAACCTGCAGATCCAGAGCTTCGGCATTGACATCGAGCAGGCAAGGATTGTCCACAGCAATGACGGGAATGCCGCGCTCGGCGCAGGCCAGCACCGCAGCCCCGCCAAGGGCGCCTGCCGGGGCGACCACCGCACCCACGGCATCGATGCAGAGCTCGGTGCCAGCACGTGGCACACCCGCGGCTGAACCCGCAACCGGCACCAGATCGGGGGCGCGGCTCAATCCCACCAGCACGCAGGGCAGAAACGTAAAACCCAGTTCCTCACCAGCAGCCCGCGGATCCAGCTCCGGATCCAGCGGCAGGGGCAACAGGGCAGGGGCATGGGCGCAGGGCAGGCCCAGCTCAAGACTCAGCAGATGGCTGATCACCGCCTCAGCACCGGCCAAGGCATCGACGCCGCTGCCGGCGCGATAGGCCGCCAGAGCTTCGCTGTCAGGGTCATCAGGGAAGCGAGCCACAACGGCAATGGCCGTGGCACCGGCAGCCTTGAGCTGCCGGCCTGCCCGCAGCAGGGCCTCGCTCTGGCCCAGCTGGCCCCAGCTGGCCCCGCTGGCGCCCAGGCTCAGCCCCACCTCGAGTGGCACCTCAGTGGTCACAACCGGGCCGATGTCGAGGCCAAGCGTGGCCCGGCAGCCCTCGGCCACCTGGAGCTGACGCGCACGCAGCTCGCTCTCGATGCCGGCATCGAGCAACAAGCCAACCCGCTGCTGACGCACCGGCCTCAGCAGCAGCTCACCCATGGCAAAACGATCGAGGCTCGAGCCCTCGACGTAATGAATCCGCGGATCGCTCCAGTAGAGCGACGCGCCATTCATCACATTGGGATGGGTGATCAGGCAGCCGCTGGCAGCGGCCAGCAGGCGGGCCACAGGCAGCGCATCACCGGCATAGCCGCCCTGCTGGCAGCCGATCCCGGTCGGAATCACCAGCAGCACCGGCAGGGGCGCTGCACTCATGCGCGCACCACCGCCTCGATCAACAGCACCGCGCCCTGGGTTTCAGTGGCCGGCTGGGCCGAGGTGATCGCCCAGCGCAGCGGCTGCCCGTGGGCCGCTAAAGCGTCATGGATCTGCGCTAGCAGGGGGCCCGGCCGGCGCTCCAACCGCAGCGCAAGCGGCACCAGCTTCATTTCTGATACTGACCGAACTGGGCTTCATAGAGCGCATCTTCCTGACCGGCGTTGAGGCTCAGGTCACTGGTCGGGAAGGCCACACACAGCAGCGCAAAGCCCTGTTGCTGCAGCTCAGCTTTGACGCCCATGGCGTCAGGCTGATGCACGCTGCCGCTGCTGATCACGGCCGCGCAGGTGGTGCATACGCCTGAGCAGCAGGAACTGGGCAGGCCAATGCCGGCTGCTTCGGCCGCCGCCAGAACGGTCTGATCGCTGCGGCAAGAAAAGGTGTGGGTGTTGCCCTCAAACGTGGCAGTGACCTGAAACGTGGTGGGCTCGCTCACAGCACTCGGCGTCGATCACTCCATCTTCCCAGCCGCAGGGCTCACACCGCGTGCCACTGGCTTGGGTGTGGCGCCAGATATTCAGCAGGCTGATCGAGCTGAGCGGCGGCGGTCAGCACCAGATCAAGGCTGATCGAGGCCCGCAGCTCGTCGCTTGTGGCATTGGGCAGCACCGCATGATCCAGGCACGAGGGGAACATCACCAGCAGACCAGCGCGCGGAGCCACATCGACATGGGACGCTGACCAGGACGTGAGCGCCAACGGGCCGCCATGGCCCACGGCCATGCCAGGCACCAGTTCATTGAGCTGGCGCTGGGGCCAAAAGCGCAAACAACCGCAATCGCCGCTGCCATCGCCACTCAGGTAATAGACAGCACTGAGATGGGCATTGGGATGGTGATGACGCCCCACCACCTGCTCGGCTTCGCTGAGCACGGGCCAGCAGCGCTGCAAATGCAATGCCACCTGGCTCAGATCAAAGCCCAGCTGCTGCAGGTACTGCCGGGCCTGAGCCAGCAGCTCGGCGATCAGCCGAGCAAACACCGGGTGCTTCTGCAACTGCCAGACACCATTGAGGTCACCGGTCCAGGCACAACCGGGATCAGGGTTGCTTGAGGCCTCACCACGTAGCTCGTGCAACGCCTGCAGCTGCATCGCCAGATCCAGGGGATCAGGCCGCAGCTGCACCTGCCCCAGCGCCACGGGGAAGAGTGGCTGGATCAGCAGATCCCCAGGCGGCGGCAAGGGCAACGGCTCGCTCATCGTTGGATGCACCCTCAGATCTGGAGCTCACCGCTCCAGCATCCCAAAGCGAGCCACGGCGGGTGACAACAAAAACCCCCAGACCCTGAAGGCGGTGTCACGCGCGCAGCGCGCGTGAGCGCCGAAAGGGACTGAGGGTGATGGGCGAGAACGCCGTGGCGTCTCAGCGTCAGGCCATTGCCGAAGCACCGCCAACAACCTCAAGAATCTCCTGAGTGATGGCTGCCTGACGCGCCTTGTTGTAGTCAAGGGTCAAGGTCTTGGCCAGAGCCTTGGCATTGTCGCTGGCGTTGTTCATCGCCGTCATGCGGCTGGCCAGCTCAGACGCTGCTGCTTCCTGCAGGGCACGCAGCAGCTGGTTTTCCAGATACAGCGGTAGCAGTGCATTGAGCAGCTGATCAGGGCTCTGCTCAAAAATGATGTCGGAGGGCAGCGCCGGAGCCTGATTGGCAGCCGTGCCGGGCTCAACGACCAACTGACCTTCGCGGGTGGTTAGACGGAAGATCTCATCATCAGGCGAGGCAATGCCCTGGGGATCCAAGGGCAAAAGAGTCTGAGAAACAGGCCGCGAGCTCACCAGGTTGATGAACTTGGTGTAGATGATTTCGACGCGATCGCTGGCTCCACCGATGAAATCAGCCAGGACCTCGCCTGCGATCTTCATCGCCTCAGCAGCATTAGGTACCTGCTCAAGGCCGGTGAAGGTGGCCTTGATCGGGTAGCTGCGGTTCTGGAAGTAGGTAATCGCCTTGCGGCCGATCAACACCAGATCGACGTTGTAACCCTGCGCCTTGAGCTCAGCGAAACGCTGCTCGGTGCGCTTGATGATGTTGGCGTTGTAGCCACCGCAAAGACCGCGATCAGCACTCACCACCAACAAGGTGATGGTTTCGATCGGGCGCTCTTCAAGCAGCGGGGCGTCAACATCTTCAAAGCGCATACGCGACTGGAGGTTTTCCAGAACGCGTGCGAGCCGATCGGCAAAGGGCCGACTGCGCAACACCTGCTCCTGTGCACGGCGAACCTTGGCCGCTGCCACCAGGCGCATGGCCTCGGTGATCTTGCGGGTGTTCTTCACCGAACTGATCCTGTCGCGGATCTCTTTGAGATTGGCCATGGGTTAGGGCTCTAAGAGGGCTCTGGGGATCAGGCCGCAGCCAGCATCGACGATTTGACTTCGTTGATGGCGTCCTTGAGCATCGCTTCAACGTCATCGCTGAGCTGCTTCTCGCTCATCACCTTGGTGATGAAGTCAGCTTTGTTGGACTTGAGGTACTCGCGCAGCTCGCGGCAGAACTGCACCACCGACTCAACAGGCACCTCATCGATCATGCCTTTGACGCCTGCGTAGACGACGGCAACCTGCTCGGCCAGGTTCAGGGGGCTGAACTGAGCCTGCTTGAGGATTTCGCGCAGACGCTTACCGCGGGCCAGCTGGGCCTGGGTGGCAGCGTCGAGATCAGACGCGAACTGCGAGAACGCTGCCAGCTCATCGAACTGAGCCAGCTCAAGCTTGAGGGTGCCTGCAATCTTTTTGATGGCCTTGGTCTGGGCCGCGCCACCGACGCGGCTCACCGAGATGCCCACGTTGATGGCAGGGCGCAGACCTGAGTTGAACAGGTCAGAGCTGAGGAACACCTGACCATCGGTGATCGAGATCACGTTGGTGGGGATGTA
>JBMSMG010000038.1:0-15267 GCA_049421025.1 Prochlorococcaceae cyanobacterium | reverse complement strand
ACGATGCGGCGACCCACCTGCATCGAGGCGATGTTGACGTTGTGCTCACCCAGCAGGGACCCCAACTGGCCGATGATCCCCGGCATGTCGCGGTGACGGGTGAACAGCATGTGGCGGCTGGGCGCCACATTGACGGGGAACTCGTCAATGGTCACCACCCGCAGCTCGCCATCGGCAAACACCGCGCCGGTCACGCTGTGGCTGCCCTGGGGGCCGCGGCACACCAACTGCAGCGAACCGCCGGCAAAATCGCGGGAGGCATCGTCCTTGACTTCAAGCACGTGGATGCCGCGCTCCTTGGCCTCGAGGCTGGCATTCACGTAATTGATGCTGTCGCCCAGAGCTGTCGAGAGCACCCCCTTGAGCGCCGCCACCACCAGGGGCTGGGCCGGATGCTCGGCAAAGTCGCCCTGCAGGCGCACCTCGAGCTCGTTGATGGCACCGCCGCCCAACTGGCTCACCAACTGACCCAGGGTCTCGGCCAGCTGCAAATGGGGCTTGAGCTGCTCCATGACCTCCGAGCTCAGGCCCGGAATGTTGACGGCGCTGCGCGCCGGCAGACCCAGCAGCACATCGCGGATCTGCTCGGCCACGTCAATGGCCACGTTTTCTTGGGCCTCTTCGGTTGAGGCACCCAGATGGGGCGTCAGGATCAGGCGCTCTTTAACGCTGCGCAGGGGCGAATCGGCCACCAGCGGTTCCTTGGCGTACACATCGAGAGCTGCGCCGGCGATGGTGCCCGCCTCGATGGCCGCCGCCAGGGCGGCCTCATCGACAATGCCGCCGCGAGCGCAGTTCACCAGGCGCGCCGTGGGCTTCATGGTGCGCAGCAGCTCGGCATTGACCAGGTTTTCGGTCTCGGGCGTGCGCGGCAGGTGCAGGCTCACATAGTCAGCCTCGGCAAACAGCTCCTTGAGAGGCAACAGGCGCACCTGCATCTGCTGGGCGCGCTCGGCCGACACAAAGGGGTCGTAGGCCAGCACCTCCATCCCCATGGCCCGCGCCACCCGGGCCACATGGGAGCCGATCTTGCCCAGACCAACAACGCCGAGCTTCTTCTTGTAGAGCTCATTGCCGACATAGGTCTTGCGGTCCCAGCCGCCCGCCATGGTGCTGGCATGGGCATGGGGCACATGGCGCGACAGCGAGAGCATCAGCGCCAGGGCGTGCTCAGCCGCGGCGATGGTGTTGCCCTCGGGTGAGTTGACCACCAGCACACCGCGCTTGGTGGCAGCCGGCACATCGACGTTGTCGACGCCCACACCGGCGCGGCCAATGATGCGCAGCTTGTCTGCGGCAGCAATGATCTCAGCGGTCACCTGGGTGCCCGAGCGAATCATCAAGGCGTCGTACTCGCCGATGATCTGCGCCAGTTCGGCGGCAGGCAGCCCGGTGCGCACATCCACCTGGGCCACTTGAGAGAGAATGTCGATCCCGCTCTGGTCAATGGGATCGGAAACAAGAACCTTGGGCATGCCCGGCGCGGCGGTGAAGGGGCCGGCGGTGCAGTGTAGTGAGCAGCGAGAATCAACCCCTTACAAGCGGGCTTGAACCTTGTCGACACGGGTGGCTGTGGTGCTCAAACAGCGCGAGCAACTCGAGCAGCTGCAGGCGCTGCTCAGCCAAAGCACGCCAGCACTGGCCCAGCTGGTGTGCATTGGCGACGGTGAAACACCGCTGGAGACCGTCGATGCGCTCAACCCAGCCAGCAAGCGCAAGCTGCGGCAGCGGCGCATGGCCCAGTGGCTGATCCCCTTTGGATTTGTGGCTGGGCTCACCTTCACCTACATCACCGACCTGGACACCTTTGCCTTCGCCGGGGCCTGGAGCCAGCACCTGCTCGGCGGTGTCGCCGGCATGATTTCCGGCTGGATGGGCAGTTTTGCCGCTGCAGCCAGCGTCACCTCGAGCGAGGACGATCGCCTGCGCAGCCTGCGCAACCGCCTCGACGAGGGCAACTGGCTGCTGCTGGCCGAGACGGTTGCCGGCGCCGAGATGCCCTGGAGCGTGCTGCAACAGGTTCGCCCCCTGGCTGTGGTGCGCCTGGGCGACGACTGATGGAGAGCCGTGAGTTATTGGCTCTAGCCGAAGCCGCCCAGCGCAGCTGGCAACCCCAATGGAGCGGCTTTCTCGATGGCGCCAGCCAGGAACGTGCCATCGAAACTCTGAGTCAACTCAGCGATCTGCACCTGCAGCGCTGGGGCGGCTTTGCCGGGGCCGAGCGTCAGCGCCTTCGGCTCTGCCATGCAGGAGTTGAGCCAGAAAGCACAGAACCAGGCGATCTGGTCGGACTGGAACTGCTCGGCAACTTCCTGTTTGATCCGACCGAAGCCGACGAATTCCGCCAAGCCCTACACAACTGCGGCGTGGCAGCTGAGGCGCTGGGCGATCTGTGGCTGCGCGGTGATCGCGGCGCCCAGGGCGTAGCCCTCGGCGTCAGCGTGCAACACCTCGATGGCACAAGCCTCAACGTGCGCAGTGTCGAGACGCGCATTCAGTTGCGAGCGCTGGAGGAGCTGCAGCCCCCGCCCGCCCGAGTGCCGCGGCACCTCAGCAGCGTCGAAGCCTCACTCAGGCTCGATGCGGTGGGTTCGGCTGGCTTTGGACTGTCGCGAAGCCGCATGGCTGCGTTGATCCGCAATGGAGCCGTGCGCATCAACTGGGAGGTCGCCAGCAGCCCAAGCAAGGAACTGCGCTGCGGCGATCGCGTGCAACTGCAGAACCGCGGCGAACTGGTGCTCGAGCAGGCCGAACTGACTAAAAAGAACCGCTGGCGCGTCGCCTTGGTGCGCCGCTGATCAAGGCGGCAAAGGCTGGGCGAAGGCGCGCTGCTAGGTTGCGCCTGTCGGGTTGCTGCCCCGCAGCCATCCAGCCCGGGCGATTAGCTCAGAGGTAGAGCACTACCTTGACACGGTAGGAGTCACTGGTTCGATTCCAGTATCGCCCATACGATTGTGCAGATGCCTTCCAGCGCAACCGATCTGCAGCTTGTGATCGGGCTGGGTCGATCGGGCATCGGCGCCGCGCGCCTGCTGGCCGGCCAGGGCCATCCGGTCACGCTGCTCGAACCGCAGCGAAGCGATGCGCTCGAGCACCAAGCCACTGCGCTTCGAGCCGAAGGCATCGACGTCTGCCTCGGCGTCGAGCTCACAGCTGAAGCCTTCGATGCCCTTGATCTGCAGCCTGCTGCGGTAGTGGTGAGTCCTGGGATGCGCTGGGATCATCCGCTGCTGGTGGAGCTGCGGCAGCGGGGGGTCGTGGTGCACGGCGAGGTGGTTCCGGCCTGGCGTGCCAGTGGCGGCGTGCCCTGGATCGGCATCACCGGAACCAACGGCAAGACCACGGTCACCCATCTGGTCCATCACCTGCTGCAGCAGGGCGGACTCGATGCGCCGATGGGCGGCAATGTTGGCAATTCAGCGGCGGAACTGATCTTGCAGCGCTGTCAGGGGCAGGGGCCCATGCCGCACTGGCTGGTCATGGAGCTAAGCAGCTATCAGATCGAAGCCGGCGCCGAGATCGCGCCTCGCATCGGCATCTGGACCACCCTCACCCCTGACCACCTCGAGCGGCACGGCAGCGTCGCCGCCTACCGGGCCATCAAACGCGGCCTGCTGGAGCGCAGCAGCCTGCGCATTCTCAACGCCGATGACCTCGATCTACAGGCCCACGCTGCCACTTGGGATCAGGCGTTCTGGGTCAGCACAAAGACTCCTGATCAGACCGCAGCAGGGATCACGCCTTCGCTATGGATCGAAGCAGATCGCATCGTGATGCGGCGGCAGGGAGAAACCATCGATCTCATGGATGCCCGTTGCCTCAACATGCCCGGCGAGCACAACCGCCAGAACATGCTGATGGCTGTGGCGGCGGGGCTGGCGGTTGGACTGAGCGGGCTGCAGATGGAAGCAGCACTGGCCAGTTTTCCTGGGGTAGCGCATCGGCTCGAGCGACTGCGGCAGGTTGACGGCATCACCTACTACAACGACAGCAAGGCAACCAACTACGACGCTGCCGAAGTTGCGTTGCTGGCGCTTGAAGGGCCATTGGTGGTCTTGGCCGGCGGCGAAGCCAAGCTCGGCGATGCCAGCGCTTGGATCGCCGCCTTGCAACGCCAGAGCCGGGCTGTGGTGCTGTTTGGCTCAGCACAGGAGGCCTTTGAGACGCTCCTGCGCGACGCCAAGTACACCGGCACCGTTGTGAGAGCCGCAGGGCTGAGTCAAGCGGTTCCGCTGGCAGCAGAAACAGCCCGGAGCCAGGGCTGCCGGGCTGTGCTGCTCTCACCGGCCTGTGCCAGCTTCGACCAATACCGCAACTTTGAAGAACGGGGCGATCACTTTCGCGAGCTGGTCACAGCCCTGTGACGCCCCGGGCCAAGGCCTCTCAGACCGCCTCGCTGAGGCGCAGGTAGGCCGATGCTGCGATGCACAGCGCCAGGGGGGTGGTCACGAGCAACCCAAAGCCAAACGCCAACGTGCCGACGCCGGCGATGCAGCCGACCACGATTAGCAGAACGGCCACATCAAACCAATGCGGCGTGATCATGCGACGCGAGCCGGCCATGGCATCGAGAAACGACTGCTTGCGGTCCACCAGCCAAAAGGCCGCCAGCCAGTAGCCAACAGATAGGTAGATGCCGGGCAGACCAAAGGCCAACAGCCCAGCGAGGATCGCTACAGCGGCAAACACATGCAGGCCCAGCATGTTGAAGAGCTGCTGGGTTTCGCTGAACAGCTGGGCAAAGCGGAAGGTCTGGCCGCGCGCCGCCATCAAGGCGCCATTGACCAGAGCCAGGCTGCCAATCAGATGCACCAGCACCTTCAACACAACCAAAGCCAGTGAGGAGACCAGCAGCGTCCAAGACGGGGACTCGCTGGTGGCGATGGCCAGGGTCACCTCCTTGAGGGCCAGATAAATGAGACCGGCCACCACCGAATAGACAAGGGTGAAACCGATTAACACCGCGGCATTGCGCCCGAAGGCCTTGCTGCCGCTCTGAATGATGGGTCCGTACTGCATCGGTATCAGGCCTTAAAAACCAAGAGGAGCGTGCTCATTGTGTAGATGAGAACTGGCTCGTCAACCACTCAGTGTGCGGATTGATACAGCCATTAGCATGGGCCCAGCAGGCAATCCTTCTGGCGACGCCCATGGCCTACTGGCTGATGAAAAGTGAGCCCGAGGCCTACAGCATTGATGATCTAAAGCGCGAAGGCACAACGCTCTGGGACGGCATTCGCAACTACCAGGCGCGCAATTTCATGCGCACAATGGCGGCTGGCGATCGGGCCTTCTTCTACCACTCGAACGCGACTCCACCGGGAATTGTCGGGTTGATGGAAGTCTGCGAGATCAACCTTGTTGATCCCTCGCAGTTTGATCCTGAAAGCCGTTACTACGACCCGACATCAAGCACTGAAAAACCTCGCTGGGACTGTGCAAGGTTGCGGTATCTCGGTCATTTTTCTGCTCTGCTCAGCCTTGATGCCTTACGCCAGCAGTTCAGCGAAGACGCGTTGGCTGTGGTGCGGCGCGGCAATCGCCTCTCGATCCTGCCGGTGAGCGATGCCAGCGCAACTCGCTTGCTGGAGCTGCTGGGCCCGCTCGTCTGACCATGCCTACGTTGCGGCCGATTGCCTCTGAGCCGATTGCGATCCGCCGCGCTTTGGAGGAGGGCTGGGCTGGATTCAGTCGTCATGCCTGGGTGCTGATGGGTTTCACAGTGCTGCTGGGCGGGCTGAATCTGCTCAGCTGGTTGGCCTACCGCAGCAGTGGCGGCCTGCTGGAGCGCGGGCTGCCGCAAGCATCAACGCCTGCGCTGCTGCTGGCTGGCGCCTCCCTGGCGGCCTATCTGCTCAGTGGTTTCTGGCTGTTGACTGGGCTCATCCGCGGAGCTGAGCGAGCCCTCGATGGCCAGCACCCGAGCATCAGGCACGTACTGCGCATCGATGGCCGCAGCATGGCCAGGCTGGCTTGGAGCCAGCTGCTGTTGCTGCTGCTGCTAGCCCTGACGCTGCAAGCAGGCGAAGCCAGCTCCTGGGTGATGGCACTGCTGCTGCCCAGGCTGACCCTGTTACCCACGCTTGCTGCCTGGGGCGTGGTGATTTACGTGCTGGTGGATCAGGTGCTGCTGCTACCGATCACCGTGCTGGCCAACCAGGCAGGGCTGAGGGCCTTTCGCAGCGGGCGACGCGCCACAGATCCCCATTGGCTGCAAGCTGCCGGATTGCTGTTGGTGGTGAGCCTGATCCTGCTGGCGGGCTTTTTGTTGCTGGTGGGTCTGGCTGTGGCCCTGCCGTTTGCCTTATGCACCTTGGTGGCTGCCTATCGCCAGTTGTTTGTGCTCCCAGCGCCTACGGCTCCTGGCCCCCCGATGCCAGAAAGCTGCGCTGCCCAGGAAACAGGTTGGCCAGGTAGCAACGCGTAACGCCGCGGCTGGGGCTTCCGTTCTGCACCAGGAACCCCGCCAAAGCAGCTTGAACCAGACGGTATTGATCCCAGTTGGGATGGCGTTCGATGAAGGTCTGCATGGACGCCAGCAAACCTGCCGGCACATCAGCCCTGAGGCTGACCACGCCGGATTCATCGACATCAGGAGCTGCAAGCGCCTGGTCTACGGCTGTGATCTCACCTTCAAGATGTGTGCCCATGCACCTGCTCAAATCGCTCAACACAGCACAGTTCCCCACATCGCCGCCGAGACGTCAACCAAGCCGATCTGGAGCATCCAGGCAGCGTTCCCAGGCTGAGACCCAAGGCTGCTGCTGCAGCTTGATCGTTCAGGCTGCCAACGGGGCGCTGAGCTAATCGCAGGCATCGTCTTGTCAAGCGATCGCTCGCTTGAGCAGCGTCTCTCCCCAGGCACAAGGCCGGCACTGCACGCTTCGCGCATGTCCTGTGGAAAAACCTTGAAGAACAGAGCACGCTTCTGGGGGAAACCCAAACATCGCGCCGTGATCAGCAGTGCTTATGCGCGCCAAACACAACATGGCGTCTCATGCGGGATTGCCCATGGCCGCCGGCAACCGCAACGCCAGCAACGCTGCTGCAAACGCAGCACTCGCGTCCTGATCCCATCCGCCTTCGACCCCACGTGCAGGGTGCATGGCCGCTGGTTGAGGCTCCAACACAAACCGCAGCGACCAGCGCTCAGCGAAGCCGTTGAGTTGCAACCACAACCCAGAACTGGTGTGCTCAAGTTCAAGTGTCTCCTCAGGCATCAGCACCGCAGCGATGGCGGCAAGTTGCTCGAGCAGGGAACGCACCCCTGCCTGGAGCTGAGCAGCTTCTGAGGCCGTGAGTTCTACTGCCCAGTCAGGGCCGCCAACGAGCACAACAAAGGGCTGACGCTGCGGATCCATCCGCAAACGCCAGCCCTGACCAGCCTGGATCTCCAACTCAGCCGGGCAGCAGGTCCGGTTGATCCTGCTCGTCGCTGAGCTCGATGATCGCCCGCTGCACGGGTTTGATCATGGCGTCATCGAGCAGTCCGTCAAAATCATCAAAACGGCGCTGTTTGGCGCGATAGGCGATCCGCACCGTGGTCAGGTAGCGGTTGCTGGCATGGCGAATCAAGCTCTCGCCTCGCTGGGCCAGATCCTTGGCGTTGATGTCGATGCCGCTGTACATGGAGTGTCCTCAGTGTGACGACTGTAGGCCAGCCCTTCCTGCAGCCCGCTAGAAGGGTCAGTCATGACGGGCACCGTCGCGATCGACCTGGGCAGCAGCAGCACCGTGGTGGCTTTTCAAGCACCAGGTGAGGCACCCAGGCTGCTGGCTTTGCCTCCCTACAGCCTCCAACCCCAGGGGGTGGTCCCCACACTGCTATGGCTGCCATCGGCTGAGGCCAGCACGGCCTTGATCGGCCGCCAGGTGATCGACGCCAACCTCGCTGATCACCCGGGCCCCGAACTGCAGCGCGATTTCAAACGCCTGATCGGCCACAGCCCAAGCCCTGTTGAACAGAGTCCTGGGTTGCCATTGAGCCCAGAGCAGGCTGGTGAGCGGCTGCTGCGCCAGCTCTGGAGCGCGCTCCCCCAGGACATCCAGCCCGAACGGCTGGTGCTCACAGCACCCATCGATGGCTACGGCGGTTACCGGGGTTGGTTGCTGCAGTTGGCTAGTGCGTTCAACGTCGAGGAGGTGGCCCTGGTCGATGAACCCACGGCAGCCGCCATCGGTTGCGGGCTGCCCCCCGGCAGCACGGTGCTGGTCATCGACCTGGGGGGAGGCACCTGCGATCTCTCACTGGTCCAGCTGGAGGGCGGCGAAGGCAAGGCCGCTCCGATCGCCCAGTTGCTGCGCCTACGCGGCCAAACCCTGAACGCAAGCCGGCAACACCTGCGCTGCGCCAAGGTCATCGGCAAGGCGGGGCTGGCGATCGGCGGGCGCGATATCGATCGTTGGATCGCCGCTGCCCTGCTACCGCAGGCGCCCATGGATGCAACCCTGCTGCAGACAGCTGAGCAACTCAAATGCCAGCTCAGCGAGCAACCGCTGGCTCGCAGCCTCTACAGCCATGGCGATGGCAGCGTCCATGACCTGCAGTACAGCGAGACCCAACTCGCTGAGCTGCTCGAGCAACAGGGTTTGTTCAACGCCTTTGATGGCTTGCTCGAGGCTGTGCTTGCTCAAGGGCGCCAGGCAGGCATCGGGCTCGAGCAGATCGATGCGGTTGTGCCCGTGGGCGGCACAAGCCGTCTGTCCTCGATCCAGCGCTGGATGAGCTCCCGACTGGGCAGCAGGCCGATGCGCAACCAACAACCCATTGAGGCGGTCGCCCTTGGGGCGCTGGCACTGACGCCCGGTGTGCGGGTGCGTGATGTGTTGAGCCGTGGGGTGGCCGTGCGCTGCTGGGACCGCCGCAGCTCGTGCCATCGCTGGCATCCGCTCTATGTCGGTGGGCAGGCCTGGCCCACCGAAGAGCCGCTTGAGCTGATCCTGGCGTGCAGCCGCGACGGCCAAGAGGCGATTGAGATCGTTCTGGGCGAGCCGCTGCAGCAGCGGCGCACTGAAGTGGTGTTTCAAGACGGGCTGCCGCAGCTGCAAAAGCGATCGAGCCTCGCTCAAGAGGTCGCGCCATGGCCCCAGCAAGCGCTGGCGCTGCCGCTTGAACCCGCCGGCTCAGCGGGCGAAGACCGTTTGCGTTTGCGCTTCAGCATCGATGAGGCCTGCGAGTTGATCCTGCGCGTTGAAGATCTGCACCAGGAGGGTGTTTGCGGGAATGCCCATCGCCTCGGCAGGTTGCGCTGAGCGCTGCCGTTGCTGCGATAAAACAGGATTTCCATCGCCACGTTCGCCTTGGCCCTGCGCCAGCACAGGCTGCCCCGGTTCTGGCTTGGGCTCACCCTTGGCCTGGTGCTGAGCACCCTGGCGGCCACCTATGTGTGGGAGCGGCAACTACCAGGGCGGCTTCGAGAGGCCGTTGAGCGGGGTGATCTCGATGCCTGCCTGCGCTACAGCGATCAGCTCGCGGCGCTGCGCTGGCTAGGGGGTGAAACCCCTGTAGAGCAGGCGCGCTGCCGCAGGCTCAAAGCCAAGCAGTTATGGCAAAAGCAGCAATGGTCTGGTGCCCTGAGCCTGCAGTTGCAGCTGATCAATTCACAGGCTGCAACCACAGCCGACCGGCTGCAGTTGCAGAGCTGGGAAGACGAACTGGAGCAGCTGGCGCTGCGGCGCTTCTACCAGGGCGATCTCAATGGCGCTCTGCAACTGCTCGAGCCGATTGGCGAAAACCACAAGCAGGGCGGCAACAGCCTGGGCGACAACTTCCGCGAGGTGTGGGCCAGCAATCGCTACCAGCTGGAGCGGGCCCGCAAGCTGAGCCAACAGAAGCGGTGGTGGGAAGCCATCGACGCCCTCAATCGGATCGACCACCCCTGGTGGAAGCAACAGAGCCAGGAGCTCAAGGGCAAGGTTGAAACCGGCATCAATGCGCTTGAAAACAAGCACCGCGACCACGACAGCCACGGCTCATTGCCCCACACCGTGCCAGCGCAGCAACTCGATGCCTTGGTGCAACAGCGCATCGCCCAGGGCCAGGACGAATGGACCGCCTTTCAGGGGGCCTGCCAATCTCTGGGTGGCCGGGTGATCGAAGCCGGACCAGAAACGGCCTGCCAACGTTGAGGCGAACATGACAAGATTGCGGCGCAGCAGACGCCGCCGATCATGCAGCCAGGGGACAAGGTCAAAGTCAGCAGCAATGTGGTGATCTTTCACCACCCCGAGCACCGCGGACAGGCCTTTGACCTGATTGGCCAAGACGGCGAGGTGGTCTCGGTGCTCAACGACTGGAAAGGCCGGCCGATCAGCCCGACCCTGCCGGTGGTTGTGGCCTTCGGCAAATTGCGCGTTCACCTGCGCAGTGACGAACTCTCTCCCCTGAGCTGAGCCGCTACAGACCAGGTCGATCGCTTGGCTCGGCAAGGGGATTCCTGAGCAGGAAAACACCGTCCTCGCCGTCAATCGCCGCCAGGGCGAGTTGAATCGATTCGTCGCGGCTTGTCGGCACGACCCGACCACAAAAATCAGGCTGGATCGGCAGCTCCCGGTGGCCACGGTCAACCATCGCCAGCAGCGCGACACGTTTGGGACGCCCCCAAGCCTGCAAAGCTTCAAGCGCCGCACGCACGGTGCGGCCGGTGAAGATCACATCGTCGACCAGCACCACATGGCGCGCGTCGATGCTGACTGGCAGGTCGGTGGGCTGCACAAGACGCGTGCCCACCCGCGCCAGATCATCGCGATACAGGGTCGGATCGAGGCTGCCGCAATCGATCGGATGCCCGCAGAGCACCGCAAGACGCGCCGCGAGCACATGGGCCAGAGCCACACCGCGGGTGGGGATGCCCAGCAGCACCAGCTCTTGGCTATGGGCCACCTCCTCCAGCACCTGAGAGGCCAGCCGATCAATCGTGCGGCGTAGATCCTCCGCCGACAACAGTTCAAGGCGCGGGCGGGGAAAGGCGGCTGCCCCGTCAGAAGGCGTCACGTTGCCCAGCTCGAGAAACCACCTTCAATCCTAAGAAGAGCAGCTCAATCGATCGATGTGGCCAAAGCCTGACGCAACCGGGAGCAGCGGGGATCAGGCGCAGGGGTGGGGGTAGGTTGGCATGTGTGGAAGACGTAGGCGAAGCGGTTGCGATGGCTGACGACCTGCACGTTTTTGCAGCACTTTGTCCCCTCTCGAAGCGCGTGATCGGGTGAGCAGCGTGTCGTCACAACATCTCTCGACCATGGGCCCAACAGCAGAGGGCACACAGTCCAAGGGTTGGCATGGCAGCAACGTTGTTGCCCCTGTTGTTTTGGCGATTCTTGATGGCTGGGGCTACAGCCCTCGCGATGAGCACAACGCCATCCGCAGCGCCGCAACTCCGGTCATGGATGCCCTCTGGCATGCCTATCCGCACACCCTGATTGAAGCCAGTGGGGGGGCGGTGGGCCTGCCCGACGAGCAAATGGGCAATTCGGAGGTTGGACATCTGACGATCGGCTCGGGTCGCATCATTCGCCAGGAGCTGGTGCGCATCAGCCAGGCCGTGCGTGACGGCTCACTCGCCAGCAACGCAGCGCTCAACACCTTGGCTGACACCCTGCTGACAAGTGGCGGCACGCTGCATCTGATTGGCTTGTGCTCCGACGGCGGCGTGCACAGCCATATCGAACATCTGGGCGGGCTGTTGCAGTGGGCTGCCGAGCGCGGGCTGAGCAAGGTCTGCATCCATGTGATCACCGATGGACGCGACACAGCGCCCGGTAGCGCCGGCAGTTTCATCAGTGCCATTGAGGAGCAGATCAAAGCCGCAGGCGTTGGCGTGATCACGACCATGTGCGGCCGCTATTGGGCCATGGACCGTGACAACCGCTGGGAACGCACAGAAAAGGCCTATCGACTGCTGTGCGAACCAACGCCGATCGTTGGGCGCACCCCTGCCGAGGTGCTGGAGGCCTCCTACGCCGAGGACATCGGCGACGAATTTTTAGAACCCGTTCGTTTGGCCCCTGGGCTCATTGAGGGCGGCGATGGGGTCGTGTGCTTCAACTTCAGACCCGATCGGGTGCGCCAACTGATCAGGGCCCTCGTTGTGGAGCCGTTCCAAGGCTTCACGCGTGAGCCCATCACGCCGTTATCGGTGGTGACGTTCACCCAATACGAAAAAGGCCTGCCCGTGGCCGTGGCCTTTCCACCTGAATCGCTGGACGGGCTGCTGGGGCAGGTGGTGTCAGAAGCGGGGCTGCGCCAGTTCCGCACCGCGGAAACAGAGAAATATCCCCATGTCACCTACTTCATGAATGGGGGAATCGAGCAGGCCTTTCCAGGGGAAGACCGGCATCTGGTGCCATCACCGCGCGTCGCCACCTACGACCAGGCGCCAGCGATGTCAGCTGAGCAGCTCACGGACAACTGCATCGCCGCGATCAACAAGGGCATTTATTCGCTGGTGGTCATCAACTACGCCAACCCCGACATGGTGGGTCACACCGGCCAGATGGAGGCCACGCGCGAGGCCATCGCCATGGTCGACCGCTGTGTGGGCAAGCTGATGGAGTCCACCAACCGCATGGGCGGCACCCTGCTGATCACGGCTGATCACGGCAACGCCGAGGTCATGGAGGGGCCTGATGGCCGCGCCTGGACCGCACACACGACCAACCCCGTGCCGGTCATCCTGGTGGAAGGTGAACAGCGCAAGCTCCCTGGTCATGGCACGGCAGTGCAGTTGCGCGATGGCGGCGGGCTTGCTGACATCGCCCCAACGTTGCTCGAGATTCTCAATCTGCCCAAACCCGAGCTCATGAGCGGCTGCAGCCTCATCCAACCGGCCGGAACGCCCGCTGGAGCCAGCCGCGTTCCTCAAACGCTGGGTCTCTAGCATCACCCCATGCTTAGTTCGATTGCTTCGTGGATCTGGATCGGCAGCGGCGTTCTGCTGATCATTTCAGTGTTGCTGCACAGCCCCAAGGGCGACGGCATGGGCGGCCTGGCAGCCAGCGGCGGCTCCATGTTCAGCAGCGCCCGCAGCGCCGAGCAGACCCTCAACCGCATCAGCTGGACCCTGCTGGCGATCTTTCTGGCCCTGGCCGTTGTGCTGAGCGCCGGCTGGCTCAAGTAAGCCACCACGCTCCCCCTGCGCCATGACCATGGGCCGTCGCTCCCTGCTCTCCAGCCTGCCGGTGGGTTTTGCCGCCTTGCTGGGCTTCCCGCATCGCGCCGACGCTGCCAGCAAAGCATCGGATCCGGCCTGGAACCTGAGCGATGCCCAGTGGAAAGCGCGCCTGAGCCCGGCGGCCTACCAGGTGCTGCGCCGCGAGGGGACCGAGCGTCCCTTCAGCAGCCCGCTCAACAGCGAAAAACGCAGCGGCTCCTACCACTGCGCCGGCTGCGACCTGCCGCTGTTCAGCAGCAAGGCCAAATACGACAGCGGCACCGGCTGGCCCAGCTTCTTTCAGCCATTGCCAGGCGCCGTGGGCACCACGATCGACTTCAAATTGATCGTGCCGCGCACCGAATACCACTGCAAACGCTGCGGCGGCCACCAGGGCCATGTCTTTGGCGATGGCCCTAAGCCCACCGGCAAGCGCTACTGCAACAACGGTGTGGCGCTGAGCTTCCACCCCAGCACCAACCGATAACGCTCAGACCGTGAATTCGGTGTTGTAGGCCTCCTCGCCATGGGCATTGATATCAAGGCCCTGGCGCTCTTCATCGTCGGAGGCACGCAAGGGCATCAGCAAAGCCAGCACTTTGAGAATCACAAAGGTGCCTACACCAACCCACAGCATGGTGAAACCGGCTGCTTTGAGCTGAATCACCAACTGAGCCGGATTACCGGCCAGCAGGCCATTGGCACCTGCCGGGTTCACCGACGCCAACGCCAACACTCCTGTCAGCAGAATGCCGAGCAGACCAGCCACCCCGTGCACCGGCAAAACGTCGAGGCTGTCATCGAGGCGCGAGCGGTTCTTCAGCTGCAAAGCCCAGTTGCAGAGCAGAGCAGCGGCAAAGCCGATGACCAGCGCGCCGATCGGGCTGACAAAGCCGGCCGCCGGCGTGATCGCCACCAGACCCGCCACCGCGCCAGTGGCCACGCCAACGGCGGTGGGCTTGCCGCGCTGAATGGTTTCCAACATCATCCAGCCCAGCGCGGCAGCGGCGCCTGCTGTGTTGGTGGTGAGGCAGGCCAGGGAAGCCAAATTGCCGGCCACCAGTCCGCTGCCGCCATTGAAACCAAACCAACCAAACCAGAGCAGGCCTGCCCCCAACAAGATGAAGGGCACATTGTGCGGAGGGGCGTTGTGAGCGGGGTAGTTGCGGCGGCGGCCCACCACCGCTGCTGTCACGGCAGCGGCCACACCAGAGGCCATCTCCACCACAAGTCCACCAGCAAAGTCGAGGGCCCCGAGACCCTCAGGGCCCAAAAACCCGCCGGGTCCCCACACCATGTGGGCGAGTGGCAGGTAAATGAATGTGCTCCATAGCAGCACAAAGGCCAGCCAGGCGCGGAAGTTCATGCGCTCGACCACCGCACCTGAAATCAGAGCAGGCGTGATGATCGCGAAGGTGAGCTGGAAGAAAGCCACAGCACCCTGACTGAGCTGACCATCTCCATAGGGAGCGGACCAGTTACTAAGGCCGGCCCACTGCAATCCACCGATGAACGGGGCAAAGGGCCCACTTCCAGGGGAGAACGCGAGGCTGTAGCCAAACAGCACCCAACACACGCTCACCAAGCCCATGGCCGCAAAGCTCATCACCATCGTGTTGAGCACGTTGCGGCTGCGCACGAAGCCCGCATAAAAGAGGGCCAAGGCTGGCGTCATCATCAAGACAAGAGCTGCACTGATCAGCACAAACCCGTTATTGGCACTGCGCAGTGCCGTATCGGCAGCAAACAGAAGCACATCCGCCTCGTCGTTGAAGCGACACTCATCGCCAACGATCAGGGCTTTGGTAGCAACAGATACCCGGCGAGGATTTTCTGTGCCTTTTGCAACAGTCGAGCCGCGGAAAAGCACAAAAAAGAGGGGGCCAAGCCCCCTCTCTAGAAACCAACGCTGAGGGAGGTTGCCCTCCCCGGAGCGTCATCAGTAGTCGAAGTCGCCGCCGCCCATGCCGCCGCCGGCAGGAGCTGCTTCCTTCTTCTCGGGCAGATCGGCCACGATGCACTCGGTGGTGAGCACCATGCCGGCGATCGAAGCGGCGTTCTGCAGGCCGCTGCGGGTCACCTTGGCGGGATCGACGATGCCAGCAGCCAGCATGTCGAC
>JBMSMG010000037.1:0-15387 GCA_049421025.1 Prochlorococcaceae cyanobacterium | reverse complement strand
CCGGTGCTGGGGGTGATGCCCTGGCTCGATGAGCTGTTCCCCCCGGAAGACTCGCTCGACCTCTTGGAGCGCCGGGGCCGCAAACGGGGCGCCGAGCTCGAGATCGCCGTGCTGAAGCTGCCCTCACTGAGCAACTTCTCCGATCTCGATCCGCTCGAGGCAGAGCCCACAGTCCAGCTGCGCTGGGTGGCACCAGGTGAGCCGTTGGGCAGCCCCGATGCGGTGGTGGTGCCGGGCAGCAAGCAGACCCTGCGTGATCTGCAGGCCCTGCAGCGCAGCGCTGCATTGTGCAGCGACTTGCAGCGCTTCGCTGCAAGCGGGGGCCATGTCTTCGGCATTTGCGGCGGCATGCAGCTGCTGGGCCGCGAGCTCCATGACCCCCAAGGGCTCGAAGGCAGCAGCAGCCACACCGCTAGCGCCGCCGGCCTTGATCTGCTGCCGTTGCGCACGGTCTTTGGCGGCAGCAAAGCCCTGCGCCAGCGCAGCAGCACGGCGCTATGGCCGGCGTTGGGCGACAGCAGCATGCTGCCGATCGAAGGCTTCGAGCTGCACCGCGGCAGCACCACCGCCCTGGAATCCTGCCAACCGCTGTGCGCCAACGCGGAGCTGGGCTGGGTGCATGGCTCGGTAGCGGGCACC
Source organism: Prochlorococcaceae cyanobacterium (assembly GCA_049421025.1). GTDB lineage: Bacteria > Cyanobacteriota > Cyanobacteriia > PCC-6307 > Cyanobiaceae > RGUW01. The sequence goes on along the minus strand of JBMSMG010000037.1, from coordinate 14,748 downwards.
TACCTGCATGGGGTGTTTGAAAGCGGCCCGTGGAGGCGGCGCTGGCTCAACCAGCTGCGCACGCGCAAGGGGTTGCCGCCGCTGAGCGAACAGCAACCGCACCACAGCCGTCAGCGCGAAGCCCTGCTCGATCGCCTCGCCGATGCCTTCGAGCAGCACGTGAACCTCGAGCCATTGCTGGATCAACCATGAAAGACGTTGTGATCCACTGGCCAGGCGGGCAAACCACCCGCTGCACACCAGGTGTGGATTGGCTGCAGGCGGCCCGCGAGGCCGGCTTTTCGATCCCAACGGGCTGCCTGGGCGGCAGCTGCGGCGCCTGCGAACTGGATGTCAATGGCACCACCATTCGCGCTTGCATCGCCACCGTGCCCGCGTGCAAAAGCGGCGAACTCACGGTGGAGCTGGCGGCGGATCCCTTTTGGTAACCACCTGCATCCAACCTTCGTAGCCGCAAGCTCAGCCCTGCGTGCGCGGCCTCAGCGTTGAATGAGCCCGCCGCCCAGCACCATCTCACCGGCATAGAAAACGGCTGCCTGGCCGGGTGTGATCGAAAACTGTTCCTCAACAAAGGCGAGCTGACAGCGGTGGGGACGCCCCGCCGCCCTGTCGGCCTCGGTTGACGGCAGTGGAGTCAAGCGGGCAGCAACGGCTCCACTGCGGTAGCGAACCTGCACCTCAACGTCGATCGGCTGATCGGGAGGTTCAATCGACACCCAGTTGACCGCACCCACCACTGCAGTACTGCAGGCCGCCTCACTGCGCGGAGCCACCACCACCCGGTTCATGGCGCCATCAAGGCGCACCACATGCAACGGCTCGCGCCAGGCCACGCCAAGTCCCTTGCGCTGGCCAATGGTGAAGTGCTCAATGCCGTCATGGCTGCCCACCACGGTGCCATCGGCCAGCACAATCTCGCCGTCCCTCGGCGGCAGGTAGGCATCGAGGAAGGCCTTCATCGAGCCGTGGTGATCGGCCAGACACAGGTCCTGGCTTTCTGGCTTTTGGGCTGTGCGCAGGCCGTGGCGCTCGGCCTCAAGCCGCGTATCGGGCTTGGTCATCTCACCGAGAGGAAACACCAAGCGCCCCAGCACCGCCTGCGGCAGGTCATAGAGGAAATAGCTCTGATCTTTATGGGCATCAAGCCCGCGCAGCAGCTGATGACGGCCGTTGTGGCTCTGCTCAGCGTGGCGCACCCGCGCGTAATGGCCGGTGGCGATGCGATCGATGCCGCGCTGCTCATCGGCCCACTGCAGCATCGGGCCAAATTTGACCTCGCGGTTGCAGCGCGAGCAGGGCAACGGGGTGATGCCCTCGCCGTAGCCCTGCACCAGAAAGTCGACGATCTGCGCTTTGAAGTGCTCGCGAAAGTCGACCACGTGGTGCGGCACGCCGAGCTGCTCGCAGATGCCGGCAGCATCCACCAGGCCTTCGGCGCAGCAGGCCCCCTTGCCGCTCATGAGCCACAGGGTCAGGCCCTCAACGTCCCAGCCCGCTTCCACCAGCAAGGCTGCGGTAAGCGAACTGTCGACCCCGCCAGAAAGTCCAACGGCCACCCGGTGCTCACCCGGCCAGCTGCGCAGCTGCTCGAGCACCAGGGCGCCAGCGGCTGTGGCGGCAGGTCTAGCGGTCAATGGCGGCAAGGAGGAAGCGCTCAACACAAACCTCGGCGGGGGCGGCACAAGCGCGCCGCCGCTTCCATCATGAAACCGAGTGCTGCCACCTTGCCTTGAACGCCCCCTGCTGGCCCGAGCGCGACAGCGCCCACCTGCTGGTCACAGGCGCCCAGATGGCCGCGCTTGAGCAAGAGCTCTTTGCCAGCGGGCTGCCGGTTGAAGCGCTCATGGAAAAAGCTGCCCTGGCTGCAGCCGCCGCGATTCAGGTCGATTGGGCCGAGCGGCTGCAGCGCCATGGCGCCGTGGTGCTGGCAGGCCCTGGCCATAACGGCGGCGATGGCCTGGTGATCGCACGTGAGCTGCACCTGGGCGGCATCAAGGTCGCGATCTGGAGCCCGTTTGAGCGCCGCAAACCGCTGACCGCAGCTCACCTGAGCCATGCCCAGTGGCTGGGCATACCCGTGTTGCAGGCAGCCCCCGACCCCGCGAGCCCTGCGCTGTGGATCGATGCCCTCTTTGGCATTGGCCAGAGCCGCCCACTGGCTGAACCCGTGGCAGGGCTGCTGCGCCAGCGCCACGGCCTGCATCCGGGAGCTCTGGTGGCGATCGATGTGCCCAGCGGGCTCCACGACACCACGGGCACAGCGCTGGGTGCGATCACAGCCACGGCTGCAGCCACCTACACCATCGGGCTGATCAAGCGCGGCCTGGTGCAAGATGCGGCCCTTGCCGCTGTGGGGCGGCTGGTGCGCGTTGAACTGGGCCTGCCGGCTGCCCTGCTGCAGAGCCTGGAGCCAGCCACACCGCTGGGGCTGTCTACAGCCGACAGCAACAGCAGTGAGCGGTTGTTGCCACCGCTAGATCCGGCTGCAAGCAAATACGAGCGCGGCCGGCTGCTGGTGATCGCTGGCAGCGAGGCCTACCGCGGCGCTGCACTGCTGGCGCTGCTCGGCGCCGATGCCAGCGGCTTGGGCAGCCTGCGGGCCGCCCTGCCGCCGGGCCTGGCGGCGGGGCTGTGGCATCAGCTGCCCCACGTGGTGCTGCAGCGCCAGCTCAACTGCGCTGCCGCCGGTGCCCTGCAGCTCAGCGCGTTGACCTCAAGCGATCTAGAGCGGCTCGATGCGGTGCTGCTGGGCCCCGGCATCGGCGCGCTGGCGCGGGCTGAACAGGCTGGGGCTGCAGAGGCAGCAGCCTGGGATCAGCTGCAGCGCTTTAGCGGGCTGCTGGTGCTGGATGCCGATGGCCTCAACCGCATCACCCCGCTCTGGCTCCAGCAGCGCCGCGGCCCCACCTGGATCACCCCCCACCGGGGTGAATTTGCAAGGTTGTGGCCGCAGTGGGCAGAGCTGCCGCCGCTTGCAGCGGCACCACGGGCCGCCGCGGCAAGCGGAGCTGCCGTGCTGCTCAAAGGGGCGCGCAGCGTCATTGCCGCCCCCGATGGCCGGCTCTGGCAACTGCTAGAAGCAGCCCCCACAAGCGCGCGCGCCGGTTTAGGAGACGTCTTGGCGGGCTATGTCTCCGCCCAAGGAGCCATGGCCCTAGCGAGCGGCGCGCACGGCGATGCGGCATGGCTGGCAGCGGCGGCCTGCGCCCATGCCACGGCCGGCGCCTGTGCTGCGCGCTGCGGCAGCAGCAGCCCAGCAGCTGTAGCTCAGCAGCTGGCTCAGCAACTTGGTCAGCAACAAAGAACGCAAGCGAATCGGAAATAACAGCAAAGCAACACAATCAAAGATGCGGCAGATCGCTTGCCGTGCAATGCTTCTGGCGAAGCAAGTCGAGTGCGGCCCTATGAGGTTTGTATTGATTTGCAATCCAAACCTAAAGCGTTGCTGAAAACACACCCACTTACAACAAACAACAGTGAGAGTCGTAGGCCAAAACGGGAGTGGGCATGACTGCCTCAACGCTGCAAGGAAGTGACGGCACACGCCGCCGCGGCAGCGATCCGATCAGCTGGTATCTGGCCACCATTGGCCGCGAGCCCCTGCTCACTGCAGCCGAGGAGATCGAGCTGGGCAATCAAGTGCAGGCCATGATGCAGCTCACCGAGGCCGGTGAGCGCGAGTTCAGCGACCAAGAGCGCAAGAGCATTCGCATTGGCCGCCGCGCCAAGGCGCGCATGATGAAGGCCAACCTGCGCCTGGTGGTCAGCGTCGCCAAGAAGTACCAAGGCAAGGGCCTTGAGCTGCTCGATCTGATTCAAGAAGGCTCGCTGGGCCTCGAGCGTGCGGTCGAAAAGTTCGACCCCACCCGCGGCTACAAGTTCTCGACCTACGCCTTCTGGTGGATCCGCCAGTCGATGACCCGCGCTATCGCCTGCCAGTCGCGCACGATTCGGCTGCCGGTGCATTTGGGCGAGCGGCTCAGCGCGATTCGCAAGGTGAGCCTGGATCTGGCGCACAAGCTCGGCGCCATGCCCAGCCGCCGCGAGATCGCCGAAGCCATGAACATGCCCATGGAGGAACTCGATGGGCTGCTGCGCCAGGCGCTGACCACCTCAAGCCTCGATGCCCCGGTCAATGGCGATGAGGGACGCAGCTTTTTGGGTGATCTAATCGCCGACAACGCCGATGAAGAACCGCTCGATCGGGTCGAGCGGGGCATTCATCAAGAGCAACTGGGCCGCTGGCTCAGCCACCTGAGCGATCAGGAGCGGCATGTGCTGCAACTGCGCTTTGGGCTCGACGGCGAAGAGCGTCACACCCTGGCCGAAATCGGCCGGATGCTCGATGTCTCGCGCGAGCGCATCCGCCAGGTCGAGCTCAAGGCCCTGCGCAAACTGCGCAACCTGACCCGCAGGCTGCCGAGCAACCTGTAGAGCTGATCAGTCTTCAGCCCAGATGTAGCGGGTCAGCTCTTCGGGTTTGGGCTCTGGTGCAGCCAGGGCAAACTCGACGCAGTCGGCCACCTCGGCATCAATCTCTTTGTCGATGGCCTGCAGCTCGTCGGCGGTAGCCAAGCCCTGCTCAACCAACTGGCCAGCGAGCCGTTTGATGGGGTCACGCTTGGCCCAGAACTCTTTTTCGGCCTCGGCGCGCAGCTCGTCGGGGTCGGCCAGCGAGTGGCCGCGGTAGCGGTAGGTGAGGCACTCGAGCAGGGTCGGGCCCTCGCCGGCGCGGGCGCGCTCGATTGCGCGCTGGGCAGCCCCACGCACAGCCAGCACATCCATACCGTCGACCTCTTCGCCGGCCATGCCAAAAGCAGCCGCCTTGCGCCAGATCTCAGGGTCGCTGGTGGCGCGGTTGTGGTCCATGCCGATGGCCCACTTGTTGTTCTCAACCACAAACAGGATCGGCAACTTCCAGAGGGCCGCCATGTTGAGGCACTCGTAGAACTGACCGATGTTGCAGGTGCCGTCGCCAAAGAAAGCCGCTGTGACGGCATCGCTAGAGGCATCGCCCAGGGCATCGCGCTTGTAGCGGCTGGTGAACGCCGCGCCCAGTGCCACCGGAATGCCTTCGCCAATAAAGGCATAACCACCAAGCAGATGATGCTCCTTGGAGAACAGGTGCATCGAGCCGCCGCGGCCCTTGCTACAGCCGGTCTCCTTACCGAACAGCTCACTCATGACCTCGCGTGCCGGCACCCCAGCGCTAAGGGCATGCACGTGATCGCGGTAGGTGCTGCAGAACCAGTCGTGCTGGGCTTTCATCGCTTTGATGACGCCCGTGCTGACGGCCTCTTGACCGTTGTACAGATGCACGAAGCCGAACATCTTGCCGCGGTAGTACATCTCGGCGCACTTGTCCTCAAAGCGCCGCCCGAGAACCATGTCGCGGTAGAGCATCAGCCCCTCGTCGCGGCTGATCACCGCCGGAGCCGACGGATACAGGTTCTCCAGTCGCTCGGCATGGGGGCCGGCCACATGGGTGGAATCGGCCGAGCAGGCGGGGGCCCCAGAGGTGGCCGCCAGATCAGTACTCATGTCTGCCTGGGTCATCAGGGAACTCTACGAGGTCCTTTCACAACTTCCGCGCATTAGCAAGCCAAAACCGTTGACCCTGCTTACAGTCAGCGCCGAGCCTGCGTCCAAGGTTGGAACTACCGATCGATCACTTCCGGTTGCTCGGGGTGAGTCCGACCACCGATGCCCAAGCAGCGCTGCAGATGTTGCAGCTGCGCCTCGATCGGGTGCCTCGTGAGGGCTACAGCCTCGAAACCCTCGATGCCCGCGCTGAATTGCTGCGCAACAGCGCCGACCTGCTCTCTGATCAGGAGCGTCGTCAGCGTTACGAAAGCGATCTGACCGCCTTGGGCAGTGGCGGCGCTGTGATTCCAGCTCTCGACATTCCAAGCGCCCTCGAGGTGGGCGGATTGGTGCTGCTGCTCGAGGCCGGCCAACCGCTCGAGTGCTTTGAGCTGGCCAGCCGCGCGCTGCAGCCGCCACGCGCACCGGCCCTGGGCAGCAGCCGCGAGAGCGATCTGACCTTGGTTGCCGCCCAGGCGGTGCTGGCAGGGGCCGATGAACTGCAAAGCCAGCGCCGCTTTGAAGCCGCAGCCCAGCTGCTGTTGCAGGGCCAGCAGCTGCTGCAGCGCACCGGCCAATTGCCCCAGCAGCGCCAGCAGCTCAGCGATGCCGTTGCCGCCATGGCCCCCTACCGGGTGCTCGATCTGTTGAGCCGGCCGCTGACGGCCACGGCCGAGCGCGGTGAAGGTCTGCGGTTGCTAGCCGAGCTGGTGAGCCAGCGCGGCGGCCTCGATGGCCCTGGCGATCAGCACCTGAGCCGCGATGAATTTCAAACCTTCTTCAAACAGATCCGCAGCTTCCTAACGGTGCAGGAGCAGGTCGATCTGTTCACCGGTTGGGCCGGAGGCTCACCACTGGCCGATTTTTTAGCCACCACAGCGCTAACCGCTTCGGGCTTTGTGCAGCGCAAGCCCGAACGCATTGCCGCTGCTCTGGCGCGGCTTGAGGCCAGCAACCAGCGCGGCACCGAAACACTCAAAGCCGCCCTGCAACTGCTGCTGGGCCAAGTGGATCTGGCGCAGCAAAGCTTTCAAAGCGGTGCCAGCCCTGAGCTGCTGAGCTGGGCAGCCCAGCAGAGCACCGATTCACTGGCGCAGCTGTGCGCCTATTGCAGCGATTGGCTCGCGCGCGACGTGCTGCCCGGCTACCGCGATCTGGAGGCCGATGCCGACCTCGACGCCTACTTTGCCGACCGCGACGTGCAGGCCTTCATTGAGGCCAAAGACCCCAGCGCCTCTGCCGCTGAAGCGCCAACGCCAGTGGCGAGCAGCAATCCGTTTGAAGGGCTGTTCAGCAGCCTTGGCCTGCAAGGCAGCGAGGCTGCCAGCGCAGCTGGGGCGCTGCAAAGCCCCCCGCCCGAAGCGCTCTTTGATGACGACGAGCTCGCAGAGCTAGACGCCTCGGAAGACGACGATTCCGTGGGATTTGTGCCGCCATGGAGCAACTGGCAGCTGCCGAGCTGGCGCCTGCCGGCCTGGAACCTGCCTGCACTGAACCTGCCGGCACTGAGCCTGCCGGCCTGGTGCCTGCCCCAGTGGCCCCAAGCGCGTTGGAAACAGGCTGCCGCCGTTGCACTGGGCGCCGGCGTGCTGGCGGGCGCTGGCGCCTTAACCGTGCGCCAGAGCTGGCGCGCGCCGCAACCGCTGGTGGTGCAGCCCGCTGCCGTGCCTGCCCAACCAGCAGCCCCTGCCGCCCCTGTTGCCCCAGAGCAGGAGCTGCCGCTGACTGCAGCTGAACCCAGCGACGGGCAGCTCAAGGCCCTGCTCGAAGCGTGGCTGGCCGCCAAGGCTGCCGTGCTGGCCGGCCGCGACAGCAGCCTGCCGCTGGCAGATCTGGCCCGCCAGAGCCAGGTGCAGCGGCTCGAAGCTGAGCGCAGCGGCGATGCGGCCCGCGGCGAGACCCAACGCATTGAGGCCAGCGTGAGCAGCTTTGAGGTGCTCGAACGCAGCCCCAATCGCATCGCCGCGCGCGTCAGCCTGGCCTACAGCGACAGTCGCCAAAGCAGCACTGGCGCGACCCTCGCCCGCACTGATGCCACCACCCTGGTCAACCGCTATGTGTTTGCCCGCGATGGCGGCACCTGGCGCCTGGTGGCTTTCAGCCGCTCCAGCTGAGCCATCAGCGGTTGAATCAACACAGGCCAAACACAGCCCGGACGTAACGCTGCAGCCTCCGCTTTTTACGATCAGATGACTTCTCGGCTCTGATCCGGTGTTTGACGAGCTCTCGGCGCGGTTTGAAGAGGCGGTCAAAAGCCTCAGGGGCCAAGCCACCATCAGCGAAACCAACGTCGAAGGGGCGCTCAAAGATGTGCGCCGCGCCCTGCTCGAGGCCGACGTCAGCCTGCCGGTGGTGCGCGAGTTTGTTGACGAGGTGCGGCGCAAGGCCGTCGGCACTGAGGTGGTGCGCGGCATCAGCCCCGATCAAAAGTTCATTCAGGTCGTTCACGACCAGCTGATCGAAACCATGGGGGGCGAAAACGCGCCCCTGGCCGACGGCGGCAAGCCCGGTGAGCCCTCGGTGGTGCTGATGGCGGGCCTGCAGGGCGCCGGCAAAACCACAGCCACCGCCAAACTCGGCCTGCACCTCAAAGAGCAAGGCCGCAAGGCACTGCTGGTGGCAGCAGACGTCTACCGACCAGCCGCGATCGACCAGCTGCAGACGCTTGGCGGCCAGATCGGCGTTGAGGTGTTCAGCCTCGGCGCCGAGGCCAAACCCGAAGACATCGCCGCCGCTGGCATTGCCAAAGCCAAGGCCGAAGACTTCGACACGGTGCTCATCGACACCGCCGGTCGCCTGCAAATCGACACGGCGATGATGGAGGAGATGGTGCGGATCCGCACCACCGCCCAGCCCGATGAGGTGCTGCTGGTCGTCGATTCGATGATCGGCCAGGAAGCCGCTGAACTCACCCGCGCCTTCCATGAGCAGGTGGGCATCACCGGCGCCGTGCTGACCAAGCTCGACGGTGATTCGCGCGGCGGGGCGGCTCTTTCGATCCGCAAGGTGAGCGGCGCACCGATCAAGTTCATCGGCACCGGTGAAAAGGTCGAGGCCCTGCAGCCCTTTCACCCCGAGCGCATGGCCAGCCGCATCCTCGGCATGGGCGATGTGCTCACCCTGGTGGAAAAAGCCACCAAAGAAGTCGAGCTGGCCGACGTTGAGCGCATGCAGCGCAAGCTGCAGGAAGCGTCGTTTGACTTTTCCGATTTTGTGCAGCAAATGCGCCTGATCAAGCGCATGGGCTCACTGGGCGGGCTCATGAAAATGATCCCGGGCATGAACAAAATCGACGACGGCATGCTCAAACAGGGCGAAGAGCAGCTCAAAAAAATTGAGGCCATGATCGGCTCGATGACCGAAGCCGAACGCCAGGACCCTGACCTGTTGGCGGCCAACCCCTCGCGGCGGCGGCGCATCGCCTCAGGCTGCGGCCACACCGCTGCCGAGGTCGACAAGGTGCTCACCGACTTTCAAAAGATGCGCGGCTTCATGCAGCAAATGTCCCGCGGCGGCGGCATGCCAGGGATGCCCGGGATGCCCGGCATGCCCGGCATGGGCGGTGGCTTCCCTGGCATGGGCGGCGGCATGCCCGGAATGCCGGGCATGGGTGGCATGGGTGGCCAGGGCGGCGGCTCGCGCAAAGCCCACCGACCCCCCAAGAAGAAAAAGGGATTTGGGGACCTCTGACCCCAGGCGGTACACTTTTCGTTCGGACATCCACCGGCACGGCCACAATGATCAAGCTCCGCCTGAAGCGGTTCGGTAAGAAGCGGGAAGCGAGCTTCCGCCTCGTGGCCACCAACAGCACCTCGCGCCGCGACGGGCGTCCCCTGCAGGAGCTGGGCTTCTACAACCCCCGCACCAAAGAGACCCGCCTCGATGCCGAAGCCATTCGTCATCGCCTGAGCCAGGGCGCACAGCCCACCGACAGCGTGCGTTCGCTGCTCGAAAAGGGTGGTCTGCTGGAAAAAACCGTGCGCCACGCCGAAGTGGTGGGCAAGCAAAAGCAAGCCATCGCCCGCGACGCTGCTGCCAAGCAAGCCGCTAAAGATGCTGCCGAAGCCAAGGCCGCCGCAGCTGCCGCCGCCAAAGAGGCTGCTGAAGCTGCCGCCGCTGCAGAGGCAGAAGCCCCTGCCGAAGAGGCTGCCGCCGAAGCCTGAAGTTCGCACTAGATGGCTGGGGCCAACTGGGTTCTGCCACTTGACGATCCCGAATCGGCCCTGGCCCTAGCGGGCGAAGCCGAAGCCAACCTGCGCCGCATTGAAGCGCTGACGGGCACCTCACTGGTGCTGCGCGGCCTTGACCTGGTTGTACGCGGCACCCAGAGCCAACTGGAGCGCTCTGCCGCCTTAATCGAACTGCTCAGGCCGCTGTGGGCCGAAGGCCAGAGCATTGGGGCGGTCGATTTGCAGACAGCCCTGAGCGCCCTCGACACCGGCCGCGGCGAAGAGCACCAGCAACTCGGCAAACAGGTGCTGGCGCGCAGTACCAGCGGGCGGATGCTGCGGCCGCGCACGCTGCGCCAAAAGGCCTATGTCGAAGCCATGGAGCGCCACGATCTGACCGTGGCACTGGGGCCTGCCGGCACCGGCAAAACCTTTTTGGCCACCGTGCTGGCGGTGCGCATGCTGCAGGAGCGCAAGGTCGAGAAGCTGATCCTCACCCGACCGGCTGTCGAAGCGGGCGAGCGGCTGGGCTTTTTGCCGGGCGATCTGCAGCAAAAGGTCGATCCCTACCTGCGTCCCCTGTATGACGCGCTGCACACCCTGCTAGGCCCTGAAAAGGTGACGGCCCTGCTGGAGAAGGGCGTCATCGAGATCGCGCCGCTGGCCTACATGCGCGGCCGCACGTTGGCCGATGCCTTTGTGATTCTCGATGAAGCGCAAAACACCACCACCGCCCAGATGCGCATGGTGCTCACCCGCCTGGGCGAGAACTCGCGCATGGTGGTCACCGGCGACCCCACCCAGGTCGACTTACCACCAGGGGTGAGCAGCGGCCTGCACGAAGCTGCCGAAGTGCTCGAGGGCATCGAGGGCGTGGCCATCTGCCGGCTCACCGCCGCCGATGTGGTGCGCCACCCACTGGTGCAGCGGCTGGTCAATGCCTACGCCGATCGCGACAAACGCAACGGCGGCCCTGCCCCCAGACCAGCAGCCAACCGCCGCTCAAGCACCCATGGGTCTTAGCGCCCTTAGGGAGATCCGCACCTCAGAGCGCTAAGGCCACCCTGCAAAGCCTGACCATCGCTGCCAGGATGGACGGAGTTCATCCTCCCTGGACCGACATGCCGGCCAGCAGCAATTTCCAACAGGCCATCCGCGAGGCGCAAAGCAGCGCCCTGGTGGGGCCCAACGTCGTCAACAAGGCCCTGCCCTACGTGGGCGGCGGCATGGTGCTCACCGCAGGCGGCGTGCTGGGCGGCTTGGCCTTGATGGCCAGCAACGCCGCGCTGTTCATGCCCCTGTTTTGGGTGGCCTTGATCGGCAATTTCATTCTGTTTTTTGTGGCCCAGAACATCGCCAACAAAGGCGATAACGCCACAGCCCTGCCGCTGCTTGCGGCCTACAGCCTGATCACCGGTTTCACCCTGAGCGGCATCGTTGGCTATGCCGTTGCCGCGGCTGGCATTGGCGCTGTCGGCACCGCGGCTCTGGCCACGGGCATCACCTTTGTGGTGGCCTCGGTCATGGGCCGCCGCATGAGCGACAACGTCGGTCAGGCCCTGAGCGGCGTTGTCGGCCTGGGCATTTTGGGCCTGGTGATCGCCATGTTTGTGCAGATCATCGGCAGCTTCTTTGCCCCCGGCATGTTCACCACCGGCGGCTTTGAGCTCGCCATCGCCGGCTTTGGCACCGTGCTGTTTGTGGGAGCGGCTTTTGTCGACTTCTACACGATGCCCCGCATGTACCGCGACGACCAATACCTGGCCGGCGCCCTGGGCATGTATCTGACCTACATCAACCTGTTCATCTTCATCTTGCGGCTGATCATCGCCCTGCAGGGCGGCGGCCGCCGCGACTGAACGACAGAGCGCTGCCGCGGCAAAGCCCCTGCCCAGCAGGGGCTTTTTTGATGCCTATTGAGCGACAGCCTCAACAGCCGCCGCGATGGCGGCTTTTTGTTGGGTGTCGTAGCCCCAGCGCTCCAGAAACGCCACGTCATCGCCGGTGTTTTGGCCGGCGGCAGCCAGCAGAGTTTCAAGCCGTTGGCGCACCGCCTCACCGGGCAGCAGGCGCAGCAGCTCGGTGCAGCGGGCCGCCACCCGCTCAGAGGCTGCTTGCTGGCTGGTGTCGCCAGCGCGCTGGTGGTGCAACGCCATGGCGGTGCTCATCGCCAGGTTGCGGGCACTGAGGTCCACCACCCCCTCGCCAGCGGCGGCCAGCTGGGCCACCAGGGGCTCGGGCAGGCGGTCCATCAGCGGGCAGTCGCCAGCCAGGCTCACCACAAAAAAGCCGCGGGCGCCATCGCGGCTAGCGACCAATTCACCAACCCGATCAGCCAGCACCTCATCGCTGAGTTCTCCGTTGTCCCAGAGGCCAAGCCACTGGGCGGTGATCTCCATCGCCTGCTGGAACGTGGGCTCTTGAGGATGCATCGAAACGGCAGCGGTGTCGGTCATCGAGGCGATCGAGGGGCTTGCTGGTGAAGGCCGCCCTTGTCTAGGCCCACCCTAGTGTTTGCAGGTGATCTGAGCACTCGCTCAGGGCCAAGGTGCAAGGGGTGCCATGGGCGTGTTGAACGCTTGTGCACTTGACCATGGTCATGACCATGGTCACCAACAGGAGCGGCTTGGCAGAGCCCACACGCAGCGGTGTCGCCGCGCACCACGATCCGTGCCAACCCCCAACGGAGCCTGATCCGTAGGGTGAAGGCATGGAGCCAGTCCCACCCAGCGCCTCAAGTCCGCCGTTTCCGGATCTGAGCAACCTGCCGGCCGCAGCCTGCGCCAGCGGTGACGCCCCAAACGCTGTGGCCTCCGAAAGCTTCCAACTGGGACAGAGCCCGCCGGGCTTTCGCTCAGGCTTTGTGGCCCTGGTGGGGCGGCCCAACGTGGGCAAGTCGACCCTGCTGAACCAACTGGTAGGCGAAAAGGTGGCGATCACCTCACCGATCGCCCAGACCACCCGCAACCGGCTGCGGGCCATCCTCACCACGCCCGAAGCGCAGCTGGTGCTGGTCGACACCCCCGGCATTCACAAGCCCCACCACCTGCTGGGCGAGCGCCTGGTGCAGAGCGCCCGCGGCGCCATTGGCGAGGTGGATCAGGTGCTGCTTTTGGTCGATGGCAGCCAACTGGCCGGCCGCGGCGATGGCTTCATCGTTGAGTTGCTGGCACGCACCAAAGTGCCCGTGCAGGTGGCGCTCAACAAATGGGACCAGGTCGCCCCCGAGCAGGCCGCTGAGCTCGAGGCCAGCTACCACGAGCTGTTGGCCGGCGATGGCGAACGTGCGCCCCTGGCCTGGCCGCTGCACCGCGTCAGCGCCCTCAGCGGCGAGGGCACAGACGCCCTGGTGCGCGCCCTGGCGTCCCAGCTGCCCGAGGGCCCGCATCTCTATCCCAGTGATGCGGTCAGCGATCAGCCCGAGCAACTCCTGCTGGCGGAGCTCATCCGCGAGCAGGTGCTCACCCACACCCGCGAGGAGGTGCCCCATTCGGTGGCGGTGCAGATCGAGCGCATCGTCGACGACGGGCCGCGCACAGCGGTGCTGGCCACGGTGCTGGTCGAGCGCAGCAGCCAGAAGGGCATCCTGATCGGTAAAGGGGGCCGCATGCTGCGCGAGATCGGCAGCGGCGCCCGCACCCAGATGCAAAAGCTGATCGATGGTCCGGTGTATCTGGAGCTGTTTGTGAAGGTGGTGCCGGGCTGGCGCCGCAGTGCCGCGCGGCTGGCCGAACTGGGCTATCGCGGCGACAGCTGAGAGAATCGCCCCATGAGCGACTCTCAGCCTGCTGCTGTGGCGGACTTTCCGCCAACCTGCATCAAGACGTTTTTGCGCTGCTGCGACGGCGAGTGGATGAGCCTGCGCAGCCAGTTCAGCCTCGGCATGGCCAGCGATGACGACAGCTGGCACAGCAGCGAACGCGGTGAGCTGCAGGTGCACTACTTCGAAGGCCAAGACAGCAGCGCGCCAGGCGGCCTGCGCGTCAGCCCCAAGCGCGATGGCGAGGTGCAGAGTCCGCGCAGCCTGCACTTTGCTGCCGACGGGAGCTTTGCCAGCCAGGCCGATGTCAGCAGCACCGAGGCGCAGGGCCGCTGGACCCTCTGGCCCGACGGCAGCCTGGAGCTGGTGAGCCAGGTTGGTGATACCGAGCTGCACGAAAAGATCTGGTTCACCAAGCCCAACCTCAGGCTGCGCTCAACGGTCGAGCACCGCACCGACGGCAGCCCCGCTCGCGCCAGCTTCAGCTCCGAGATTCGGCGCGTTAGCCGGCCCGCGTGATGCGCCTCGATGTGGTGAGCCTGGCCCCCGAGGCCCTCGCCCCACTGCTGCAGCTGGGGGTGATCGGCCGGGCCTTTGACGCCGGCATCGCCAGCCTGCACACCCACAACCCGCGCGATTACGCCACCGACAAGTACCGCAAGGTCGACGATGTGCCCTATGGCGGCGGGGCGGGCATGGTGCTCAAACCCGAGCCGGTGTTTGCCGCCGTTGAAGCGATCCCGCTGCTGCCCAGGCGCCGCACCTTGCTGATGAGCCCCCAGGGCAAGGTGCTCGAGCAGGCCGATCTGCGCCGCTGGGCCAGCAGCTACGAGCAGCTGGTGCTGCTGTGTGGCCACTACGAGGGCTTTGATGAGCGCATTCGCAGCCTGGCCGACGAAGAGGTGTCGCTGGGCGACTTTGTGCTCACCGGCGGCGAGCTGCCCGCCGCGGTGATCGTCAACGGCGTGGTGCGGCTGCTGCCCGGCACCGTTGGCACGGCGTCCTGCTTAGAGGACGAAAGCCATAGCGCCGGGTTGCTGGAGCATCCCCACTACACCCGCCCGGCCGAGTTCAGGGGCTTGGCCGTACCCGAGGTGCTGCGCAGCGGTGACCACGGCGCCATTGCCCGCTGGCGATCTGAGCAGCAGCAGCAGCGCACCCAGCAGCGCCGGCCTGACCTCTATGCGCGCTGGCAGGAGCAGCAACAGCAGTAGCAGCAGCAGTCGCAGTCGCAGT
>JBMSMG010000036.1:0-15825 GCA_049421025.1 Prochlorococcaceae cyanobacterium | reverse complement strand
ACGAGATCTACGACCAGATCGCCTACATCATTGCCCAGGGTTGGAGCCCGCTCGTCGAGCACGTCCATCCCAGCCGCTCCATGGCCACCTATTGGTCTTATTGGAAGCTGCCGTTCTTCGGTGAGAAGGACCTGAGCGTGATCGTGAATGAACTCGAGGCTTGCCATCGCGCATACCCCGATCACCACGTGCGTCTGGTTGGCTACGACGCCTACACCCAAAGTCAGGGTGCCTGCTTCGTGGTGTTTGAGGGCCGCTGATTTTCAGCGTTTCTCATCCCCTGGTGTGAGGCGTCCCGGCCTGAGGCCGGGACCCTCTACCAATCGCAGCGCGGGCGTTACTCCTCGTGCTGTCAATCCTTTGCACTTCCATTCGACGGGCGGTTATGGCCAGTACATCCAGCCGGGAAGCAGCTCTTGAGCGCCGCAAGGCGCTGACCACTGGTGGCAAGAAAGCCGCCGGCCGGTTTACCTCAGCCCCTAGCCGGGTGCGCTCAGCTGCCGATGCCCGCCCCAGCCGTACCGTCGAACCAGCAGCCGCTGCTTCGGCTCCCTCTGCAGCGACGCCCGCGCCGGCGCCCGCCCGCGGCAGTCGCAGCCTGAGTGCTCCCTCCGCCCCGCGCCGCAGTGGTGGCGCCCGGATCAGCAATCCCAGCCGTGAACTGGTGCTTGCTCGCCGCGAAGCCCTGAGCCGCGGCGGGAAGCGCGCCAATACCTCGAAAGACCGCACCCGGACCGATCTCGGTGTGGTGCGCCCCACTGCGACCGACGCCCCGGCTGCAACAGCACCGGTTGCAGCTGCCTCGACTGCTGACAGCAAGCCATGCGGCTGCAAGGGTGAGGGCCGTGAGCGCTCGGCTGCACGCCTGAGCCTGGGCTCCAGCACTGGCGGCGAACGCCGCGCCCAGCAGCGCAAAGGCACCGCCCAGCACAACCCCAGCCGCGCGCTTGTCTTGGCGCGCCGCGAGGCGCTCTCCAAGCGTGGCAAGTCGGCCAGCACCGCAAGCAAGAGCGGCCCGGCTGCTGTGGCCAAGCAGATCAACCCCGACCTCAACGGCCGTGAGCTCGCCCAGAAGGTGCGTGAGCTCAAGAGCAAGAGCGGTGCTGCTGGCTCCAGCCGCAGTGGCGCGACCCGCCCGTCTGGTCCGAACCGCAACGGCGCCAAGCAGGCCGCATCTGCCGATGCCCACTGGAAGGTGGGTGCAAGCGAGACCAGCGGCGGCCAGGTGGTGACCGGCACCCAGGCCAACCGTTCGCCCAAGACCACCGGCAACGAGGCGGCCACATGCCGCTCCATCACCGGCACCGAATATCTCGGTGCCGAAGTGTTCCAGACCTTCTGCAACAGTGCGCCCGCTGCCAGTCAGCCGGCCAAGGTGCGCGTCACCGCCACCAGCCATGGCAACCGTGTCACCGGCAACGACGTTGGTCGCAGCGACAAGGTCACCGGCGATGAGCCCGGCACCTGCAAGAGCGTGACTGGCACCGAATACGTGTCGGCCAATCAGTCGGCGGCCTACTGCGGCACCAGCAACCCCAGCCCCCGCAAGGTTGGACGCAGTCAGACCCTTGGCGGTCAGGCAGTTTCTGGCGTGATGGTGGGCCGTAGCAGCAAGGTCACCGGCGATGAGCCCGGATCGGGCCTGCAGCTCACCGGCGATCAGTACCTGGGCTCTGAACCCCCAGCCGCTGGCCGCACCCCCACCAAGGTGGCCAGTCAACAGACCCTGCGCGGCACCGGCGTCACCGGCACCGCAGTGGGCCGTAGCCAGCATGTGACCGGCGATGAGCCCGGCAGCTGCCGCAACATCACTGGCGACGAGTACATCGGCGCCCAGCAGTACGGCGACTTTTGCGGAGCCAAGCCCGCTCCCGAGGCTGCCAAGGTTGGCTTCAGCATCACCAACCGCGCCCAGGTGGTTAGTGGTACCCGTACGGGCCGTTCCGACAAGGTGACCGGCGATGAGCCCGGCACTTGCAAGGTGGTCACCGGCACCCCCTATGCCGGTCTTGAGCAGGCCAACGACCATTGCGCTACCCCTGCTGTGCGTGCGATTCGCGAGCGCACCCCCGTGCGCGGCGGCAGCCGCATGAGCGGCATTCAGCCAGGCATTGGTGGCCGTCTCACCGGGGCCGGGCGCGGCGCCTGCGAAGACATCACCGGCACTCCCTACGTCGGTGCTGATCAGCTCGCAGCAGCCTGTGGTTCGGCTGTTGGCAACGATGCCGATTTCCCCCAGCCACTCGATCAAGCCCCCTGGCAGCGCTTCAGTGTGCAGTCACCGGCACGCGCTGCTCACACGGCGCGTCAACGCGGTGGTGTGACGGGCACCAGCTACGAGCAGGGCAACCGCATCACCGGCCCTTTTGACATGGCCGGTGACAAGGTCACCGGCACTGAGCAGTTCCGCTTCGATCGCCGTGGCGCTCAGCTGGCGCGCGGTCCAATCGACACCACAGAGCCCAGTGAACAGGCTGATCGTCCTGTCTCACGGGTCACGGGTGAAGGCATTTCGGCGGGCTTGCGCATCACCGGCGATGACTGGGACCGCAACGAACGGGTCACCGGCACCGAAGGTGCTTCGGCCCGCCGCCGTAATCCCACGCGCACCGGCCCCATGCCCGCCATGGCCATGGTTCAGCCCAAGCGCAACGACGACGTGCCCGAGCCAGTGAGCCGCGTGACCGGATCCAGTGGCAACACCACCGCCGGTTCGTTGATCACGGTCTCTGGCGGCGCTCGCGGCTGAGGCACGGATGCGGCGTTCTCTCGCCACCACCAACCGACCCCTGGCACCGACGGCTCCAAGCCGTCGTGCCCTGCAGTTGATCGAGGCCCCTGATGCCTCAGCTTCAGGTGCATCTGCAGTGATGAGCGCGAGTTCGCCGAGCCGCACCAACCGCCAGGTGCGGCCCATGCGCGCCCCACGGCCCGCCCAGGTTGGTGGGCATCCGCTCAGCGACCGCAGATCCAACGAGGCCCTGCGCGCCTATGACGCCAGCGTCAAAGACGCGTTTGATCGCATCGTGCCGGTGCTTAAGCGCATCGCTGCGCTGCAGCATGAACCTGAGTTCATGGCAGCTGCCCAAGAACTGGCCCGCCGCGAGTTGGGTTTTGAGCTGCCGCTACCCATTCTTGAGACCGCCTGGGTAACGCAGCTCGACATGCGCACCCTCTTTGCCTGGTGCGTGTTTGAGACCTACGAGCTCACCAGTGCGGCGTTTTTTGACCAAGATCCGCTGCAGGCGCAACCAGGCAGCGCTGCTGCAGAGAGCTTCAACAGCTTTCTGCTCGACTGCGGCTTTCACCTGCTCGACATCACCCCCTGCGCTGACGGTCGTCTGGCCCACGCCATTGCCTACGCGCTGCGTCTGCCGTTTGCCTCGGTGCGCCGCCGCTCTCATGCCGGGGCGATGTTTGACGTTGAGAACACCGTCAACCGTTGGGTCAAGACAGAGCATCGCCGCTACCGCGAAGCCCTGCCCAATGCGGCCCATGAGGACACCCGTTACCTCAAGGTCGTTCTGTATCACTTCAGCTCCAAGGATCCAACCCACGAAGGCTGCGCCGCCCATGGCAGCAATGACGCTCTGGCTGCCAGCGGCGGTCTCTCACGCCTCAACGACTTTCAACAGGCCGTTGAGAACAGCTTCTGCTGCGGGGCCTCGGTCGATCTGTTGCTGATGGGCATCGACACCGACACCGATGCCATTCGCGTGCACGTGCCGGGTCTCGATGGCAGCACCAACCTGGAACGCTGGCTTGACGCACAGCAGGTCTATGACGCCACCGCGGCCATGACGGCTGAACAAGGCCGCCGCCTTCTTGAAGAACTCGTTCGTGATGCGGCAGCTTCGGCTCCTGATCCCGGCATGGTGCGGCTGATCGCCCGGTTCCTCGAGCACAACATCTCCCAGATCGACTACGTGCGCCAGTTCCATGGAGGCGCCTACAGCGATGCGGGCCACGCCGAGCGTTTCATTGGCGTGGGCATTGGCTTTAAGGAGATCCATTTGCGCAACCTCACCTACTTCGCCTACATGGACACGGTTGAAGAGGGCGCCGCCGATCTTGATGTTGGCGTCAAGATCTTCAAAGGCCTCAACGTCTCGCGGGGACTGCCGGTTCCGGTGGTCGTGCGTTTTGACTACAACGGCCGTGTGCCAGGTGCCCGTGAGCGCGCCGTTGTGCGTGCCCAGCGCGTGCAGCAGGCGATCGAGCAGCGCTATGGCGATCTGGTGCAACAGGGTTTGCTGCATGCCCTGCTGACTGTGCGCGACCAAGACCGCCATGTGCCTGCAGAGGCGGTAGGTTCCACCATCAGCTTTGCCAGCGCGGGAGGTCATTGAGATGTTGATCTGCAAGGTCGTCAAACCCCTCGTTTCCACCAATCGGATTCCCGATTTCGAGCACAAGCACCTACTGGTTGTGCTCGATGGCAGCACACAGAAAGTGGCGGTCGACGCTGTCGGCTGCATTCCTGGTGATTGGGTCATCTGCGTGGGCAGCTCGGCTGCGCGCGAAGCCGCAGGTAGCAAGTCCTATCCCAGCGATCTGACCATTGTCGGCATCATTGACCACTGGGACCCCGAGGCCGGCAAGTCGGCACCACCGACCAGCGGTGGCAGCAGCACTGGAGGTGCCCGCTGATGGAGATCATGCAAGTCACCGGTTCGCTGGTCTGCACCCATCGGGTCAGTGGGCTCAAGCACTGGAACCTGCGTGTGCTGCGCACGCCCAAGGGCAAGCTCAGCGTTGCTGTTGATCCGGTCGGGGCTTCACCCGGCAATTGGGTGTTCACCTCCAGCGGTTCAGCAGCCCGTTTTGCCTGCGGCGACGCCGAGACGCACACCGATCTGACGATCGGCGGAATCATTGATTTCTGGGACCCAGATGGATAGCGCCCCTCTGCAGCGGCGTCCCTGACGCCGCCCCAGCCTTTCGTTGTTCAGCTCACTCCACCGCGCTTCAGACATGGCCACCCCCGCCAAGCCCGCCACCAGCACCGCCGCTACAGCCGCAGCAGCCAAGCCTGCAGCAGCACCTGCGGTTGCCAGCCCAGCAGCTGCGCCTGCTGCCAAAGCGGTCACGCCTGAAGTGGTGCCCGCCGGCAGCAGCAAAGGGGCCACCGCCAAGCGCACCACCACAGCCCGCACCACCACAGCCCGCAGCGCCAGCGCCCGCAGCAGCTCTAGCGCTCGTAGTAGCAGTGCTCGCCGCAGCACCACGAGCACGGCCCGCAGCACGAGCAGCAGCACCAGCAACCGCGGTGGTGCTGGCCGCGGTGTGACCCCGCCTGCGCGTCAGTCGCGTAGCCAGCCCATGGGCTCACCGATTGCTGGCATCGCCCTGGGCATGATCGAGACCCGCGGCCTGGTGCCTGCCATCGAAGCCGCCGATGCCATGACCAAAGCCGCCGAGGTCACCCTGGTGGCCCGCGAGTTTGTTGGCGGCGGCTATGTGACGGTGATGGTGCGCGGCGAAACCGGCGCCGTCAACGCAGCC
Source organism: Prochlorococcaceae cyanobacterium (assembly GCA_049421025.1). Classification (GTDB taxonomy): domain Bacteria; phylum Cyanobacteriota; class Cyanobacteriia; order PCC-6307; family Cyanobiaceae; genus RGUW01. The sequence continues at coordinate 10,320 of JBMSMG010000036.1, read as the reverse complement.
GTGCGTGCCGGTGCCGATGCCTGCGAACGCGTGGGTGATGGCCTGGTGGCCGCTCACATCATTGCCCGCCCCCATGGGGAAGTCGAGCCTGCGCTGAGCATGGCCGGTAATCGCCGCGCCTGATGAGCATGGACGCCGCCCATCCGCGCGTCCTCGCTTGTCTTGGCCGCGCCCTGAGCCTTGAACTCACCGCCGTTCAGCAGTACATGACCCAGGCCTCCCTTGTGGAGCTCTGGGGTGATGCTGAGGCCGCTGAGCGCTTTCGCCGCGAAACCGTCGAGGAACTGCGCCACGCCGAAAGCCTGATTCAGCGCATGCTGGCTCTGGGCGTGGCGCCCGCAGCTTCGCAGCTGCGGCCTGTCACCCATGCAGCTGATCTGGCTGGTCTGCTGCGCCACAACCTCAGGCTTGAGCAGGATCTGATCCAGCTGTATGGCGATGCGGTGCGTTTCTGCACCTTGATTGGCGATGCCGGCAGCGGCGAGCTGTTTGCCGCGTTGTTGGCTGATGAAGAGCATCACACCCGCGAGCTTGAGAGCTGGTATCGCTCGCTGCCAAGCCATGCCGACCCTTACGCAGCCTGGGTTTCTGAGCGGGCCACCTTTTGAGCGAGATCAGCTTGGCTTCGTCGATGCAGGCATCTGATGTGTTGCCACTGGCGATGCGCCTGGTCTGGTTGATTCCGGTTTACGGAGTCACTGGCATGGTGCTGTCGCTGCCCTGGGCCAGTGGTTGGATCAAACGCAATGGTCCGCGGCCTGCGGCCTATCTGAATTTGTTGATGACGCTGCTGGCCGTGCTGCACGGCACGGCCGTCATACGAGAGGTGCTGGTACTTGGGCCGCATCATCTTGATTTCGGCTGGTTCCAGGCGGCTGATTTGAATCTGCGCATCGGCTTTGACCTTTCGCTCACCAACCTGGCCGCGCTCGAACTGGTGACGACCATGAGCCTGATCTGCCAGGTGTTTGCCCTGGGGTATCTCGATAAGGAATGGTCGCTGGCGCGTTTTTACGCCTTGGTTGGGTTCTTTGAAGGGGCGATGAGCGGTGTGGTGCTCAGCAGCAACCTGTTCATGAGCTATTTCCTGCTGGAAATGCTCACCCTCTCGACCTATCTGCTGGTGGGGTTCTGGTACGCCCAGCCGCTGGTGGTGACAGCTGCACGCGATGCCTTTTTGACCAAGCGGGTCGGCGATGTGCTCTTGCTTATGGGGGTGGTGGCCCTTGCGGCTTGGTCGGGATCTCTCGAGTTCAACGATCTCTATGCCTGGGCTGCCCAGGCCCACGCCCAAGGGTTGATCACGCCCTTGGCGGGCACCTTGTTGGGACTTGGCTTGATTGCCGGACCCATGGGCAAATGCGCCCAGTTCCCCATGCACCTCTGGCTCGATGAAGCCATGGAAGGCCCCAACCCGGCATCGATCCTGCGCAATTCGGTGGTGGTCACCTGTGGCGCCATCGTGCTGCTCAAGCTGATGCCGGTGCTGGCGCCGCTCTCGCCGCTTGCGACCGATGTCTTGCTGGTTGTTGGAGCCATCAGCGCCATCGGCGGCGCTCTGGTGGCCTTGGCGCAGGTTGATCTCAAGCGGGCGTTCAGCTACGCCACCACCTCGAGCCTGGGGCTGGTGTTCATTGCGATCGCGATGCAGTTACCAGGCATTGCCCTGCTGTTTTTGTTTGCCCATGGCTTGTCGCGGGCCTTGCAGTTCATGGGGGTTGGCAGTGTGATCGCCTGCACCAACTGCCAGGACTTGAGCGAACTGGGCGGTATCGGCACCCGCATGCCGGCCACCCTGCTGGCTTTTGTTGTGGGTAGTGCCGGCGTCACGGGGCTGCTGCCGCTTGGTTGCTTTTGGTGTTTCGGGCTGGTGCTCAACAGCCTGTTGCCCGATGCCCCGGCTCTTGCCGCGGTGTTTTTGCTGACCAATGTGCTCGCTACAGCCAATGCCGTGCGCGTCATCCGCTCGGTGTTTTTTGGGCCGGTGATGCCCAAAACGCGTCGCACCCCCGAGGCCAACTGGCTGATGGCCCTGCCCATGGTGAGCCTCACCGTGCTGGTGGTGCTGCTCCCCTGGATCATGCAGCGCATTGACCCGGTGCCTGGGATTGCTGCGTTTTCGTTACCGGTGGCGGCTCTGGTGCTGCTCAGCGGTGGTGCCGGTGTGCTTACCGGTGTGCTGCTTCCGCAGGAGAGCTTCTGGTCGCGCTCCAGGACCCCCTGGCTTCGGGTGGTGCAGGACCTGCTCGCTTACGACTTCTACACGCCTGAGCTCTATCGCCGCATCATCGTGATGCCGGTGGCTGCCTTGGCGCGGCTGATCCTGTGGATCGATCGCTCGCTCGTCAAAGGTTTGGTCGATGGCATCGGGCGGGTTTCTCTGGCCACAGCTGAAGGCCTCAAGTTGACGGTCAGCGGTCAGCTGCAGAGCTATGTGCTCACGTTGATCGTGGCGATTGTGTTGCTGCTCTCAGGTTTGCAGTGGTTCTGGGGGGGAGCGGGCTGATGCTGCTCTCGTTGCTGCTGTTGATTCCCTTTGGCGGAGCTCTGCTGTTGCTGCTTTGGCCGGGCCGCCCCAGTCCGCAGCTTCTGCGTCTGTTGACGATTGGCATTTTGGTGCTGCAGCTGGCCATCAGCGTGCTGGTGGCACTGCGCTTTGATCCGGCTGTTGGCGGTATGCAGCTGCGTGAGCTGCACCGCTGGGTGCCGGGTATTGGCCTCGACTACGCCCTGGGTGTCGATGGTCTGTCGTTGCCCCTGGTGTTGATCAATGGCGCGCTGACCCTGGTCTCGGCCGTGATCACCCGCGACATTGACCGGCGGCCGCGCATCTATTTCGCGATGCTGCTGCTCATCAGTGGCGCGGTCAACGGGGCATTTCTGGCCGAGAACCTGCTGCTGTTCTTCCTCTTTTACGAGCTTGAACTGATCCCCCTGTGGCTGCTCATTTCAGTGTGGGGCGGGGCCAACCGGGCCTACGCAGCCACCAAGTTTTTGATCTTCACCGCCATCTCGGGCATGTTGATCCTGGGGGCGTTCTTGGGCCTAGCGCTGCTCACCGGCAGTGTCGATTTCAGCCTGACGCCAGTTCTCTCCGATCGGCTGGCGATGGGGGGGCAGCTGGTGCTGCTGGTGGCGCTGCTGCTTGGCTTTGGCATCAAGATTCCCTTGGTACCGCTGCACAACTGGCTGCCCGACGCCCACACCCAGGCTTCAACGCCTGTGTCGGTGCTGCTGGCTGGTGTGCTGCTGAAGCTGGGGACCTATGGCCTGCTGCGCTTCGGCTTGATGCTCTTCCCTGAGGCCTGGGCCAAATTGGCTCCAGCGCTGGCAATCTGGGCTGCGATCTCGGTGTTGTATGGGTCCTTGGCGGCTATCGCCCAGACCGACATGAAGCGCATGGTGGCCTTCAGTTCGGTGGGACACATGGGCTATGTGCTGCTGGCCGCTGCCGCTGGCACCCCGGTCGCCTTGCTTGGGGCTGTGTTTCAGATGGTCAGCCATGGCCTGATCTCGGCCCTGCTGTTTCTGCTGGTGGGGATTGTGTATCGCAAGACCGGCACCCGCGATCTGCAGGTGCTCCACGGTCTGCTGAACCCGGAAAAGGGGCTGCCGCTCACCGGTTCGCTCATGATTGTTGGCGTCATGGCCAGCGCTGGGCTGCCTGGCATGGCCGGTTTCATCTCCGAATTTTTGGTGTTCAGGGGCAGCATCGGCGTGTTTCCGCTGGCGACTCTGCTGTCGATGGTGGGTTCAGGCCTGACGGCTGTGTATTTCTTGCTGCTGGTCAACCGAGCCTTCTTCGGCCGTTTGGCGATCACCCCAGCCACCGGAGATGCCAGTGTTGACGGCAAGCTCGATGTGCAGCTGGCTCCTGTGGCGCCGCGTGAAACGCTGCCAGCCATTGCCCTGGCTCTTGGCGTTGTGCTGTTGGGTCTGATTCCATCGAGCCTGGGCCACCTCAGCGAGTCGGCCACAACGGCGATGGCGCAGATCGGCGCAGGGATCAGCTGAGATGCCAGTCATACCTGCCGATCTGGTTCATCTTGAGCCCTCGCTCAGCGTCGAGCAGGTGCAGCAGCGCCTGTTGAGCGGCGAAACCCTCTTGAGCGAGACGCCTGACCACCTCATCGAGGTCGTTGATGTGCTCAAGAGCTACGGCGAAGTGCTCGATGCCTACAGCATCAATTTGATTTACCAGGCTGAGCATCAGTTCCTCAATCCGCTGCCGATCTTCAAGTACCTCGATGGCGATCTCAGCCCCGCCAAGATTTGGCGCCACCTCAACCATGACCGCATCAATTTTGAGTACGCGGAGTACTGCCAAAAGGCGATGTTCTGGCATGGCACCGGCGGGCTCGATGCCTATCTCGACAGTGAGGCCTTTGCCGCCAACTGCCGCGCCATCATGGCGGCCAAGCGCCGCCGCGACCCGCTGCTGGCGCTGCTCGATGCGCTGTTTCCGGGCTTTGCGCCCGAGCTGATCCGCTCGGCTGCCACCACCCACGCTCTGGGTCAGTTTTGGCGGGTGATGAGCGATCTGTTTCTTGATCTGGCCGCCGCCGAGGCCGATGGCCGCGTGCGCACCATCGCCCAGGTGGTCGACTTCATCAAAGATGGTCTTGTGGCTGCCGCCGCCAATCCGATTGGTTATGGGGTGAGCATCGGCGCTGAGCACTTTTGGGTGTTGCCGCCCGAGGCTGGACTCACGTTCTTGGTCGATGTGGCCGTTCCTTATGTGGAAGCGGTGTTTTTGCGTGGTATGCCCTTTCTGGGCACCGTCAGCTTCAACGCCCAGGCCCAACAGATCTCACCGGATCAATCGCAGTTTGCCTATGGCGCCCTCTACGCCGACGCGCTGCCCAGCATGGGGGCTGGCATTCCACCCAGCCTGCTGATGCAGGACATGTACCGGCATTTGCCGGCGCGTCTGCACCAGTGGTACAGCCAGCGCACGCGCGGCGAGGGCGATGAGCGCGTGAAAATCTGCATGAGCTTTCAGCGCTCCATGTTCTGTGTGACCAATGCCGCCATCAACGGCACCATGCCGCATCCGCTGGATACTGCTGACACTGATCAACAGCAGGCCAATGCCGCCTATGCCCTGGCCTGGGCTAAGCGCTTGGCGGCTGCCCGCACCGACTGCCTGACGGCGTAGGCTCAAGCCATGGACCAGCCTTGGACGCCACGGCCCAAACCCGAGCAGGCTGATCGCCTCGAGCGCCGCATCGAGTTTGCCGATTACCAGACCACGCGGGCGTTTCTGGAGCGTCTCAACGATCTTTCAGAGGCGCAGCAGCGCTTTCCCGATATCAGTTTTGGGCGCACGTACGTGAACATCACCGTGCGCCCTGAGCTCGATGATGCTGCACTGGGCGACGCCGAAACGGCGTTTGCCGCCGCCATCGACGCCCTGCTCAGCAGCTGAGACCACACGCGTGACCGCGATGCCCCAACCCTCTGATCCTGGCGACGCGCTACAGGCAGATGGGCGGACATCGATCGATCTGACCCAGGCCTATGACGCCGCCGGCATTCAGGCGGTGCTTGAGCAGCTCGATCAAGAGTTGATTGGTCTTCAGCCGGTCAAAGCGCGCATCCGCGAGATTGCCGCCTTGCTCGTGGTCGATAAGGCGCGCGAGTCGCTTGGTCTGCAGACCACGCCGCCCAGTCTGCACATGTCGTTCACAGGTCGCCCCGGTACGGGCAAGACGACGGTGGCCGAACGCATGAGCATGATCCTGCACAAGCTGGGTTACGTGCGCAAAGGCCATGTGGTCACCGCGACCCGCGATGACTTGGTGGGTCAGTACATCGGACACACGGCCCCCAAGACCCGCGACATGCTCAAAAAGGCGATGGGCGGCGTGCTGTTCATCGATGAGGCCTACTACCTCTATCGCCCCGAAAACGAACGCGATTACGGCGCCGAAGCGATTGAGATCTTGCTGCAAGTGATGGAGAACAACCGTGACGACCTGGTTGTGATCTTTGCGGGCTACAAGGAACGCATGGATATCTTCTACCAATCCAATCCAGGGCTGTCCTCGCGTGTAGCGAACCACATTGACTTTCCGGATTACAGCGCCGATGAACTGCTCGCCATTGCCCGTTTGATCTTGGCTGCAGAGCACTACCGCTTTAGTGAGGAGGCCACTGCAGCCTTTGGCGAATACATTCGCCGGCGCATGCAGTTGCCGTTCTTTGCCAATGCGCGCTCGATTCGTAACGCGATTGATCGAGCCCGCATGCGGCAAGCAGGACGCTTGTTCAAAACGATGGGCCGTTCACTCAGCAAGCTTGATCTGATGACGATCGAAGCCGAAGACATCACCGCCAGCCGCGTCTTTGCCGGTCAAGTCGAAGGCCTTGATCCTGCAGAGCCGCTCAGCCCTCCTTAGGGCTTGGCCTTAGCGCCGCCGGCGTGAGTCGATCTGCAGCAGATCGCGCACCTGCTGCACCTGCCTTGAGAGGGCTGGATCGCTACTGAGTTTTTTGTCGATTTGCTCGACGGCATACATCACCGTCGAATGATCCTTGCCGCCAAAGGCATCGCCGATGCGGGGCAACGACAGGTCGGTGCTTTGGCGCATCAGGTACATGCCCACCTGCCGCGCTTGTGAGACGTTGCGCTTGCGGCTGGCGCTGCGCATCTCCTCTGGCGAGACGCCAAACACCTCAGCAACTTTGTCGATCACCTGCTCTGGGGTGACGTCGACATCGACCCCGCCAGGATCGAGCATTGGGGCGACCGATTCGACGGTCATGGGAAGTCCGGTGATCGAGGCAAAGGCCACAGCGCGGGTCAGGGCGCCTTCCAGTTCACGAATGTTCGAGGTGAAGCGCCCGGCGATGAACTGAATCAGTTCACGCGGCAGGCTCATGTGCTCCTGTTCGGCCTTTTTGTGCAGGATCGCCATGCGGGTCTCTAGATCGGGCGCCTGAATGTCGGCGATCAGCCCCATCGAAAAGCGCGAGATCAACCGTTCCTGCAGCCGCGGAATCTGGCTGGGCGGCCTGTCGCTGGCGATCACGATCTGCCGGCCTGCTTCGTGCAGGGCGTTGAAGGTATGGAAGAACTCTTCTTGGGTGTACTCCTTGCCTTCGATGAACTGAATGTCGTCGATCAAGATCAGATCGGCGGCGCGGTAGCGATTGCGAAAGGCCTGCATGCCGTCCTTGCGAATCGCCTGGATCAGGTCATTGGTGAACGTCTCGGTACTGACATAAAAGACCTTGGCGCTCGGGTCGATCTCGAGTCGGTACTGCCCAATGGCCTGCATCAGGTGGGTCTTGCCCAGGCCAACGCCACCGCACAGAAACAACGGGTTGAATTCGCGCCCGGGGGCCTCGGCTACCGCCAGGGCGGCGGCGTGGGCCATGCGGCTGTTGGGGCCCACAACAAAACGATCAAACACGTAGCGGCCGTTGAGCCCGCTGCTTAGCCGCGCCGCCGTTGCGCTGGGCTGCGTCTGGTTGTCTGAGGCGCTCTCAGGCGGTGGTTGAGACGTTGCTGGGGCGGCCAGGCTCGAGGCGGCGGCGCCGGCCAGCCCTGCGGTCGTAGCTGCGCCCTGGCTGCCGTGGCCGTTGGCGCTGTGCACCACCACCTCAATGGGCTTGCCGGCCAGGGTGCTGGCCGCAGTGGTGATGGCCCCCAGGTAGTTCTTGCGCAGCCAACCGCAGGCGAAACTGTTGGGTGCTTCGAGCTCTAAGCGCCCGTCGTTTAACGCGATGCAGCGGGCAGGCCTGATCCAGGTCTCAAAGGTCGGTTTGCTCAGGCTGGCCTGAAGATCGGTCTGAACCTGGTGCCACAGCTGCTCTCCCTGCTGCACCGGCAACCGACAATCACGACTCGCGACTATACGCAGATCAGCCCTCCAGAACCGTCGTCCATGACACGCATTGCATCACTGCCCATCGGCGTTGCCACTGCCCTTGGTTTGGGGCTGTTGAGCGCGTGCAGCGGCGGCCTGCCGGGCCTGCCCGGCGCCGGTTGGCGCCAGGAGCAGCCCCGCATCTCCGATGCGGCACCGTCGGCGCCGCTGCAACCGGGCAGCAACGTGATTGTGGATGCGGTCAAGCGCGTCGGCCCGGCCGTTGTGCGCATCGACACGGTCAAGCGCACCATCAATCCGCTCGGCGGGCTGTTCGGTCAGGGACCGTCGATCCAGCAGCAACAGGGCCAGGGCTCCGGTTTCATCACACGCTCCGACGGTGTGATCCTCACCAATGCCCATGTGGTCGAGGGGGCATCGGAGGTGAGCGTCACCCTGCCCGACGGGCGCACCTTTACGGGCAAGGTGCTCGGGGGTGACCCCTTGACTGATGTGGCCGTGGTCAAGGTGGTGGCCAGCCGGCTGCCGGTGGCACCACTGGGTGATTCGAGCAAGCTGCGCCCGGGCGAATGGGCCATTGCCATCGGCAACCCGCTCGGCCTCGACAACACGGTGACGGCGGGCATCATCAGTGCCATACAGCGCACCAATGCCCTGGGTGAGGGGCAGCGGGTGCCCTACATCCAGACCGATGCGGCGGTGAACCCCGGCAACAGCGGTGGCCCGTTGATCAACGACCGCGGTCAGGTGATTGGGATTAATACCGCGATCCGTCAGGCGCCGGGAGCGGGCTTGAGCTTTGCGGTACCGATCAATGTGGCCCGCCAGATCGCCGAGCAGATCGTGGCGCGCGGCTATGCCAGTCACCCCTACATCGGCGTGCGCTTGCAGGCTCTGACACCGCAACTGGCGCGTGAGATCAACGCCTCAACCAGTGCCTGCCGCCTGCCCGAGGTCAAAGGCGTGGTGGTGGTCGATGTGATCGCGGGCAGCCCCGCCGCCAAGGCCGGGCTTAAGAGCTGCGATCTGATCGAGGCTGTGGGCGCTAAAGCGGTGCAAAACCCCTCAGAGGTGCAACTGGCGGTCGATGCGGCGCGCGTTGGCAGCGCGCTGGCATTGCAGGTGCGGCGCGGCCAGAGCCAGCAGACCATCAGCGTCAGGCCCGCCGAGCTGCCGCGCCGCCGTTGATGCCGCGGCGCCTGCTGGTGTTGATGGGCCGCTGGCCGGCGCCGGGGCGCTGCAAACGTCGTTTGGCCCAAGGGCTGGGCAGTCGGCAGGCGGCGGCGGTGCAGCAGCGCCTGCAGCGGCACACCCAGGTGGTGTTGCAGCAAGCCTGCAGCCAGCTCGGGGCCTGCCAGCGTCTGGCGCTTGCTGGCGCTGGCCTGCGTGCTGCTCGTCGACTGCAGGCCGGTTCCGTGGTGCTGCAGGGCTCAGGCGGGCTGGGCCTGCGCATGCAGCGGCAGTTTGCGGGTGCCTTTCGTCAGGGCTTTGAGCAGGTCGTCATGGTCGGCAGTGACCTGCCAGAGCTGGCCGCCTGTGATCTGACGCAGGCGTTTGCTGCACTGGAGCAGGTCCCCCTGGTGCTTGGCCCTGCTGCCGATGGTGGCTACTGGCTTGTGGGGCTGAACCAACTGCAGCCGCGTCTGTTTGCCGGTATCGACTGGGGCAGCGATCAGGTGTTACGGCAGACCCTTGCCGCAGCTGAGGCGCTGTCGCTGCCTGCAGCGCTGTTGGCCCTGCGGCACGACCTGGATCGCCCCACCGATCTGCAGCGGTGGCGTTGAGGGGCCCCCAGCTGGCGGTGATCATTCCGGCGCGCGACGAGGCCGCCGCGTTACCCCTGTTGCTGGCTGATCTGGCGCAGGGGCAGCACCTGATAGCAGAACTGCTGGTGGTCGATGGTGGCAGCACCGACGGCACCCCCGCACGCGCACGCCTGGCCGGCGCGCAGGTGCTGCATTGCGCCCCGGGCCGCGGTGGGCAGCTGCTGGCGGGCATCGCTGCCACCACTGCGCCCATGCTGTGGCTGCTGCACGGCGATGTGCGCTTGCCGCCCCACTGGCCGCGCCGGCTTGAGGCGCAGCTGGCCATGCAGAGCCAAGCCGCTGCAAGGCCCATGGCCTGGTTTGGTGAGCTCAAGGTGCCCTTGGCACCGCCCCAGTACCGCCTGATGGAGGCGCTGGTCGCCCTGCGCAGCCGGGTGCTGCAGCGCCCCTACGGCGATCAGGGGTTGTTGATCAGCCGCGAGGCCTACCGCCAGGCTGGTGGCCTGAGGCCACTGGCCCTGATGGAAGATCTGGACTTTGCTGAGCGCTTTAGCCGCTGCGGCCGTTTTGCGCCGCTGGGGCTCACCCTGCTGGTGAGCCCGCGCCGCTGGCGCCGCCACGGACTGCTGGGCACCAGCTGGCGCAACGCTCGCCTGCGGCGGGCCTGGCGCCAGGGTGTCTGCGACGTCGCCTTGAGCGATCGCTACAGGAGCTGAGCT
>JBMSMG010000035.1:0-16331 GCA_049421025.1 Prochlorococcaceae cyanobacterium | reverse complement strand
AACAAGGTTTAGCCCTGATGAACTTCATCAAAAAACACCAAAAACGGAGAGGGTGGGATTCGAACCCACGGAAGGTTGCCCTTCAAACGATTTCGAGTCGTTCGCTTTCGACCACTCAGCCACCTCTCCTTAGCCCCTCAGTCTGAGCTCCGCAACGCGGCGACCCATACCAGGAACAGCCCGCAGGCCTCAGGCACTTTAAGGATCGACCGGCACCGCCCTAGCCCCCAGCCAGTTGCCGGGTGCCGCCGCCGCTCCAGAGCAGGGAACCACTGGCGCCGCTTGCCCACCAGCCACGCCAACGGCGGCGCGCTGCCGAGCCGCTGAACCAGCGCTGCAGGGCTCCCTGCCCAACGGCATCGAGCTGGCGACGCTCTGACGCCGATGGCTTAAAGCCCAGCCAAACGCCTTGCCATGACTCACCAGATGAGCGCTCGGCAGCCCCCTCTTGCCAGGCCCACAGCGACTGGCGATCGGGCAGCAGCAGCCAGCGACGTTCACCAATGCGCAGGCCCACGGCCTGGGCCTCCACCGCCAGAGGGGTGGCTTCAAGGCCCGGGCTGACCAGCCGCTGGCCGGGCAGCAGCGGCGCGCTCTGTGCTTCAGACGGCTGCACCAAACCCGCCTGGTGCTGCCAACAACTGGGCTCTTCAGAAGCGATCGGATCAAGCAACAAGGCCCAGTCAAAACGCTGAATCCCCAACCCTTGGGCCAGACGCGCCGCCTGCAGGCAGCTGCCGCGATCGGCGCGGCGGCTGATTAGCGCCGCACGCCCCTGATGCCGCGCCACAAGCAGATCTGATGCCTGCAGGCCCCGCTGCTGGTGCACCAGCAGCAGCTGGTCGGCGCGCAAGGCACTGACATGCAACGCCGCCACCAGCACCAGCGCACCGCACGCCGCCCAGCGCCAACGGCCCGGCACCCGCGGCAACGCCAACGCCGCACTGCCGGCAGCCAGCAGCAGCACCAGCAACGGTTCGGGGCGCCCCAGCTGCCACTGGGCCATGGGTAAAGCCGCAATCCACTGGGTGATCTGCACCAGCAGGGCCGCCAGCGCCGCCACCGGCGGCAGCAACAGCGGCAGGGCTACCGGCAGCAGTACAGCCACCAGGGCCAGCGCCATAGCCGCCAGGGTGAGCGGGGTAAGCAGCGGCGCCGCCAGCAGGTTGGCGGGCACCGCATACAGCGGCACCACGCCAAAGTGCATGAGCTGCAGCGGCAGGGTCCACACCATGGCCGCTAGCGGCACGGCAACAGCGGCGGCCAGCCAAGGCGGCCCGCGGCTGGCCAGGGCTTTCTCAAGCGGGCGGGCGGTCAGGATCAAACCTGCAGTCGCCGCCACGCTGAGCTGAAAGCCCACATCGAGCAGCCAGCCCGGGCGCCAGAGCAGCAGGGCCATGGCGGTGATCAGCAGCACCCACAAAGGCCTGCTGCGGCGCCCACCTTCAAGCAGCAGCAAGGCGATGGCACCCATGCCCACGGCCCGCAACACCGAAGGCTGCGGGCCTGCCAGCAGCAGAAACAGCAGCATCGCCGCCGCTGCCAGCGCCAGGCGCGGCACACGGGCCAGACGCCGCCCCACCACCAGCACCGCCCCCAGCAGCACACTCAGGTGAAAGCCGGAGGCCGCCAGCGCATGCGACAGGCCGGCAGCGCGAAAGCTCTGGCGCACCGCCTCAGGCAGCGGCACAACCGCGCTGCCCAGCACCAACGCAGACAGCACCCCGCCATTGGTGGGACCGGCCTGCTGCTGCAGGCGCGTGGCGATGCGCCGGCGCAGGTCAGCCAGCGGTGCCTGTGGCCGCGCCAGCACCTGCACCTGCAACACCCGCAGCTGACTCCACACCCCCTGCCTGGCCAAACGCTCGGCAGGGCCTGCCAAGAGCGGATGGGGCGCGCTCTGGGGACGGCTCAGCACCCCGCTGGCATCGACCAACCAACCCGCTTGGAGCTGCCGGCAGGGCGAGAAGTTCAGCTCAACGCGTCCCTGCACGCTTGCGGGACGCTCGATCTGGCCCAGGGCTCTGCAGCGCTGTCCATCGGCACTGCTCTTGGGATCGTCGAGCAGGCGAACCTGCAAGCTCAGCTCGCGCTGCGCGCGCGCGCCGAGCAACCCGAGCGGATCAGCCGGGCCAGGGCCACTGGGCTGCAGCAAGGCAAACCCAACCCGCCAACACAGCAGAGCTAACAGCAGAACCAGCAGCAGGGCCTTAGCTTTTGAGCCCATCACCCAAGGCGGTTGCATGGGCAAGCTAGGAACGCTGTTCGCTGCAGTCAGCACTGCTCTGAGCCTGACGCTGTTGAGCGGATCCAGCGCTCCAGTGCTCGCGCAGATCGCCGCACCGCAAAGCAGTGTCGTGATTCAAAGCGGCGACACCCTCGAGGCCATCGCCCTGCGCCATGGCACCACGATCGCGGCACTGCAGCGGGCCAACCCGGGCCTTGATCCGCTGGCGCTGCAGGTGGGCCAGCGGTTGCGATTGCCGCCGCCGCAGAACGCCGTACGCATCGAAGCTGGCGACACCCTCGAGGCCATCGCCCTGCGTCAAGGCACCACGGTGGCAGAGCTGCAGCAGGCCAATCCGGCGGTGCGACCCGAGGCGTTGCAGGTGGGCCAGTGGTTGCGGTTGCCCGCGGGGCGATCAAACCCGCGATTGCCAAGCGCCCCCAGCAGCCCGGCTGCGGCCGCGCTCACGCCCGGGCCCGATCCGGCGGCAGATCCCTACGCCCAGGCTGCACTGCTGCTCAGCCCAGGTGAGCGCCGCGACCGCGCCGCCATGACCCTGCGCGAGCGCAACGCTCAGCTGCAATGGCGGCGTTTCAGCAACACCCTGGTGGATTGGAGCGGCTGGCAGCTGCACCCCGGCGGCGTGCGCATCACCCTGGTGCAACCGGCACTGGCCGATGTAGGGGCGCGGCGCTCTGGAGCCACCGCCATTGCTGTGCAATGCAGCAGTCTGCGCAACACCTGGCGGGTCGATGGCACCTGGGAGCGTTGGGCCTCACCTGAGGCGGGCAGCGTGGCGCAAAACATTGTGTTGCAGCTCTGCAGCAACACCCTCGACGGCCCCGCTGCGGCCATTCCCCCGCCACCAGACAGCGGCAGCTAGGCCTCGACCAGGAGCCTGCAAAAACTGGCGTCACCTCTGGCGTGTTGTTTAAGCGCTCAGAACTGCGGGATCTTGAGAATCAACTCGCACAGCTCCTTGCTGGGCATCTGCTTGCCCAACAGCGGCGCCATCAGCCGCGAGAGGGGCTGCACCTTGCAGGGGAAGGTAGCCCGCTCAGCCATGCGGCCGGCCTGAAAACCGCCGGCCAGCAGCACCAGTGCCAGCAGCAGATTTTTGACAGCGTTGGTCATGAACCTGTGAGCGCAGGCACACCGGCACGTTGCTCAGCAGCGAGCAAGGGGAAGCCCAGGGCTTCGCGCTCAGCCAGCCAGGCCTCGGCCACCTGCCGCGCCAGGTTGCGGATGCGTCCGATCGTGGCGGTGCGCTCGGTCACCGAGATCACACCCCGGGCTTCCAGCAAGTTGAAGGTGTGGCTGCACTTGAGCACATAGTCCAGAGCCGGAGCCGGCAGCCCGGCCTTGATCAGATCGGCGGCCTCGGCCTCATAGAGGGCAAACAGCTGCTGCAGCCGCTCGGGATTGGACGCCTCAAAGTTGTAGGTGCACTGCCCCTTTTCAAACGGCAGCCAGATGTCGCCGTAGCTGCGCTTGCCGTCCCAGGCCAGCTCCCAGATGCTCTCGACATCCTGCAGATACATCGCCAGGCGCTCCAGGCCATAGGTGATCTCAATCGACACCGGCCGGCAGTCGATACCGCCGCACTGCTGGAAGTAGGTGAACTGGGTCACCTCCATGCCGTCAAGCCACACCTCCCAACCCACGCCCCAGGCCCCAAGCGTTGGCGATTCCCAGTTGTCTTCAACAAAACGGATGTCGTGGTCTGCCGCGCGGATGCCCAGCGCCTCCAATGAGGCCAGGTATGTCTCCTGGATGCCATCGGGGCTGGGCTTGATCAGCACCTGGTACTGGAAGTAGTGCTGGGCTCGGTTGGGGTTCTCGCCATAGCGGCCGTCGGTGGGACGGCGGCAGGGCTCGGGGTAGGCCACCGCCCAGGGCTCAGGGCCGATCGCCCGCAGCACCGTGTGGGGGCTCATCGTGCCGGCCCCTTTTTCGGTGTCATAGGGCTGCAAGATCAGGCAGCCCTGCTCGGCCCAGTAGCGATTGAGGGTCGAGATGATGTCCTGAAAATGCACAACCGCTGGCCCGCTGGCGCCATTGTCTCCTGCGGCCTTTCTGGCCAAGGTGGAAGCAGTCAAAGCCAGCCCTGCTGCCCCTGTGGCCCGTGCCAAGACCCAGCCCCAGGGGGGCCCGCGGCGCTCTGCTGGTCACAAGCCAGCCTTGGGAAACAGAGCACAGCTGCTGATCGGTGCCAGCCTCGCCTATGCGGTGCTCGCCCTGCTCAGCGGCCTGAGCGGCCCTGAGACCACCTCGATTGCAGAGCTGTGGTTGCCAGCTGGTCTGTCTGCAGCCCTGGCGCTGCGCATGGGCTTGTGGGCCTTGCCCGTGCCCCTACTGGGAACGTTGTTGAGCCATCTGGGGGCTGGCGACAGCCTGAGCACCACCGTTCTAGTGATCGGCCTGGGCCATGTCTGTGCCACAGCCCTGATCGCTGTTCTGGCGCGCCGGTGGATGCAGGGACTAGATGTGTTTGCCTCGCTGCGCAATCTGCTGGCGTTTCTGGCAGCAGCAGCTCTGGCAGCTGCCCTGAGCACCATGATCGCGGCAGTGCCGCTGGCCAACCTGCGCGACTGGTCGCTGCAGGGCGACGCCCTGGGCTGGTGGGGCGGTGAGATCACCGGCGTGATCGTGCTGGCGCCAGCCCTGCTGAGTTGGATCGGCCGGCCGGCGGCGCCACGGCTGCAGGAGCTGCAGCGCTTTGAGTTTGTGTTGCTGCTGCTGGGCTGCCTGCTGGCAGTTGTGACGATCAACCTTGGCCTGATCAAGGTGCTGGCACTGCGCCCCTTGACCCTGCTGGTGCCGCCCACGATCTGGGCTGGGTTGCGGTTTAGTCCAGCAGGGGCGACCACCGCCTCTGTCGCACTGGCCTTGGGACTATCGCTGCCGCCTGATCAAGACGAACACCTGCTGCAGCTCTACAGCGGCTTGGAATCACAGGAGCTGCTCGAGTTGACCCTCAGCACGGCACTCTTTGTGGGATTGGTCGTGCTGGTGGTCAGCAACATCCGCACGCGTGCCAGCCGCCAGCTAGCTCAGCTGGCCAGATCTCTTGAGCGCACCGTCAGCGAGCGCACCGAAGAGCTCGCCCAGGCCAATGCGCGGCTGCGCCAGTTGAGCCAGACCGACAGCCTGACTGGCCTCGCCAACCGGCGCCAGTTTGATGCGCTGCTGCGCGAGCACTGGCAGCAGCTGGCCGCTGCCGGCGGTGGCGATCTAGCTGTAGCGCTGATCGATATCGACCACTTCAAGCTCTACAACGATCATTACGGCCATCCAGCGGGCGACCGTTGCCTGCAGCAGGTCGCCCAGGTTCTTGCGGCACAAGTGCGCGATGACCATGACTGCGCAGCGCGTTATGGCGGCGAAGAATTCGTGATGCTCTGGAGCGGGGTCAATAGCGCCCAGGCCTCAGCCTTAGCCGAACAGCTGCAACGCTCGGTTGCGACCCTGCAGCTGCCTCACCAAACAAGCCCTGTGGCCGCGGTGGTGAGCCTCAGCATCGGTGTCGCAGCGCTGCGGCTGGGCCCACAGGATGCTTCAGCCCCGACCGATGAGCGGCAGCACCAGATCGAACTGCTGCTGAAACAGGCCGATCAAAGGCTGTACGCCGCCAAAGCCAGCGGTCGTAACTGCATTTGCGTGAGCTAAGCCTGCAGGCGCAACAGTCCCATCAAGCCAGCAGCCAGCGGCCTGTGCTCGGCATGGCGAAAGCCGGCTGCCCTGGCCAGCCGCTCCTGCTCAGCTCCTGTGGCAAAGCGCGCCAGGCTGGCTTCTAGATAGGCGTAATGGTCCTCCAGGCCAGCGCGGCGCGCCACCGGCACGACCACCTGCCGCAAATAGAGCCGCTGAAACGCAGCAGCGGCGGCAGCAGCGCTGAACTGGCCGCTGCGGCCCGGGAGCCGGTTGAAATCGAGCACCGCAGCGCGGCCCCCAGGCCGCAGCACACGCCTGAGCTCGGCAAGCCCGGCTGACGGATCGCTCAGATTGCGCAGGCCATAGGCCATGACCGCCCCATCGGCCCAGCCATCAGCAAGACCGGTCGCCAGAGCATCGCCCTGCTGCCAGTGCAGCGGCAGCCAGGGCTGGGAGCGGCCGCGGCGCTCTGCCTGCTGTAGCGGGGCGGCGGCAGCATCGATGCCAAGCACCATGCCACCAGGGCGGACTCTGGCAGCCATTAACAGCGCCAGATCACCCGTACCGCAGCACAGATCAAGGCAGCGCTGGCCGGGCTCGGGATCCACCCAGGCCAGCGCCTGACGCTTCCAGAGGCGATGCAAACCCAAGCTCAACAGATCATTGAGCTGGTCGTAACGCGGGGCTACCGCATCAAAGAGATCTTCAACGGCCGCAGCATCGCCAGGCTCAAATCGCGTCACAGCGGTTGGCTGAGCTGATCGATCGGATCGCTCCACTGGGCGTTTTGCGCCTGCAGCAAGGCGAGGCCCTGGGCATCAAGGCGCGCCGGGCTGGTGAACGTGATCACCATCACCGTGGCCAGCCCCACCGCCGCAGAGCAGACCATGCAACCAGCCAGCATCAACGAAAACTCCTGACGATCTGTGGCGGCCTGCATCAACTGCAGGGCCCAGGCCACAAGCGCCACGATCACCACCACCATCGTCAAGGCGATGGCGCTCAGCAGACCCGGTGGCAGCAGAAGCAGAGCAGTCACCGCGGGCCTGTTGGGACAACAAACAGAGCCAATAATGTAACGACCGTGACCTTGCGGTCGCGATTTAGGCCGCCTGCAGCACGGGCCTGATCGGCAAACCGCGACCCAACAGATCCTCCTTGATCTGCTCAATGGTCAAAACCCCGTCGTGCAGCAGGGACGCCAGCAAAGCCGCCGAGGCATGCCCCCCTGTCGTGCCAGCAGCCAGCGCCTGCGCAATGTGGTCGATGCAACCGGCACCGCCGCTAGCAATCACCGGCACCTCAACGGCATCGGCCACGGCGCGGGTGAGCTCCAGGTCATAGCCAGCCTGGGTGCCATCGCCATCCATGGATGTCAGCAAGATCTCGCCTGCCCCAAGCGCCACCACCTGCTTGGCCCAAGCGATGGCATCGAGACCGGTGTTCTCGCGCCCGCCCTTGACATAGACATCCCAACCGACGTCACCGGCGCGGCGACGCGCATCGATTGCCACGACGATGCACTGGCAGCCAAAGCGCTCGGCCCCGCGAGCCACCAACTGAGGCTCACGCACCGCCGATGAGTTGAGGCTCACCTTGTCGGCGCCAGCACGCAGCAGTTCGGTGATGCCCTCAACACTGCTGATACCACCACCCACCGTGAACGGAATCGTCACCGCCTCGGCAGTGCGGCGCACCAGATCAACCAGGGTGGCGCGGCCCTGGTGGCTGGCGGCAATGTCAAGGAAGACCAGCTCATCGGCGCCCGAGGCGCTGTAGCGACAGGCCAGCTCGACCGGATCACCGGCATCGCGCAGACCAACAAAATTCACTCCCTTGACGACCCGGCCATCGGCCACATCGAGGCAGGGAATGATCCGTTTGCAGGCCATGGGCGCAGGCGTCAGGCGGGTTAAGGTGGCGCCACTTTCCAGTCGCGCCGGCCATGTCCCAGGCTGCCACCCCAGCGAGCATCACCATTGGCGCCAAGGTGCGGATCACACGCGTGCGTGACCGCATCCCCGCTGAGATGGTCGAGGCCCTCAAGGCTGATGCCACCGCCACGGTGAGCGGGTTCCGCACGGTCGATGGCAAAGGCATCGGCGTGGTGGTCGAGCTCGCCAACGGCGCCAAGGCTTGGTTCTTCGAAGACGAGATCACCCCCGCCTGAGCGTCTTGACCAACAGCCCCAACCCCGAGGCCACAACAGGCGCCTCTGCCCGTCAGCTGCTGGGCATGAAAGGTGCCAGCGAAACCTCCAACATCTGGAAGATCCGGCTCCAGTTGATGAAGCCGGTGACCTGGATCCCTCTGATCTGGGGGGTGATCTGCGGTGCTGCGGCCTCGGGCAACTACCACTGGCGCCTGGGCGATGTGCTGGCGGCTGTGGCCTGCATGGTCATGAGCGGTCCGCTGCTGGCTGGTTACACCCAGACCATCAACGACTACTACGACCGCGAGATCGACGCGATCAACGAGCCCTACCGGCCGATCCCTTCAGGGGCAATCCCCTTGGGCCAGGTCAAAGCGCAAATTTGGATTCTGCTGTTAGCGGGCCTGGGTGTGGCCTACGGCCTCGACGTCTGGGCTGGCCACAGCACCCCGGTGCTGCTGCTGCTGGCTCTGGGCGGCTCGTTTGTGAGCTTCATTTACTCGGCTCCGCCGCTCAAACTCAAGCAGAACGGCTGGCTGGGCAACTATGCCTTGGGAGCCAGCTACATCGCCCTGCCCTGGTGGGCCGGCCAGGCCCTGTTTGGCCAGCTCACCTGGACCACGGCCCTGTTGACCCTGGCTTACTCACTGGCAGGGCTCGGCATCGCGGTGGTTAACGACTTCAAGAGTGTCGAAGGAGATCGTGCCCTGGGGCTCAACAGCCTGCCGGTGGTCTTTGGCATCGAAAGAGCCAGCTGGATCAGCGCCGGCATGATCGATCTGTTTCAGCTGGCGATGGTGGCCGTGCTGATCGCCATCGGCCAGCACTTTGCCGCGGTGCTGCTGGTGCTGTTGATCGTGCCGCAGATGACCTTCCAGGACATTTGGCTGCTGCGCGATCCGGTGGCCTTTGACGTCAAGTACCAGGCCAGTGCCCAACCCTTTTTGGTGCTGGGCATGTTGGTGACCGCGCTGGCGATCGGCCACAGCGACCTGGTGGCCGCGCAGCTGAGCTGACTTGGGCAAAACCGCCGCGCCACAGCCACCCGCAACCCAGGGTTGGAAGCGCACGGCAACTGCCGCAGCCCTGGTTGGCGTCGGCGTCGCCCTGGCTCAGGCGGGCTTGGTCAGTGGCATCGACGCGCTGCTGCCCGATGCGCGCCGCGTCGGCAGCTTCAACCGCCCGGGCACGCTCACGATCCTCTCGGCCGATGGCGAGGTGATCCAGAAAATCGGCCCTGCCACCCGCGAAAAGCTCACCCCCGAGTCTCTGCCCACGCTGGTGGAGCAGGCCTTCATCGCCGCCGAGGACCGCCGTTTTTACAGCCATGACGGCATCGACCCGGTCGGCATTGGCCGCGCCCTGGTGCGCAACATCACCCAGCGCTCGGTCGAAGAAGGCGCCAGCACCATCACCCAGCAGCTGGCCCGCACGGTGTTCCTGAGCCAGGACATCACCTTGATCCGCAAGCTCAAGGAAGCCGCTCTGGCGGGCAAGCTCGAGCGCCAGCTGAGCAAGCGGCAGATTCTGACCGAGTACCTCAATGTCGTGTATCTGGGCTCCAGCGCCTATGGAGTCGCCGATGCCGCCTGGATTTACTTCTCAAAAACACCAAGCCAGCTGAACCTGAGCGAAGCAGCCCTCATCGCCGGACTGCCGCCTGCACCTTCGGTGTATTCGCCGCTGGTGAACCCCGAACTGGCGCTGAGGCGCCGCAGCATCGTGCTGGCGCGCATGCAGGAAGCCGGTTTCATCGATGCCGCCCAGCGCGCCGACGCCGAGGCCACACCGCTCGATCTCAAACCAGCCGAACCCAAGTACTGGGTCAGTCAGGCCCCCTGGTTCAGCAGCTGGGTGCAGCAAGAGCTACCCACCGTGCTAACCCGCGAACAGCTTGAAGTCGGCGGACTCACCGTGCGCAGCACGCTGAATTTGAACTGGCAAAAACAGGCGCAGAGCTCGATCAACAAATTTGCCCCCGGTCAAATGGAAGGGGCCCTGGTCGCCATGGAGCCCGGCACCGGCGTGGTGCGCGCCATGGTCGGCGGTAAGGACTTTGGCAAGAGCCAGTTCAACCGCGCTGCCCAGGCACTGCGCTCGCCGGGCTCCACCTTCAAGTTGTTCGTCTATCTGAGCGCGCTCAAGGCCGGCATGCTGCCCGAGCGCACCGTCATCGACAAGCCGCAATGCTTCAAGGGCTACTGCCCGCGCAACTTTGGCGGCCGCTACCTGGGGCGGGTGTCGCTGGCGGTGGCACTGCAAAACTCACTCAACACCGTGGCGGTGTCGCTGCTTAAAGAGCTCGGTTTCGACAAGGTGATCGAGACGGCCAAGAGCCTCGGCATCACCCGCGAACTCGGCAAGTTCTATCCGATGGCGATCGGCGCCTACGAGCAGACCTTGCTCGACATGACTGCTGCCTACGCGGCGATCACCAACCGCGGCATCTACATCAAACCGACACCGTTTGAAGACATCTTGGGGCCCGATGGCCAGCTGCTGTGGAGCCGCCGCGTCGATGGCGAGCGCGGCCGCAGGGCCGTGGCCAGCGACATTGCCGACACCATGCTCTGGATGCTGCAACAGGTCGTCAAGGGCGGCACCGGCGGTGGCGCCGCCCTGGGCGATCGGCCGGTGGCCGGCAAAACGGGCACCTCTGAAGGGGGGCGCGACCTCTGGTTCATCGGCTCGATCCCGCAACTGACAACCGGGGTGTGGCTCGGCTACGACGACAGCCGCGAAACCAAGAGCACCAGCGTCGTTGCCACCCTGGCCTGGCGGGACTTCATGGCGCCGATCAGCAAAACGCTGCCAGTGCGGCAGTTCCCCCCCAAGCCCCAACTCAGCGGCACTTACAAAGGCGAAGCCAAACCCGCCAAGCCGGAGGCGGCAACGCCTGCTGACGGCGGCGAGGGCGGGGCACAAACCCCTGCAGCACCGGTGCTGCCCGAAACCTTTGCCCCGGTCCCAGAGGGGACCCCAACCGATGGCCCGCCGAGCGGACCTGGGGCAGGAACACCCGCCCCACCGCCACCGCCAGCGGCGGCGAGCCCGGCCGGCTCTGCTGCCACGGCGCCGCCACCTGTTGCTGTGCCCGCCCCACCAGCGCCCTAAGCGGGCGCCACCAGCAGCGCCGCATAAAAACCGTCACCATCGCCAGGCCAGCGCTGCCATTGCTGCTGCAGACGCCAGCCAGCATGGGCAGCCAAAAAGGCTTGGATTTGATCGCTGTTCTCGCGCGGGTGCATGGTGCAGGTCGCGTACACCAGCCGGCCGCCTGGCTTCAGCATGGGTGCCAGCGCAACCAGCAAGCGCTGCTGCAACAGCGCCAACTCCTCAATAGCCGTAGGGGTCATGCGCCAGCGGGCGTCGGCGTGGCGGGCCAGGGTGCCCAGGCCTGAGCAGGGGGCATCGAGCAGCACTCGATCAAACGTGCCAACCCAGTCGGGGCGCTGTTGGGGCAAGGCGGTCGCATCGGCGCTGAGCACCGACAGTGCTGCAGCTAGGCCCAGGCGCTCAGCATTGCGCTGAAGCCGCCTAAGCCGCGCCTCAGAGCGATCCACCGCCCACAGCGTGGTGGCTGCGCTATCGGCGCCGCAGCAGCGCTCAGCGATCTGAATGGCCTTGCCGCCGGGGGCAGCGCAGGCATCCAGAATGCGCTCACCCGGATGAGGATCGAGCAGCTCAACCACCCGCTGGGCCGAGCGATCCTGCACACTCCAGTGCCCCTCGCTGTAACCGGGCAGCGTGCGCAGATCGCCGCTGCGCCCCTGCAGGACCAACCCCCATGCAAGGTCGCTGATCGGCGCCGCGCTGACCCCTGCTGCAGCCAGGGCCTGCTGCACGGCATCAACCGTGCTGCGCAACGGATTCACCCGCAGATCGATGCTCGCTGGAGCATTGCAGGCGGCCGCCACGGCCTCGGCCTCTGGCTCAGCCAGCCACTGCAGCAGGGCCTCAGCCAGCCACAAAGGCAGCGAGCGCCGCAGCGCCAGGCTGTCGGCAGCATCGCTGGGCAAAGCCAGGCCGCACCAGGGCTTGAGCGCCCCACTCGGCAGCTCAGATGCAGCAGCTGTATGACGCCGCGCGAGCTCCCGCAGCAGGCCATTGACCACCGGCGTCAGCCGCACCAAACCCACCTGCCGTGCCAGCTCAACAGCGGTGTTGACCGCCGCTGAGGCGGGAATGCCCGCACAAAACAGCAGCTGATAGGCACCCAGCTGCAGCACCCAGCGCAACTTGGGCGGTTGACGCGCCGCTGGCACCTTGCCCAGCTGATCGAGCCAGCCGTTGAGCAGCCCCTGCTGGCGAATGGTTCCGTAGGCGAGCTCAGTGAGCAGGGCCCGATCGGCTGCGCTCAAGGGGCGAGCTGCACCAGTTTCAGAGCGTTTGAGCACCTGCTCAAGGGCGCCATCGGCATAGGCACCGCGATCGACCGCCTGCAGCACCTGCCAGGCCAGCAGCCGCGGCCGCAGCCCAACAGGGGCGGCCTGGGCCGGCTCAAGCGCTGCTGCATCAGGCATCCACCAAGGGCAACTCCGGACTCCACAGATAGCGCCGCAGCGGCAAGCGACCATCGGCTTGCACCGGGATACCTTCAGCGCGTAGCAGCTCGATCTGCATCCAGTCACTGCCTTCACGGCCCGGACTCATGCTGATGCGCCCCTGGGCATTCACCACCCTGTGCCAGGGAACCACCGAAGGCAGCGGCAACCGCCTTAACGCCCAGCCCACCTGCCGGGCGCAGCCATAGGCGCCGATCAACTCAGCGATCTGGCCATAGGTGGCCAACTGCCCGCGCGGCACAAGTGCGACCGCCGCATGCACCCGCTGATCAAAGCTGAGGTCTGCGCGATCCATCGCTGCAGTGTGGAGCGCCGGCATCCCGCCCGACTTCAGCATCCCGGGGCCGCCACCACAAACCCTCTCCAACTGAGCATGAGCGCGTCTTCCGACGAGCACTCGCCAACTTGACCATGGTCATGACCATGGTCACCTGCAGAAGGAGATGACGCAGCCACGGAGAACAACACAACAGCGGCCAGAAAACAAGCAAAGGCGGGGGTGATGGACAAAAGGGCTGCTTCTCAAACGGGCCCTAAGGGATGCTGGTACGAGCTCCAACCACCGGCTCCATGCCCCTGCTGCCACGGCGCTATGAGCGGCTCAAGGCAGTGCTCAACCGCCGCATGGCCGATCTGACCGTGCTGCTCGAGCATGTCGAGAAGCCCCACAACCTTTCGGCGATCCTGCGCAGCTGCGATGCGGTCGGCGTTCTTGAGGCCCATGTGGTGAGTTTCAAAGGCCGCGAGCGCACCTTCAACAGCACGGCGCAGGGCAGCCAGAAGTGGGTGCCGCTGCATGGCCACGCCAGCGGGGCCGAAGCGATCGAAGCCCTCAAGGCACAGGGCTTCAAGCTCTATGGGACCCACCTGAGTGCGGCAGCGGTTGACTACCGCAGCTGCGATTTCACCGGGCCGACGGCCTTTGTGCTGGGTGCCGAGAAATGGGGCCTCAGCGAGGCCACAACAGCGCTGGTCGATCAGGCGATCGTGATCCCGATGCAGGGCATGGTGCAATCACTCAATGTGAGCGTGGCCGCCGCGACGCTGTTGTTTGAGGCCTTACGCCAGCGTCAGGCAGCCGGGCTCGTGCCCAACCAGGGCGAAGGCGTGCCGGCTGAGCGCTACCAGGGGCTCCTGTTTGAGTGGGCCTATCCCGATGTGGCGCGATGGTGCCGCGAGCAAGGCAAGGTCTACCCAGCGCTTGACGCCGAAGGCGCGATCAAAGGCGATCTGCCTCGTACCCTGAAATTGCGCTGTTAACGCTGCGCAGCCGCCGGCTCTGGGCACCGGGCAACCACAGAGCTAGAGCCAGCACGGCAGCTTCGAGCACCATTTGCCGGCCGCCCAGCAACACCACTGCAGCGGCGAGCACCGCCAACATTTTCTGCAGGAGCCCCCAGACGTCGTCGCGGTGGGCGCTACCTGAGAACCACAGCAGCAGAGCCGACAGCAACAGCACCCCGTCCAACCACCAAGGCATGGCCTATGCCAACGATCCAGAGTGCTCAGTCTGACGTGATCGTGCCCCAACTGCCCAGAGCGCTCTGCAGGTGAGCTGAGCCTTCGCTCACCCCTCGCTCAGCCAACGTTCAAGCCCCTCACCTAAAAACGACAACCCCAGCACCAACACAAACAGAGCAAGGCCCGGATACAGCGCCGTCCACCAGATGCCGGTGGGCAGGGCCGTGAGCGCCTGCTGCAGATCACCACCCCATTCCGGAATGCTTTCAGGCAGCCCCAACCCCAGAAAACCAAGCCCACCTAACACCAGTACCGCATCTGCTGCATTGAGGGTGAGCAACACAGGCACCGAGGTGATCACATTGCGCAGCAAATAACGCCGCAGGATCCACAAAGGCCCTGCCCCGAGCGATCGGGCCGCTTCGATGTAAAGCTCGGCCTTGATCTGCACGCTCTGGTTGCGCACCACCCTGAAGTACTGGGGGATGTACACCACACACAAAGCCGCTGCGGCATTGGGAATGCCGCGGCCCAACAAAAAGGCCATCACCACAGACAGCAGCAGCACCGGCAGGGTGTAGAGGGTGTCCATCAGCAACACCAGCAGCCGATCCACAGGGCCGCCCAGATAACCGCTCAACATGCCGAGCGGAACGCCAACGAACAGAGCGATCAAAACCGCCAGCGCCACCACCTGCAAGGCGACGCCGCTGCCAGCCAGCGTGCGCGCGCACACATCGCGGCCGAGGCGATCGGTACCGCACCAGTGAGCTAGCGATGGCGGCGCATTGACAGGATTGTCGATACCCAGCGCCGGATCGCTCAACACACCGGCGTGCACCAGCACTGGCACCAGCAACGCCACCATGGCGTAGACCACCACAATCACCACGCCCCAACGGGCCAAACGAGCCGACAAGGTGGCGGTGGGCACATCAGCTCCCATGAGGGTTGCATCGTGACAGATGCCATCAGAGCCCGTCGAGAGCTGCTGACGTTATGCAGCTTCTCAACAAGAGAGCTGACAAAGCGTTGTGTTGTGATCACACTGACGCTGCACTATGTGCCCCATCCATGCAGTCCATGACTTTCTACAAGCTGCTGAGCCAGGCTCGCAGCGGCAACCTCAAGCGCGCAGCACGCTCAGGCTTCACCCTGGTGGAGCTGATGATCGTTGTGGTGATCATCGGCATCCTGGCAGCTGTCGGCATTCCCCAATACCTGGGCGTGCGCGACCGCGCTGACGCCAAGGCCAAAACCGGTGAAGCCGTCGGCATCGCCAAAGAGTGCGCCGGCCTTCAGATCGAAATGAACTCTGGCTCAACGGTCGTCAATCCTGCCGATGGCGCCGCCACCACCTGCGACGGCAGCGCGGAAGCCGACATCGTGAGCAAGACCTTCACCAGCGAGCAGACCGTCAACTGCGCCGGCACTGAAGTGACCGGCACCAGCGTGACCATCACCGTTGCGGCTGACGGCTCGATGACCTGCGCTTGATCGCAGCAGCTCAATTTGTGCACCGTTGCTGTGCACTTGAATCGGGGTGATCAAGCGATCACCCCCAACAACACAAGCGGCCTTCGGGCCGCTTTTCAGCCTTCCACGTCTTGGACTCCAATGCGCTCGGCATCAACATGCAGCGCGTTGACCACCAGCACTGCCGCCTCCATCTCTCCGCCATGGTGACGCGTTTAACCAGGCGATTGGCCCACAACCGATCAACGCTTGCATCAGCACAGGGCTTCACCCTGGTGGAGCTGATGATCGTTGTGATCTTGATCGGCATTCTTGGTGCCATCGGCATCCCCCAATACATCGGTGTGCGCAACAGGGCCGATGCCAAAAGCAAAACCGGGGAGGCCGCCGGCATCGCCCGAGAATGTGCCAATCTCCAGCGCGAGCAAAATTCTGGTTCAACCGTTGTCAACCCAAGCGGTGGAGCCAGCGTCAGCTGCGACGGCAGTGCCGAAGCAACCGTTCAAAGCAAGACCTTCAACGATGAGCAGACCGTGAGTTGTTTAGGCAGCTCTGTCACGGGAACCTCAGTGACCTTTGTGATTGGCACCGACGGAACCATGCGCTGCTCCTGAAGCAGCGCCACAACAAACCCATCGTTTTCGGTTGAGGCCCATGGCGCCAAGCAAGCTCAGAGCCGTTGCCCTGCATCAGCAGCTTCTCAAGAGCCTGCTGCTGGGCAGGCGGGGTGAGGCTGGCTACTCGATGCCCATGGTCATGGTGATTGCCCTGATCCTGGTGGTCGGCGGCATCGCCC
>JBMSMG010000034.1:0-16508 GCA_049421025.1 Prochlorococcaceae cyanobacterium | reverse complement strand
CGCTCATGGCCACGAAGGCCAGTCCCGGCGGCATCATGTAGCCCTTCTGGGAGCCCGAGCCGATCACATCGATGCCCCAGGCATCCATCGGAACGCTGCAGGCCCCCAGGCTGGTGACGCAGTCAGCGATGCTCAGGGCTGTGCCATGGGCCTTGACGTGGCGTGCAATGGCCTCGAGATCGTTGATGACCCCGGTGGAGGTCTCTGAGTGGGTCAGGATCACCGCCTTGATCGCCTTGGCGCTGTCGGCTTCCAGGGCCGTGCGGAAGGCTTCGGGATCGAGCGGTTGGCCCCACTCGGCTTTGATGACGTCCACCTCAAGGCCATAGGCCTTGGCCACTTTCACCCAGCGCTCGCCGAACTTGCCGTTGTCGCCGCAGAGCACCTTGTCGCCCTTGCTCAGCACGTTGACGATGCCGGCTTCCATGGCGGCGGTGCCGCTGCCGGTGATCACCAGTACATCGTTTTTGGTCTGATGCAGCCACTGCAGTTGCTCGGTGGTGCGCTTGACGATTTTTTGAAAATCGGCGCTGCGGTGGCCGATCGGGTGGCGCCCCATGGCCTGCAGGACCGTCTCTGGCACTGGGGTGGGGCCAGGAATCATCAGGGTCAGCTTGTCCTGCATGGCTGAGGCGGCAAAGATCGGCGCCACGGCGGCGCAATCGACCACCATAAAAAACGGACCTCCCCCCTTCCCCGTTGTGAGCAGTGGCCCCGTGGGTTACACCCTGCCGGTCTGGGTCTGTGCGGCAGCCCGTGCGGCCCTGCAGGTGCTGGCCGGTCAGGGCTTTGCAGCCGAGCAGCCGCTGCAACTCGATCCCAGCGAAGCGCAGATCACCGCGGTGCCAGTGCAGTCAGCGGCGCCCCTGGGCGATGGCTGGGTGCTGGCGATGGCCCGCTGCGACCCGGGGTCTGAGGCGCTTGATCTGACCCGGGACCTGCTGGTCTGGACCTTGGTGCGCTGGGTGCCGCTGTTGCCACAGCGCGCCTGGCTGCAGTTGGAAGCCGGCGAAGGTGTTGGTTTCCATGAGGCCAGCGGTGAGCTGTGTCTGTCGGCCTATGCCCGCGCTTTGCTCGAGAGCAACCTGCGGCCGCTGGTTCCGGCCGATCAGGGCCTGCAGTTGCGTGTTGTGCTGCCCCAGGGCCGAGCTCTGGCTGCGCGCACCAGCAATGCTGCCTTTGGGGTGGTCGATGGACTGGCGTTGATCGGCACCCAGGCGTTGGTGCAGCGCAGCGCAGCGCCCGATCAACTGGCCAATGCCCGTGCCGTTTTGGCTCAGCGTGCTGCGGACCCAGGCTTTGCTGGTGATCTGGTGCTGGTGATCGGTGAGAACGGTCTAGATCTGGCACCGCGGCTGGGTTTACCAGAGAACCTCTTGCTCAAAGCCGGTAACTGGATCGGGCCGCTGCTAGTGGCTGCTGGCGAGGCCGGCGTGCGGCGTCTGTTGCTGTTTGGCTACCAGGGCAAGTTGATCAAGCTGGCGGGCGGCATCTTTCACACCCACCATCATCTGGCTGATGGTCGCGCTGAAGTGTTGACCGCCCTCGCTGCCCTCGAGGGGGTTCAAGGCGAGGCGCTGCAGGCTTTGCATCAAGCCGCCACGGTGGAGCAGGCGCTGGCTGATCTGCAGCGCGCTGAACCGCTCGTGGCTCAGCGGCTGCGGCGACGCCTGGCCGCTGCCATAGAGCAACGAGCCTCTGCCTACCTGGAGCGCTACGGCCATCGTCAGCCCCAGATCGGCGCCGTGTTGTTCGATCGCGCTCGCAACATCTGTGCCCAGGGTCCTCTGGGTCAGGCCCTGCTGGCAGCGTTGACGGCCCAGCGCTCAGGAAGCCTTGGGGGCGGCTCCTAGGCTGGTTCGAATGCCCGGTTGCGAGCCTTCGCCATGACCGCCCCGATCGATGCCGCCTCAGGCTCCTCGCGCCATCCGGCGATTGTGATTCTGGATTTCGGCTCCCAGTACTCCGAGCTGATCGCGCGGCGCGTGCGCGAAACCGAGGTCTTTTCGCTGGTGATGAGCTACACCACCAGCGCTGATGAGCTGCGCCGCCTGGCGCCCAAAGGGATCATCCTGAGCGGTGGGCCGAGCTCGGTGTACGAGCAGGGGGCACCGTTGTGTGATCCCGGCATCTGGCAACTGGGCATTCCGGTGCTGGGGGTCTGCTACGGCATGCAGCTGATGGTGCAGCAGCTGGGCGGCTCCGTGGTGGCGGCAGGCCGCGCCGAGTACGGCAAGGCGCCGCTGCATGTCGACGATCCGATCGATCTGCTGACCAACGTCGAGGACGGCTCGACGATGTGGATGAGCCATGGCGACTCGGTGGAGCGGTTGCCTGCGGGTTTTGTCCGACTGGCCCACACCGACAACACGCCTGAGGCGGCGGTGGCTGATCACAGCCGCCGTTTGTATGGCGTGCAGTTCCACCCGGAGGTGGTGCATTCCACCTTTGGCATGGCATTGATCCGCAACTTCGTCTACCACATCTGTGGTTGTGAAGCCGACTGGACCACCGCTGCTTTTATTGAGGAAGCGATTGCCGATGTGCGCGCTCAGGTTGGCGACAAGCGTGTGCTGCTGGCGCTTTCGGGAGGGGTTGATTCCTCAACACTCGCCTTTTTGCTGCACAAGGCGATCGGTGATCAGCTCACCTGCATGTTCATTGATCAGGGCTTCATGCGCAAAGGTGAGCCCGAATTTTTGATGGAGTTCTTCGACGCGAAGTTCCACATCAACGTCGAGTACATCAATGCCCGTGAACGCTTCATCAACAAGCTTGCAGGCATCACCGATCCAGAAGAGAAACGCAAGCTGATCGGTACCGAATTCATTCGTGTCTTTGAAGAAGAGAGCAAGCGCCTCGGCCCCTTCGATTACCTGGCCCAAGGCACCCTCTACCCCGATGTGATCGAGAGCGCTGGCACCAACGTCGACCCCAAGACCGGCGAGCGTGTGGCCGTCAAAATCAAGAGCCACCACAACGTTGGTGGACTCCCCAAGGACCTGCAGTTCAAGCTTGTTGAGCCCCTGCGGCGCTTGTTCAAAGATGAGGTGCGCAAGGTGGGCCGCACGCTGGGTCTGCCCCAGGAAATTGTTGGCCGCCATCCCTTCCCAGGGCCAGGCCTGGCCATCCGCATCCTGGGTGAGGTCACAGGTGACAAGCTCGACATCCTGCGCGATGCCGATCTGATCGTGCGCGAAGAGATTCGTGATGCCGGTCTCTATGACGAGATCTGGCAGGCCTTTGCGGTGCTGCTGCCGGTGCGCAGCGTGGGCGTGATGGGTGACAAGCGCACCTATGCCTTCCCGATCGTGTTGCGCTGTGTCTCTTCCGAAGACGGCATGACGGCCGATTGGTCGCGCCTCCCCTATGACCTCCTAGAGACCATCTCCAACCGCATCGTCAACGAGGTCAGGGGCGTGAACCGGGTGGTGCTGGACATCACCAGCAAGCCCCCTGGCACGATCGAGTGGGAGTAGCCCTGCGCCCATGGCGGCCGCGGCCACTCTTGGGTACCCTCAAAGCCCCAGCCCAGTCGCCGTGACCGCCGTCTCGTCTGTGACGACACCGGATCAGGATCAGCTGCTCCAGCGCCGTCTGCAGCAGGACAGCATCCTGCTTGCTGGCAAGACGATCTACCTCAACCCCTTTTTGTACTGGCGTCGTTTTGATGCCAACACCGACCGTTGGTTGCGCGAACCCGGTCAACTGGAGGAAGAGCAGATCCAGGCCAACCGCGGCCGCTTCTACCCCGAACTTGCCTGGGAGCTGCTTTCCGATGACGAGCGTCAGGTCAAAGACGGCGCTGTCGAGATGTTCCTCAAGAGCCTGGAGTTGATCAGCACTTTCAACCCTGAGCTCACCGCTGGTCAGCTGCTTGAGGTTGAGCGCAAGATGGCCGTCACCAAAAAGAAGGCCTTCGAACGCTGGGTGGACCGGTCGCTGCGTCGCCGCGAGCAGGCCGAGGCCAAAGCCAGACGGCGGTTTGACCGTGAGCGCATGCTGCGCTCCTGGTTCGAGTGGGCCAGCCTCGATGTGACCCGCCAGGCGTTGTTGCCTGCAGCGGCCTTGCTGGTGCTCGCCGCTGGAGCTGGCTGGTGGTTCGGCAGCCAGCAGAGCTGCCGCCAGATGATCATTAATCCTGGCTTGACCTTGCCATCGCGCTGAGGACCACAGCGTTCGGGCTGCCAAACGCGTCAGACTGATGCGGCTGGCTCCAGGAGCGACCGATGGCTGCCAATCCACTCGATACCCTGCGCCTCAAGTTGATGCAGGACGTGTTGCCCGTTGGCGTTGCGGTTGCTGAGCGCGCGCGCAAGGGCGGTCTCAAAGATGTCGTTGCTGCTTTCTCCAACGCGGCCAGCAGTGCTGATCCGCTGACGCAGTTGCGCGACGAGGGCGAGCCTCTGGCCAGCCAATTGCGCGATGGCCTTGATCGCCTGAGCCCAGGCCTTGGTAATCCGGTGATGAAGGTCGATGTGCGGGTCGAACCCGGCTCTGCCATGGCCGAGTCCAATCACCAAGCCGTTGCCGACCAAGCCCTCTTGATCAGTCGCTTGGCTGCTGTGGAGCAGCGCCTCGCACAGCTCGAGAGCGCGTTGCAGCAGCCGAGCTGAGCTGGTTTCGATGTTCTCTTCTGCCTTGCATCGCCGCACCGGTGCGCGCCGACAGTCCCTAGGGCTGATGTTGGTCGTGGCTGTGTTTGCCGGAGCGATGTTGGCCCGCTTAGCGGTGCTGCAGCTGGTTCAAGGCGCGCATTACCGCGAGCTCTCCGATGAGAACCGCATCCGGCTGATGGCCCGCAATCCGATTCGTGGGCGCCTGCTGGATCGTTATGGACAGGTGCTGGCCACCAGTCGACTCACCTACAGCCTGTACATCCAACCGCGCGAGGTCAGCGCTCAGCAGTGGCCTTGGTTGCGCGATCGCTTGGCTGCACTGCTCTTCATTCCTGCCAGCGATTTGGATCGCCGCCGCCTCGAAGGGGCTAATGCGGAGGGGTTTCGCATTCTGCTGGCCTCCAAGCTCAAACCCCAGCAGGTTCTGCGTTTTCGCGAGCAGGCCAGGTCTCTGACGGGGGCAGAGGTTGATAGTGATGTCCTGCGCAGTTACCCCCACGGCAGCCTGGCGGCCCATGTCTTGGGATACACCAGCGGGATCACCGAAGAGGAATACGCCCAGCTGGAGGCCAAGGGTTACCGCATTCGAGATCGGGTTGGACGCAGTGGTGTGGAAAAGGTCTATGAGCCGATCCTGCGTGGTGAATGGGGCGGTCAGCAGGTCGAGGTCAATGCGGCAGGGCAGGTGCAGCGGATCCTTGGCGATAAACCTGCCAAACCTGGCAAGGATCTTCGGCTCACCCTCGACCTGGAGCTGCAACGCACCGCTGAGAAAGCGCTCAATGGCGTGCGTAAGGGGGCGATCGTGGCCATGGATCCCCAGAGCGGGGCCATCTTGGCGCTGGCTAGCAGGCCCACCTTTGATCCGAATCTGTTTTCAGATGGTCCCACCACCCAGCAATGGTCCGATCTCAATCGGCCCGATGCACCGCTGTTGAACAGGGCCTTTCGAGGCTTTCCGCCGGCCAGCACGTTCAAGATCGTGACCACGATCGCTGCACTGGAGTCAGGCCTCTATCAGCCTGACTCCAAGGTGCTGACCACCAATTCCTTCTGTTATGCGGGGCTCTGTTATGGCGACCATGGCGCCCACGGCATGATTGGCTTTCCGCTGGCGTTGGCCGTCAGCAGCAACACCTTTTACTACCGCGTTGGCCTCAGGTTGGGGCCCGAGCGTTTGTTTGCAGCTGCACGACGCATGGGCTACGGCCAGCCCAGCGGCATTGAACTGGTTGATGAAGACAGTCCAGGCTTGATGGGTGATCGCGCCTGGAAAAAAGAGGTGCTCGCCGAGCCCTGGACGCCGGTTGACTCGATCACCTCGGCGATCGGCCAGGGAGCGCTGCAGGTCACGCCCATGCAGATGGCGCGCCTGTACGCCGCGGTGGCCAATGGCGGTTGGCTGGTGACGCCCCATCTGGTTGAGCGCCCCACCAAGCGCACCTGGATCGGCTTGAAGCCTTCCACCCTGGCGGTGCTGCGCCGCGGCCTGCGCATGGTGGTCACCGAAGGCACGGCACGTCTGCTCAATGAGCCCCAACTGCCTGCGGTGGCGGGCAAGACCGGCACTGGTGAGGATCCACCCAGACCCGACCACGCCTGGTTCGGGGGCTACGCGCCGGCCGGCAAACCCACGCTGGTGATCGTGGCGTTCGGCGAAAACTCAGGCGGGTATGGCGGCACCGTGGCGGCGCCGATGGTCAAAGCGTTGATGACGACGTGGTTCAGGGCCAATCGCACCAGCAAGAGCTAAGCCGCCACAGCTAGGGGCTGCAGCACTTGCCGGTAATAACCGCGCAGCTGCTCAGTGGCGGCGGCCCAGCCCCAGCGCTCTGCTTCGCTGCGGGCTTCGAGTCCGAGTTGTCGTTGCTTTGTGGCATCGCCCAGCAGGCGCTCAGTGGCAGCGATCAGGCTGGCGCTGCCACCATCGGCGCCATCAGGCTCATAGAGGCAGCCATTGACGCCATCGGTCACGATGTCTGGAATGCCGCCACGATTGGCTGCCACCACGGGGCAGCCAGCAGCCATGGCTTCCAGCAGCACCAGCCCTAGGGTTTCGGTGCTGCTTGGAAACAGGAAGGCATCACCACTGGCGTACGCCGCGGCAAGCTCTTCACCAGCCAGATAGCCCACGAAGTGGGTGGCACTGCCGGCAAACAACGTCTCCAGTTGCTGGCGGTAGGGGCCATCGCCGACCAGGGCCAGGCGGGCATCGGGCATGGCATCGAGCACCGGGCGAATGCGCTCGATTTGCTTTTCGGCCGACAGCCGCCCGATGTACAGCAACAGCTTGCCGGTGTCGCTGCGGCCGGCCAGCAACCGCTGCCGCATGGCTTGGCTGCGCAGCTCTGGCCGAAACAGATCGGTGTCGACGCCACGTTGCCACAGGGCCGTGCGCTTGACGCCCCGGGCACTGAGCTCCTGCACCATGGCGGTTGAGGTGCAGAGGTTGAGTCTGGCCTGGTTGTGTGCGGCCCGGATCAGCTCCCACAGCAGCGGCTCCAGCAGGCCGATGCCGTAGTGCTCCAAATATTTGGGCAGGTGGGTGTGGTAACTCGCCACCAGGGGGAATCCCTTGGTTTTGGCCAGCCAGATGCCGCCCAGACCCAACACCGCAGGATTCACCACGTGCACCAGATCGGGTTGAAAACGCTCCAGCGCCTCAGCCACTGACGGCAGGCGCAGAGCCAACTTCAGCTCTGGATAGAGGGGCAGCGGCGTCGCCGGAACACCGATGACCTCAGCACCGCAGTAGCGCGCTGGAGCTCCCTCCGGGCAGACGATCACCACCTGGTCGCCGGCTGCCACCAGCTCCTGCACCGTTTTGGTGAGCCGCGTCACGATCCCGTCCACCTTGGGCAGAAAGGTTTCGGTGAACAGGGCGATCTTCAAGGTGGGGGCGCGGCGTAGCTCAGGCCGTCTGAATGGCGGCTGCCTGGGTCTTTGTCCAGGCCGACACGCAGGGGATGCGGCTGCGGTCGCAGCGATCGGCCCAGCGGCGCGCCACATCGACCACTTCGGCTAGCAAGCCATTGTCAAGCGTGGTTGGATTCAGGCCCAGCTCAATGAAGCAGCGGTTGTCGACGATCAGATCGTTTTCAACCGCTTCGTTGCGCGGGTTGGGCAGGTGATTGATCTGGGCACCGGTGAGTGCCGCCACCTTCTGGGCCAGCTCACCCACCTGGTGACTCTCGGTCATCTGATTGAAGATCTTGACCCGCTCGCCCTTGGTCGGTGGGTTCTCCAGGGCCAGCTGCACACAGCGCACCGAATCGCGAATGTGGATGAACGCTCGGGTCTGGCCGCCGGTGCCGTGCACAGTGAGCGGATAGCCGATCGCTGCTTGCATCAAGAAGCGGTTGAGCACGGTGCCGTAATCGCCGTCGTAGTCGAAGCGATTGGTTAGGCGCGGGTCCCGGTCGGTGGCTTCGGTGTTGGTGCCCCAGACAATGCCCTGGTGCAGATCGGTGATGCGGATCTGATCGTTCTTGTTGTAGTAGAGGAACAGCAGCTGATCGAGCGTCTTGGTCATGTGATAGACGCTGCCGGGGCTGGCCGGGTGGAGGATCTCCTCTTCAAAGCGGCTGCCATCGGGCTGGGGCACTTCGACCTTGAGGTAGCCCTCGGGGATGGTGGCGCCCCGGTGGGAGCCATAGCCATAGACGCCCATGGTGCCCAGGTGCACCACATGGATGTCGAGGCCGCTCTCGACGATGGCGGCCAGCAGGTTGTGGGTGCCGTTGACGTTGTTGTCGACGGTGTAGCGCTTGGTGGCGCTGCTCTTCATCGAGTAAGGAGCGGCCCGTTGCTCAGCAAAGTGCACCACGGCGTCGGGCCGCTCGGCCAAGAGCAGATCCAGCAGTCGCTGGTATTCGTGGGCAATGTCCATGTGCTCGAAGCGCATGGGCTTGCCGCCAATCTGTTGCCAGGCCCGCAGGCGCTCACCGATGGTGGTGATCGGCGTGAGCGATTCGACCTCCAGGTCGATGTCGATCTTGCGCCGGCTGAGGTTGTCGACGATGAGTACGTCGTGGCCCTGATCGGCCAGGTTCACGGCACACGGCCAGCCGCAGAAGCCGTCGCCGCCGAGAACGAAAACCTTCACCGCTGCACTCCTGCTGGGCGAGCGATCAGGAGGGACGATCGCTGCGTCAGGTCAAGCTACTACAGGGATTCAGCTGATCCCCACCGCTACGCCCACCAGCAGCAGTACCAGTAGTCCGCCGCCGATCAGCAGCATTTTGCTGCTGCCGCTGCTGCTGCCCGCCTCCATCACCTCCATGCGGGGTTCGATGGCAAAGGCATTGAGCCTGCCGCCGTCTTCTTCAGTGACCTGCATGGTGATGGCATCGGTTGGGCTGACGGTAAGCAGCTCTATCAACGCCGGCAGCTGCTCGTGCAGAAGCGTTACGTGGCCTCGCCAACACGTCCGCTGCGCGGTGAGCTGGCCGAGGCTTCGGCACGCATCGGTAGCCGCCCAGCCAGATAGGCGTTGCGCCCGGCCTGGCAGGCCTGGGCCATGGCCCAGGCCATCAGCGGCGGGTCGCCAGCGAGGGCGATGGCACTGTTGATCAACAGGGCATCCGCCCCCATTTCCATCGCCTGGGCGGCCTCGCTGGGCACGCCAATGCCGGCATCAACCACCACAGGCACCCCGGCGTTTTCAATGATCAGGGCAATGTTGGCGGCGTTGCGGATGCCCTGGCCTGAGCCAATGGGAGAGCCCAGTGGCATCACCGTGGCGCAACCCACGTCTTCGAGCCGCTTGGCCAAAAGCGGATCGGCGTTGATGTAAGGCAACACCGTGAAGCCTTCGTTCACCAGTTGTTCAGCGGCTTCAAGGGTGCCGATCGGATCGGGCAACAGATGGCGCGAATCGGGGATCACCTCCAGCTTCACGAAGGTGTTGTCTTCTTGGCCAGCGAGCTTGGCCAGCTCTCGCCCCAGTCGTGCCACCCGCACTGCTTCCTCGGCGGTGGCGCAGCCTGCCGTGTTGGGGAGCATCCAGATGCGCGTCCAATCAATGGCCTGCATCAGGCCCTCGTGACCAGCGGCCTGGCTCTGTACGCGGCGCACGGCCACGGTGACGATGTCGCAGTCACTGGCCTTCAGGCTGGCCTGCATGACCTTCAGGCTTGGGTACTTGCCGGTGCCAGTCATCAACCGGCTGCTGAAGCGGCGGCCGCCGATGGTCAGCCCGTCCTCAAGGGCAGCATCTGGGGTAGGGGCAGAGGCGGCAGGGAGCGGACTCACGGTGGCCAAGAACGTCTTGCTCCTGCGACCGTATCGCGACAGCCAGGATGTCTTTAGCCTCAGGGGCGTTGATGGAAGTGTTGCACCCATGGCTCGACGTGCACTGTTGGCCTTCAGTTCCCTGCTGATGGCTGCAAGCCCGGCGGTGGCCGCGCCCGCCATGGTTCCGTTTGATCCCAACAGTGCGGCGGTGCGCTCCGAGCTCAACGCGGTGCAAACCGATACGGTCGATCAGTTTGACCCGGTGGCCAGGGCTCAGCAGTTGGCCGCTGAGCTGCCGCGCCGCTGGCGGGGCAGTTACCTGGCCTACGGCAGTGGCTCACCGCTGGTGGTGCAGCTTGATCTGACGGCGTTGCAGGCGGTCGGTCAGATGGTGGTGCTCCAGGGGACCATGACCATTGGCAGTGTTGCCACCCCTGTGCAGGGCAATCTCAATGCCAAATCAGATCAGTTGGATCTGTTGCTGTTGGGTGATGCTGGCTCGGTAGGCCTTGAAGTTGGTGGTGCTTTCCAGGGCCTGCAGGCCTTCCAGCTCAGCAGCTGGGAAGCTCCGCGTCTGACCTCTGCTGGTGGAAAGTTGGAACTGACGCCCGTTGCCGGTCGCTCCTGAGGCTCAGGCGGCTTGACGCCGCCCCAACAGATTCAACCGCTTTTGAGCTGTTTTGTTGGTTGGATCAAGGGCCAGTGCTTGCTCATACACCTCGCGGGCTTCATCGAGCTTGCGTTGTTTCTCCAGCGCAAAGGCCAAGTTGTTCAGCGCGACCGGATAGTCGGCCTTCGCTTGCAGGGCTTTGCGGTAATGGGGAATGGCCGCTTTGTAGTTGTTTTGAGCAGCTAAAGCGAAGCCCAGGGCGTTTTCGATCAACGCCAGAGCTTCGGCGGGTTCTTGCCCGCTCTGCGCTTTTTTGAGTGCTTGCTTGAGGGTGTCGCTGGCCTGCCCGTAAAGGCGTTTGCGCAGCTGTGCCGAGCCCAGTTCGTAGAGGTCGCCAGCGCTGCCGCTTTGCTCAGCTCCCTGGCGCTCTAGCCGAGCCAGGCTGAGTTCATCGCGTCTGACACGCCAAACCTGGCGGCCAACCGCAACCGCAGCAACGGTCAGAATCACCACCAGGCCGATCAGGTAGGCCTGTGGCAGAAGAGCATCCATGGAGGAGTGGGCTCCGCCCTATCGGGCGGCTCCGACCACGCTGGTGAAGCTGGCCGGATCGACCACGGCGAGTTGGGCCAGCATTTTGCGATTGAGGCGCACATCGGCCTTCTTGAGGCCACCCATCAGACGGCTGTAGCTCAGCCCATTGATCCGGGCTGCGGCATTGATACGAGCGATCCACAGACGGCGGAAGTCACGCTTGCGCCGGCGACGATCGCGGTAGGCATTGCAAAGCGCTTTCATCACCCGCTGGTTGGCGGTGCGGAACAGCGAGCCGTTGCTCCCGCGGAAACCACGAGCCAGACGCAGAATTTTGTTGCGGCGCTTACGGGCAACGTTGCCCCTCTTGACGCGGGCCATGGTTCAGGGAATGACGAAGAACAAACAGAAATCGCAGTGCACCCAACCTGCCGTCTGGCAGAAGCTGGGCCTTGGGGCTCAGCCGCTGTAGGGCAGCATCAGCGCAACGTTGTCGGCGTCGCGCTCATCGACCACCGCCATGGTGCCAAGGTAGCGCTTGCGCTTGGGGCTCTTGTGATCGAGCAGGTGGTTGCGGAACGCCCGCCGGCGCAGAAACTTGCCACTGCCGGTGACTTTGAACCGCTTGGCGGCTGCTTTGCGGGTCTTGAGCTTCGGCATGTCCTGCTGCTCGGGCACAAACAAACACCTTACGACGTGACCCTCCGCTTCTCCAAGACCACCGTGATCAAATGCTTGGCGCAGCGTGGTGGTTCTCTGCTTTGGACCGGCTTGGCAGGGGTGGCTTCACTGCTGCTGACCGTTGGCTGCTCAGCCACGGCCAGTCCTCGCTTGCACTGGCCGGTGGATCCCCCGCCAGCACTCGGGGCAGAGCAGCCCCGGCTGTGGGTCGCACTGGCGGCGCGGTTGGGTTCTGACGGGCAAGCGCCGCCCTTGGTGCTGCGCAGTGCCAGGGGTCAGCTGCACCTTCAAGACGCCCTTGGTCGCAAGCTCTCTGCCTCCAGCATCACGCTCCGCTGGCAGCGGAGCTCGCTCGAGCAGCCCATGCAGCTTGCGCGGCTGGAAGCAGGACCTTTTGCCAGTTTCGAAACCGCTGAAGCCAAAGCCCAGCAATGGCGCGCCCTCGGTGTCGCCGTCACCGTGGCGCAACCGCGCGAGTGGGAGCTCTGGGCCCCGCTTGGCTCGTCCGTGCCTCAAGGCTGGAGCGTTCGGCCTTACCGAGCCGAGCTCAAGCAGGTTCTCGAGCCGGTGACGCACCGCAGAGGTCAGGGGGATCTGGTGTTGGCAGGTCCCGTGCGTATCGACGCTCCAGGCGGTTTGCGCTGGCAGGGCGGCGTCTATGGCGGTCCGTTTCGCCTGCAGCGCGATGCCCATGGCAGCTGGACCCTGATCGAGCAGGTGCCGCTTGAGCGCTATCTCGAAGGCGTCGTCCCCCATGAGATCGGTGCTGGAGCTCCGCCACCAGCCCTGGCGGCCCAGAGCGTGCTGGCCCGCACCTGGGCGCTGCGCAATCAGCACCGTTATCGCACCGATGGCTATCACCTCTGCGCCTCGGTGCAGTGCCAGGTCTACAGCGATCCAGGTTTGGCGACTGGGGCTGTGCGGGCCGCCATTCGCAGCACCGCTCAGATGCTGCTGACCTGGCAAAACCAGCCCATCCATGCTGTGTATCACGCCACCAATGGCGGCGTGGCTGCCCCGCTCGATGAGGCCTGGGACGCGCAATCACTCCCCTATTTGCAAGTCGGGCTTGATGTTCAGCCCCCAGCGCTGAGCTTGATGCCGCTGGGTCCGGCCCCGCTGGCGCTCGCTCCGCTGCTGACCAGTCGAGCCTTTATCGGCGCTGACCATCCGCGCTTTCGCTGGACCCGTGAACTGGATCGTCAGCAGGTGGCCGCTGCTTTGCTGCGTCAGGGCATCCGGGTCGGTGAAGTGCAGCGTCTGCAGGTGCTCGAGCGCGGCCGCAGCGGCCGTGTGCTCGCTCTAGAGATTGAGGGCAGCAGCGGCCGCAGCGTGCTGCGGCGTGATGCCATCCGGCGCACCCTGCGCACCATCCCCAGCACCCTGTTTGAGTTGCGTCAGCAGGGACCTGGCCGCTGGTTGTTGCGCGGGGGCGGTTTCGGCCATGGCGTGGGCTTGTCCCAGGCCGGCGCGATCGAGCTGGGCAGGCGTGGTTGGACCTACCAGGCGATCTTGGCCCGCTACTACCCCGGGACCCGTCTTGAGAGCCTGGAGCGTTTGGCCCCATCCGATCTGAGCGGGGACCCGTAAAGTTGCCGCCAATGGAAGGCAGGGTCATGGACGCGGGCGCCGCCGGCGATCACCGGCGTCTCAAGGCTGCTGTCTATGCGAGCGCCTGCACCGTTGCCGGCATGGCGCCGCACTGGCTGCCTGCCTCACAAAGCTTCTTGCCAGCGATCGTCCTGGCTGTGCTGCTGGGCGGCTACAGCATCCGCACCGTTTTGCTGGAGAGTCTGCGCAATCACACCGATTCGCAGTCGGCCAAAGCCCAGGTGCATGCACCCTCAGCATGGCCAGCGGTTGATGTTGTGGTGGCCGCGCGTGATGAGCAGGCTGTCATCACACGGTTGATCGAGCATCTGGCGGAGCTTCGCTATCCGGCTGCTCAGCTGCGCCTGTGGGTGGTCGATGACGGCAGTTCTGATCGCACGCCCGAGTTGCTGGCTCAGCTGCAGCAGCGCTTTGCGCAGTTGCAGGTGGTGCGCCGCGAAGCCGATGCCGGTGGCGGTAAGTCTGGTGCCCTCAATCTGGTCTTGCAGCAGCTTCAGGGCCGCTGGATGTTGGTGCTCGATGCCGATGCCCAACTGCAAAGCGACACCCTTGAGCGTCTGATTGCTTTTGCCGAGCGTGGCGGATGGGCTGCCGTTCAGCTGCGCAAAGCCGTCGCCAACAGCGATGTCAACCTGCTCACCCGTGCCCAAGCCATGGAGATGGCTCTCGATGCAGTCATTCAGCAGGGCCGGCTGGCCGTGGGCGGGGTGGCCGAGCTGCGCGGCAATGGTCAGCTGTTGCGGCGCGACGCGCTCATCGCTAGTGGCGGCTTTAACGAAGCCACCGTGACCGATGACCTGGATCTCAGTTTTCGCCTTTTGGTGCACGGCCATGGCATTGGTGTGCAGTGGGATCCGCCGGTACGCGAAGAGGCGGTCCTCACCCTCGCTGCCCTGTTGCGGCAGCGGCAGCGCTGGGCCGAGGGAGGTCTGCAGCGCTTTTTTGATTACGGCTCAGCGCTCCTGTCGAACCGTCTGAGCGCTTCTCAGCAGCTTGATCTGCTGTGCTTTTTCCTGCTGCAGTACGCCATGCCGATGCTGGCGGCGGCCGACCTGCTCGGTGCGCTGGTGACGCGCACGTTGCCGTGCATTTGGCCCCTGTCGATTGTGGCTCTCGGGCTGTCGGGCCTGGCGATTGTCAGTGGTTGCCTCAGGCCCAGCGAGGGTCCGGCCTTGCCTCGCATGACGCCCTTTGCCATGGCTTTGGGCATCGTGTATCTGGTCCATTGGTTTGTGGTGATTCCTTGGGTCACCCTGCGCATGGCCTTGCTGCCTAAGCGCCTGGTGTGGGCCAAGACCCTTCACCTGGGTGAGATCGGCGATGACGAGCCTGATCTCACGGCTCCTGCTTAAGAGCGCTCAGGCCACCGCTTGCTGGCCTGAACCCTCGCCGCTCTCAAGCTCTCCGTCAAACGGCACCACTTCGCCGTTGAAGAACTCAGCCAAGCGTTGGGCTTTGGCATCGAGTCCGCTGCTCGGTTGAGGCACGGCCGGAGCGGCTGCAGCCTCGGTTGGCTTCGGTGTTGGAGCAGCGGCAACTGCCTGGGGCTGCGCGGGCTTGGGGCTTGGGGCTGGCGCGTTGGCCGCGGGCTGGGGAGCTGCCGCCGCAGCTGTGGGCGCCTGTGCTGGTGCCTGCACCGGAGGAGCATCGCCGCTTTCGAGTTGGAGCTGGCGGCTGCTGCCCAGGGCTTGGGCCAGGGCTTTTTCCAGCAGCGGCAGGCGGCTTTGCACCATGGCCATCCAGGTGCCGGCCACGCGCACCACGGCACGCCGCTCGTCGAGCCGGATCAGCTGGGCCTGTTGCGACAGCAGCATGCGTGTGGAGGGCAGCTCCAGCCCCGCCAAAATTTGCTGCCAGAGCTCTGCCAGGTTCAGCGGGGTGTCGCCCTCCAGGGGCCGAGCCGGTTCCTCCATGGGTTGTTCAGCAGGTGGCGCCGGGTCGGCAGCTGGTTGCGGCGCAGCGTTCACCACGGCGGCCGCAGGTGCTGGAGTTGTCTGCGGCACTGCCGTACGCGTTGGCAGCACGGGAGTCACGCTGGCTGGGGCCCCAACAGGAGCCTGGCTGGCCTCAGCCAACAGACCCAGCAGCAGCACCTCCAGCCATAACCGTGGATTCACGCTGTGGCGCAGCTGCTGCTCACTGCCTTTGAGCTGGGCTTGCCAGTGCAGCAGCCTTGCCTTGCCGATGCGGCGGGCCAGCTCCGGCAACTGCGGCCGCAGAGCTGGCGAGAGGTTGATCAACTCCAGCCGATCGGGTGCCACCCCGGCCAGCACCAAATCGCGCAGCAGGCTGGCTAGTCCCTGTAGCAGGGCTGAGGGCTCACGGCCGCGCTCGAGCAACTGCCGGCAGGCTTGCGCCAGGGCTAACGCATCGCTGCTAGCCAGAGCCCCGGCCAGAGCAAGCAGGTCTTGCTCGGGTACAGCACCCAGCAGCTCCCAGACAGCAGCGGCTTCGATCGGCGGTGGCAGTAGCGAGAGCTGATCCAGCAGGCTCTCGGCATCGCGCAGGCCCCCCTGGGCCCGTTGGGCCACCAGGTGAAGCGCTTCAGGGGTAATGGCAATCGCCTCTTGCTCGGCGATCCAGCCGAGATGCTGTTGCAGCGCTTCGAGGGGAATGCGCCTGAAATCGAAGCGCTGGCAACGGCTGAGGATCGTCGGCAGCACCCGCTGTGGGTCGGTGGTGGCGAGTACGAAGACCACCCGTGGCGGCGGCTCTTCGAGCGTTTTAAGCAGGGCGTTGAAGGCCGCCGTCGAGAGCATGTGGCACTCGTCGATCACGTACACCTTCCAGCGCGCCTGCACTGGTGCAAAGCGCGAGCGCTCGATCAACTCGCGAATGTTGTCGACGCCGGTGTTGGAGGCGGCATCGATCTCGATCACATCGAGGGCATTGCCGGCGGCGATGGCCGCGCACAGCTCGCATTGACCGCAGGGTTCAGGTGTGGGCCCGTCGCCGGCCAGGCAATTCAGCGAGCGAGCCAGGATCCGGGCGCTCGAGGTTTTGCCGGTGCCTCTGGGCCCGCAAAACAGGTAGGCGGGCGCGATGCGTCCC
Source organism: Prochlorococcaceae cyanobacterium (assembly GCA_049421025.1). Classification (GTDB taxonomy): domain Bacteria; phylum Cyanobacteriota; class Cyanobacteriia; order PCC-6307; family Cyanobiaceae; genus RGUW01. The sequence goes on along the minus strand of JBMSMG010000034.1, from coordinate 167 downwards.
GAGGTCAGGGCGGCTGACAGCGTGGCGGCGATGGCCTCTTGCCCCACCAGCTGGTTAAAGCGCTGCGGCCGGTACTTGTGATGCAGGGGCTGGTAGGTCTGACCCATCGGCTGGAGTTGGGGCAGTGCCACGGCCCCTGCAGGTTACCGGCCCTGCTGGCGCTTAGG
>JBMSMG010000033.1:0-16565 GCA_049421025.1 Prochlorococcaceae cyanobacterium | reverse complement strand
AGTTGAGGTGGCTGATCAGGGCGTCGCGGGCCTTGAGCACCCGGTCGAGCACGTTATCGATGTGCTTGGCGGGGTCGTAGTCGCGCACCATGGCGATGGCGGCGTGGGCGCCGGCACCAACGATCAAGAAACCACCGATCCACACATGGTGGGTGAACAGCGACAGCTGGGTCGCATAGCTCACACCGATGTAGGGGTACGGAGGCATCGCATACATGTGATGCGCCACGATGATGCTCAGCGAGCCGAGCAGGGCCAGGTTCACGGCCAACTGGGCATGCCAGCTGGTGGTCATGAACTCGAACAGGCCGTCATGGCCATTGCTGGCGGGGAACAGCAGGGGATCACCCTTCTGGCCCTCAAGGATCTCCTTGATGCTGTGGCCGATGCCCCAGTTGGTGCGGTACATGTGGCCCGCCACGATGAACAACACCGCGATCGCCAGGTGGTGATGCGCGATGTCGGTCATCCAGAGGCTGCCGGTCACAGGATTCAGCCCACCTTTGAAGGTGAGGAAATCGCTGTAGGCGGCCCAGTTGCCGGTGAAGAAGGCGTTGATGCCAGCACCGAAACCGGGGAACAGCTGGGTCAGCAGATCCTGGTTGAGAAATTCGTGCGGCAGAGGAATGTCGGCTACCGAAGCGATGGTCTTGCCATTGAGGGCCAGCGGCTGGCCGGCATCGATGGCATCCATCAGCTGCGTGGTGGGCAGCGACACATGCAGCAGGTGGCCGGTCCAAGACAGGGATCCCAGACCCAGCAGACCTGCCAGGTGGTGGTTGAGCATCGACTCAACGTTCTGGAACCACTCGAGCTTGGGAGCGGCCTTGTGGTAGTGGAAGACGCCTGCGTTAAGCATCAGGCCTGCCATCACCAAAGCGCCGATGGCGGTTGCCAGCAGCTGGGTCTCGTTGGTGTAACCCCAGGCGCGCCACATGTGGAACAGGCCTGAGGTGATCTGGATGCCGTGGAAGCCGGCACCGACATCACCATTGAGGATTTCCTGGCCAAAAATCGGCCAGACCACCTGCGCACTGGGTTTCACGTGCAGGGGGTCGGCCAGCCATCCGGTGTAGTTGGAGAAGCGGGCGCCATGGAAAAACGCACCGCTCAACCAGATGAAGATGACGGCCAGGTGCCCGAAGTGGGCCGAAAAGATCTTGCGAGAAACCTCTTCGAGGTCGCTCGTGTGGCTGTCGAAGTCGTGAGCGTTGGCGTGGAGGTTCCAGATCCAGGTTGTGGTCTTGGGACCTTTGGCAAGGGTCCGGTCGAAATGCCCGGGCTTTTCAAAAAGCTCGAACGTGGCCGGAACAGGGTTCCGGTCGACCATGGCCTTTGCCGTTTTCCCACGCTCTGGTGGGCTGATGGTCATCGAGTGGTTCCTCGAGGGACGGAATCGAGGTGGAGGGTCCACCCCTGGAAGGCATGAGCGGCATGACGCTGCTCAAACCTCTTGGGCCCCATGAGCGCCAGCCGAGCGAGCCCGACTGCCGTTCATGGGCACCAGTCGAAACGGACCACAAAACTGTGAAACCGCTTGCGCCGACTGGAGCTGGGGCCCCAGATAGGGGACCGCTGGGCGAACTATAGGGGCGTTAAGCAAGCCCTTTGGGGGTGCAGTTACAAAGGTTCAATCCCGGCGCAAAGCAGGCCGAGACTGGGCTTTGCCGAAGAGAAAGAAAGAGAATAAAAACATCACTTATGGCACACAGGTTAATAATTAGCCTGCATTTCCGCGCCCTGATTAACAACGATTCGAGTACAATTCGCTCAACATCCACACTGCTTTCGCTCCGGCTCGGCCGAGCGCGCACAATGAGTGGATCCCGATGCAGTCCCTCAAGGCCTGATGCCGGCCCCTCGAGCACCGCACGCCGCAAGAGCCACCCCACGTCTGGCCGGGCTGATCAGGTTGCTGTGGGCCAGCGCACTGGCCTGCAGCGTGCTGCTGCTGCCCATGCAGCCAGATCAAGCAGCCTGGGGGCTGAGCTGGCCATCGCTGGGGCGGCCAGGGCAAGCAGGCGCACAACCAGAGCAAATGCTCGCGCCGCAGCCTCCTGCAGGCCGCCTGCAGGAGGTGCAGCCCCCTGTCGCTGTGCAGCAGTTACAGCAAGCTCTGGCCGATCGCACACCCCACGTTGAGATCCTCAGCCCCCGCGATGGAGCCACCCTGGCCGATGGCCCTTGGCAGCTGAAGCTCAAGGTGCGCGATTGGCCCCTGGCCGATGGCGGCGCCCTCGGGCTTGGCGCCCATGTGGTGGTCCAGATTGATGATCAGGAACTGCAACGGGTCAGCGGAGCCGAAGCCGAGCCCTGGCAACCGGCCAATCGCAGCCGTGAGCGCTCGCTGGTGATCCCCCAGGGACCCCTGGGCCCAGGCAGCCATCGCATCACCGTTTATGCCGCCCGGCCCTGGGGTGAAGCGGTCAAAAGCCCTGGAGCAGCGCAGCAGATACGCCTGCATCAGCTGGCGGCCAACCCCCAGAGCCTGCCGGCGCCAGGCAGCCCGCAGCTGCTGCCTGTCAGCCCCGATGCAGCCAATGGGGCCGAACCCCTGCTGCTCGACTGGCTGTTGCTCGACGCCCCCCTGCAACACCTGCGCGACGGTGATGGCAGCTGGCGGCTGCGGGTCACCATCAACGGCGACAGCTTTGTGTTGGACCAGGCCGTTCCGCTCTGGCTTAGGGGCTGGAAAAGCGGACGCAACACGCTCCAGCTTGAGCTGCTCGATGGCAGCGGCGCTGCGCTCAATGCCCCGTTCAACAGCTTTGTGAAGGCCATCGAGCTGGCAACCCCCGGCAGCACGCCAGCCGCCGCCAAGCCCCGCTGGCAGCTGGGGCGCCTCAGCAACGATGAACTGGCGATCCTGCTGGGCGAGCAACCACCCACACCGCCTGAGCCTGAAGCGCAAGAACCTCTTGCGGCAAACAACGCTCAAACAGTGATCACACCGCCGCTCGATCCACGCCAGCAGCACGAGGAGCTTGCGCCGAACGAGGAGCTGCAGGAGTCCGCGGCGCTGCCTGAGCCAGTCACCCCAAAAGCAGCTCCAGGCGGTGAGAGCGAGCAACGCGAACCGCCCTTGGCTCAAGCCGCGCCAGAAGATGATCTGAACGCACCAACAACGCAGCAACCAGCAAGCCAGGACCGAGCAACCAGCCAGGACCAAGCAGCGCGCTCGCCAGGCCAACCGGAGCCGCCGGCGCAGGAGCTGCAGGACGAACACTCCGAACGAATGGCTCCAGCGAACACAACCGCCGAGCTTGAGGTGTTGGGCACACCCGAGCACGAGCAGCTCAGCGACCCCCAACAGAGCAGCCAATGGCCAGAGACAGCTGCCGCCACGCTGCCAGCCGAGAGCGCGCAGCTAGAGCCAGAGCCGACGCTGGAACCGCAGGCCGATCAGAAGCCAGACGTGGAATCAGAAGCTGAGGCAGTAGCTGCGTCATTAGCTGAGGCAGAAGCTGAGTCAGAAGCAGCCTCAGAGCTCGAACCAAACCCGAGCGATCAACCAACACCTGAGACCCAGCTGGCGCCAAGCGAGCTCGTTGAGAGCTCAGGCAGCGTGAGCGCGGTGCCCATCGAAGAGGACCCCATCCAGACCGGCGGCCTGGAGCTGAGCGCAACCGCGCCCGAGGCTCCAGAGGCCACCAGCGCTGAGCTGCCGCTGCAGATCGCTCCGCCTGAGCGCATCAGCAGCAGTACACCCCTGGTTGGATCGGCGCGCGATCAGGTCAACCCCGATGGCTCCTTGATCCAGCCATCGCCAAACGGCCCACTGGCCGCTCTGCGCCAATTGCTGGGCGGTTCATGAGGGAGCCAGCGCCGATCTGGGGCCTTGGCTTCAGCCCAGCAGCCGAGGCTGTTCTCAAACAACTGCAGCAAGCCTGCCTGCTGGATGGCATCCTCAGCAGCAGCCCGCAGGCCAAGCCCAGCGAACTGCTGCAACGGCACTGGCAGCAAGCTGGCGGGTTTGTGATCGTCGGTGCCTGCGGACTGGTGAGCAGGCTGATCGCTCCCCTGCTCACCAGCAAAACCAGCGATCCGGCGGTGGTGGTGCTTGACCCCAAGGGGCGTTTTGCCGTGCCACTGCTGAGCGGTCACAGCGGCGGCGCCGAGGCGCTGAGCGAGCGCATCGCCGCCCTGCTTGGCGGCAGCGCCGTGCTCACCGGGAGCAGCAGCAGCACCGGCCGACTGGCCCTCGACAGCTTTGGCAGCAGCTGGGGCTGGCGGCGCGGCAGCGGCGATTGGGATGCCCTGATGAAACGCAGCGCCAGGCAGGATCGACTCGCCATCGAGCAGCATTGCGGCTCGCCCCTATGGCGCCAGAGCCCTGCCGGCCTTGGCCACGCCGAGCCATCGCCAGAACCAGGTGAGCCGGCTGCTCTGGTGATCAGCACCTCGCTGGGCGCAGGCTGCCGCTGGCACCCGCCCCAGCTGTGGCTGGGCATGGGTTGTGAGCGCGGCACCAGCTTGGCTGTGCTCCAGCACCTGCTGGAGCAAACCCTGACCGCCCATGGCCTGGCCGAAGCAGCCGTCGCTGGACTGGCCAGCATCGATCGCAAAGGTGATGAAGAGGCTTTGCTGGCCCTGGCAGCAGAGCGGCACTGGCCGCTGCGGCTGTTCAGCGCCACAGCGCTGGCCGCCGTGACCGTGCCCAACCCTTCAGAGGTTGTGCGCAAGGACATGGGAACCGCCAGCGTGGCTGAAGCAGCGAGCTTGCTGGCCGCTGGGCCGCAAGGCGAACTGCTGGTTCCCAAAACGGTGCTGCATGCCAGCGGCGATCAACGTGGCGCAGCCACCCTGGCGGTAGCCGCAGCCCAGCAGTCATGGGCACCGCAACGCGGCGCGCTGCATCTGATCGGCAGCGGTCCAGGCAGCCTGAACCTGTTGACGCCCGAAGCACGCGAAGCCTTGAGCCGCTGCAGCATCTGGGTGGGCTATGGGCTCTATCTAGATCTGCTTGAGCCGCTGCGCCGCAGCGACCAGGTGCGCCTCGATGGCGAGCTCACCCGTGAGCGTGACCGCTGCGCCCAGGCCCTCGAGCTGGCCTGCCAGGGCATTGAAGTGGCGTTGATCTCCTCTGGAGACAGTGGCATCTATGGCATGGCGGGCCTGGCGCTCGAGCTCTGGCTGAGCCTGAGCGACAACGAGCGTCCCCCGTTTGCGGTGCATCCGGGCATCTCGGCGGTGCAGCTGGCAGCAGCCCGCTGCGGCGCCCCGCTGATGCACGATTTCTGCACCATCAGCCTGAGCGATCGACTGACCCCCTGGGAGGTAATTGAACGCCGCCTGATCGCCGCCGCCGCGGGCGATTTTGTGGTGGCGCTCTACAACCCACGCTCGCAAGGGCGCACCTGGCAGCTGGAGCGCGCTGTGGAGCTGCTGCAACAGGGCCGTAGCAGTTCGATTCCTGTGGCCATGGCACGCCAGCTTGGGCGTGCTGACGAGCAGATCAGCCTGCACACCCTGGCGTCGCTGCCGATCGAGCAGGTCGACATGCTCACCTTGGTGCTGGTGGGCAACAGCAGCACCAGGGCCGAAGCCGGCAAGCTGGTGACGCCGCGGGGATACCCCGGCGCTGAGCTCAGCTGAACGTCCAACTCGGGTGAGTCAAGTCGGGATGACAGGATTCGAACCTGCGGCCCCTTCGTCCCGAACGAAGTGCGCTACCAAGCTGCGCTACATCCCGATGGCAGCGACTGTAGAAGATCGCCCATGGTGACCAGCAATTCAGCCAGCAGCAAACCCGAGTGGCTACGGGTCAAAGCACCCCAACGCGAGCGCATTGGCGCGGTGGCCGATCTGCTGCTCGACCTCAAGCTCAACACCGTCTGTCAGGAGGCCAGCTGCCCCAACATTGGCGAGTGCTTTGCTGGCGGCACGGCCACCTTTTTGATCATGGGCCCGGGCTGCACCCGCGCCTGCCCCTACTGCGACATCGACTTTGACAAGAGCGTGCGGCCGCTCGATCCCAGCGAGCCCGAGCGCCTAGGCGAGGCGGTGGCACGACTGGCTCTGAGCCATGTGGTGATCACCGCGGTCAACCGCGATGACCTGGCCGATGGCGGTGCCAGCCAGTTCGTGGCCTGCATCGAGCAGGTGCGCGCGCGCAGCCCGCTGACGACCATTGAGCTGCTGATTCCCGACTTTTGCGGCGACTGGGATGCCCTGGCGGCGGTGATGGCCGCCGCGCCAGATGTGCTCAACCACAACATTGAGACCGTGCCTCGGCTCTACAAACGAGCCCGCCCCCAGGCCATCTACCAGCGCAGCCTGGAGCTCTTGGCTCGGGTGCACGAGGGCTGGCCGCGCTGTTACACCAAATCGGGTTTGATGGTGGGCCTGGGTGAGACCGACGCCGAGGTGCATGAGGTGCTGGCTGATCTTCGCCACCACCACGTCGACATCGTCACCATCGGCCAATACCTCTCGCCAGGGCCCAAGCATCTACCGGTCGATCGCTTCGTGACACCCGAGCAGTTCACCAGTTACCGCGTCCATGGTGAGACTGAACTGGGCTTTTTGCAGGTGGTCAGCAGCCCGCTGACCCGCAGCAGCTACCACGCCGGTGAGGTGCAGCGGCTCATGCGCGAGTTTCCGCGTTGACGGCCAGATCGCCGGTTGCGGCGATCCATTCATGCAGCTGCCAAGTCACCCAACCCGCGGCGATCAACGGGTCTTGGCGGATCAGCGCCAAGGCCTCGTTGTAACTGGCGGCTTGCAGCACCAGCAGACCGCCGCCGCCGGGATGGCGCTGCGCATCGACCAAAAAGCCGCTGGCGATGGCAACACCGGTGGCCTGCAGGGCCGCCACCCAAGCGCGGTGCTCCTGCAGCAGAGCGCCGCGCTCGGGGCCAGACAGGGCCAGAAACCCAGGACTGAGCGTCTCGGTTTTGATGAACCAGGCCACGCGGCTGCCCTCAGGCAGCCACAGCAGCCTTGTCCGCCAGGCCCATGGCCGCCTTTTCGCTGGGAGGGACCAGCAGCTTGAAGCGAGCTTTAGCCGCTGGCCAGTCGGCCAGCAGTGCAGCAGCCTGGCTGCTGCCGGTGGCCGCAACATGCGCCTCCAGCAGGGGTTTGAGCACGGCTTCTTGCTCGGGGGTCGTCAAGGGCTCAATCGCCACAATCTCTGGGTTGACGCACGCAGCCAGCGCTCCGTTGTCGTCGAGCATGAAGGCGACGCCGCCGGTCATACCGGCAGCGACATTGCGGCCGGTGCTGCCCAGCACCACCACCACACCGCCTGTCATGTACTCGCAGCAGTGATCGCCTGTGCCCTCAACCACCGTGCGGCAGCCGCTGTTGCGCACCGCAAAGCGCTCGCCGGCGCGGCCTAGGGCAAACAACTCGCCGCCGGTGGCGCCATAGAGGCAGGTGTTACCGAGGATCACCTGATCACCGGGGTTCTGCACCGCCGCAGGGGGCACCACGGTGATACGCCCGCTGTTGATGCCCTTGCCGACGTAGTCGTTGGCCTCACCCACCAGACGCACATTCATGCCTTGCAGCACAAATGCGCCAAAGCTCTGGCCAGCGGCACCTTCAAAGGTCAAATCGAGCTGACCGGCGAAGCCGCGGTTGCCGTGGCGCGCAGCGATTTCGCCGGCGATGCGGGCGCAGACGCTGCGATCGGTGTTCACAATCGCAAGCCTGCGCTCGAGGCGGCCGTGGCCGTCGATGGCGGCCATCACCTCAGCATCGGCCAGCAGCTGGTCTTCAAGAATGGGGCCATTGCCATGGGCCTCGGCGTCGTGCTGCAGCCACTGGCGGTCTGCCGCCGCGCCAATCGGCTCGAGCAAGCAGCTCAGATCAAGCGCTTTGGTCTTGGCGAGTTCAACGCTGCGGGGCTGCAGCAGCTCGCTGCGGCCGATCAGGTCTTCAAGCCGGGCCACGCCCAGCACGCTCAGCAGCTGACGGACTTCCTCGGCCACATAGAGGAAGAAATTGACCACATGCTCAGGAGTCCCAGGGAAGCGCTTGCGCAGCGCTTCTTTTTGGGTGGCGACCCCCACTGGGCAGTTGTTGGTGTGGCAGACGCGGGCCATGATGCAGCCCTCGGCGATCATCGCCACCGAGCCAAAGCCGTACTCTTCGGCGCCGAGCAGGGCCGCGATGATCACGTCCCAGCCGGTCTTAAGACCACCATCGGCCCGCAGCAAGACCCGATCACGCAGGCCATTGCTCAGCAGGGCGCGATGCACCTCGGTAAGACCGAGCTCCCAGGGGCTACCGGCGTGCTTGATCGAGCTCAGCGGTGAGGCACCAGTGCCACCGTCGTGACCGGAGATCTGAATCACATCGGCATTGGCCTTGGCCACGCCCGCTGCAATGGTGCCGATGCCGATCTCGGCCACAAGCTTGACGCTCACCTTGGCCGCCGGATGCACCTGATGCAGATCGTGAATCAGCTGGGCCAGGTCCTCGATCGAATAAATGTCGTGATGCGGCGGCGGTGAAATGAGCCCCACACCGGGCTTGCTGTTGCGCAGCCAGGCGATGTAGGGATCGACCTTGGGACCGGGCAGCTGCCCGCCCTCACCAGGCTTGGCACCCTGGGCCACCTTGATTTCGAGCTGCCGGCCGCTGCGCAAATACTCAGGCGTGACGCCAAAGCGGCCCGAGGCGATCTGCTTGATCGCCGAGCAGGCCGTGTCACCGTTGCGCAGACCGTTGATGCTCGGCAGGGTGGCCGAGTGGCCCTCAGCGTCAACGTCCTTAAGCACGTTGAAGCGGGCCGGATCTTCACCACCCTCGCCGCTGTTGCTCTTGCCGCCGATGCGGTTCATCGCGACCGCCAGCACCTCGTGGGCTTCGCGCGAGAGGGCCCCAAGGCTCATGCCGCCGGTGCAGAAGCGGCTGCAGATGCTTTCGACGCTCTCAACTTGATCAAGCGGCAGCGGCAGCGGCGCAGGCTTGAGCTCGAGCAAATCGCGCAGCGCCGTGACCGGCCTGTTCTCAAGCAGGGTGCGGTAGGTGTTGAAGTGGTCGTAGCCAGGCCCTGCCTTGACAGCAGCGTGCAACGCCTTGGCCATTTCAGGGCTGTTGAGGTGGTATTCACCGCCGCTGCGGTACTGCACGAAGCCCAGAAACTCGAGCTTGCTGCGGTTGAGCTCGGGGTAAGCCTTGGCGTGGATCGCCAGGGTTTCACTGGCCAGATCGGTCAGGCTCAAGCCCGCAACGCGGCTGGTGGTGCCTTTGAAGGCCAGCTCAATCAGGTCAGCGCCGATACCGATCGCTTCAAAGATCTGGGCACCGTGATAGCTGGCCAGCAGCGAGATGCCGATCTTCGAGAGAATCTTGCGCAGGCCATCTTCAAGGGCCTTGCGCACATTGGCCTGGGCCTGATCGAGGCTCAGCGCCGGCAGCTTGCCGGTCTCGATCAGCTTTTGGGTGCGGGGGTGGGCCAACCAGTGGCGGGTGGTTTCCCACGCCAGCCAGGGACACACCGCACTGGCGCCGTAGCCGATCAGGCAGGCCAGGTGGTGGGTGCTCCAGCACTGGGCGGTCTCGACCACGATCGAGGCCTGCAACCTCAGGCCGGCTTTGAGCAGGTGATGGTGCACAGCACCCACCGCCAGCAACGGCGGCAAAGCCGAGGTCGTGGCATTGATGCCGCCGCGCTGACCATCAAGAGCGACGCGATCAGAGAGCACCAGCACAGCGCTTCCGCCGCGCACGGCGGCTTCTGCTTCGCGGCAGAGGCGGCGCACGGCATCGTCGAGGCAGCTGGGGCCATCGACCAGTGGCATCAGGGCTGAGAGCGTCGCCACAGCCAGGCCATGGCCGCCAAGGTTGGCGAGTTCAGCTTCATTGAGCACGGGGCTGCTGAGATGCAGCACGGGCCCTGCCCCCGGCTCCGGCTTGAGGGCGGAGCCGCGCACCCCCAGGTGCATCTCCAGGCTCATCACCAGCTTCTCGCGCAGCGGGTCAATCGGAGGGTTGGTGACCTGGGCGAAGCGCTGTTTGAAGTAGTCGTAGAGCAGGTGAGGCTTGCCCGAGAGCACCGCCAATGGGATGTCATCGCCCATGCAGTACGTCGGCTCCTTGCCAGCGCCCGCCATGTCCTCAATGACCAGCTCAAGGTCCTCGGCGCTAAAGCCCGAGGCCGTCTGCAGCTGCAACAACTCGAAGTCACCGAGCAGGCGTTGCTGCTCCCAGGGCTGGGGGCTCTGGGTGCGGCGCAACTGCTGCAGCCAGGCGCTGTAGGGGTTGCGGGCAGCAGCCTCGGCCTTGACCTCCCAGTTGCGCAGCAACGTGCCCGAATCAAGGTTGACCGCCAGCATCTGCCCAGGGCCCAGGCGACCTTTTTCGACGATGCGCTCCTCTTCGAGCTCGACCACACCGGTCTCTGAGCCCATCACCACATAGCCATCGCTGGTGATGCAGTAGCGGGCCGGGCGCAGCCCGTTGCGATCGAGCGTGGCGCCAACGTAGTGACCATCGGCAAACACCAGCAGAGCAGGACCATCCCACGGTTCCTGCAAGCAGGCGTTGTACTCGTACATGGCGCGGATCTCAGGCCGCCCATCGAGCTCGGGCTGATCCCTGAACGCCTCAGGCACCAAGGTCAGCAGGCTGTCGGTGATCGGCCTGCCGCTGCGCACCAACAGCTCGAGCGTGGCATCGAGGTTGGCTGAATCACTGAAGGCCGAATTGACAAGGGGCCGCAGGTCGCTGGCGGCCTCGCCCCAGACCTCTTCGAGATTGGCCTCGGCGGCACTGGCCCAATTGATGTTGCCCAGCAGGGTATTGATCTCTCCGTTGTGACCGAGCAACCGCATCGGCTGAGCCAGGGGCCAGCGGGGCAGGGTGTTGGTGCTGAAGCGGCGGTGGTACACCGCAAAGCTGACGGCAAAGCGTTCGTCGCGCAGATCCGCATAGAAGCGGTGCAGCACTTCAGAACGCACCATGCCCTTGTAAACAAGGGTGCGGCAGCTGATCGAGGCGAAATACAACGCACCGGTGGCCTCGCCCCAGGCCTCGCGGCTGCGGTCGACAGCGCGGCGGCGCAGGCGAAACAGCAGGGCCTCAAGGGCCTCAGCATCGGTCCCTGGGGTCGCCTGCAGCAGCCAATGCTCAATCACCGGTGCGGTCTGACGGGCCATCGGCCCCAGCACCGAGGCATCGACCGGCACCTCGCGCCAGCCCAGGCTGGTCAGGCCAAGCGAGGCAGCCTCGCGCTCACAGAAGCTTCGGGCCTGCTCGCGTCGTCCTGCGTCCACAGGCAGAAACACCGTGGCCAACCCCCGCAGCGTGCCGGCCGAGGTCGAAGCCGCAGGCCACACGGCTTCGAGATAGGTCCAGGGGATAGCGCACAACACACCGGCGCCATCGCCGGAATCACCATCGCCGCCGCAGCCGCCGCGGTGCTCCATGCAGCCCAAGCCGCGCAGCGCCTGCTGCAGCACCCAGTGGCTGGCTTCGCCGCCCAGATGGGCCAGAAATCCCACGCCACAGGCATCCTTTTCACCGGCGACGGCCGCCGGTGCAGCGGTGTCGCGGTAGGGCCAGGCAGGGGGAACAAAAGCAGGCATGAGCGACGTGTTGTCAGCAGCGAAGCAGCTCTGCCTCCCCAGCCGGAACCCCGCAGGGAGGTTCGAGGGCGATGGCAGATCAACGATCCTAAGGATCCGCAGATCGCCGCTAAGTTGCTCTGGCAAGGCTCAAGGCCACTGGGATCCCATGGCCAGGCCACTTGATGCCTGTGGTCATGCTTCCCTTCTTCGGAACAGCACCACCACTGCCGCCGCCACCGCCGCCCGTTGCCGCTCCGGCAGCGACGCCTAGGTCTCGCCAACCAAGCGTGCCCGCTGCGCTGCTGAGCGGCAGCACCGTGCGCATCAATGGCATGCCCCAGCGCTCACGCTGGCAGCTGCAGGGCCAGGCTCAGTCGCCCCAAGCCCTGTGGTTACCACTGGAAGTGCTGCAGAACCAGCTAGGGGTCGACAGCCGCGCCAGCAGTGACGGTGCTCTCAAACTCGAGTGGTTTGGCGAAGAGCTGGTGGTTCCAGCGAGCGCCCAACGCAGCCTCGACGATGAAGTGAGCGTCGATGCCCGCGCCTTGCTTGTGGCCAAGGGCGTGCAGATCGATGTGCGCAACGGCGAGCTGAACCTGACGCTGGCCGCCCCGCAGGTCGTCGGTGTACGCAGCTCCAGCTCGGCCAACCAGCGCCGGATTGTGCTCGATCTCGCCGGGCCCGCCTTGATCCGCCGCGAGGGATCCAGCATCTGGCTTGGCATTCACAGCGCCCTTGGCCAACAAAGCGATCTACGTGCTTTGGGTCTGAGCAACCGCAGCAGCGACGGCGGTCTACGGCTGAGTGCAGCCCCGGCTGCGCTCCAGAGCTTGTTCAGCCTCGGAGAACCGGCCCGAATCGTGATCGATCTGGCGCCTGCCGCTGGCCCTGAAGGGCGCGCAGCCATCGACACACCCAGCCAACCCCAACCACCGCGTGACCCGCGCCTGCTGGCCCTGCTGGGCCGGGATCTGCAATGGGATCAGCAGGTGCGCGGTTCGGTGCGGCTCAATGCCGTGCGCCTGGACCCCCGCAACCCCACCGTGCAACTGAGGCCGCTCACACGCAGCAGCGGCATGGAGGGTCTGAGCTCCTTGCAACAGCTCGCCGCCCAGGATGACGCCCTGGTCGCCATCAACGGCGGCTATTTCAACCGCGTCAGACGGCTCCCTTTGGGGGCGCTCAAAGCCGATGGGCGCTGGCACTCAGGGCCCATTCTCGGCAGGGGTGTGGTGGCCTGGGCTCCAGGCAGCATGCCGCGCTTCGGTCGCCTCAACCTCAGCGAATGGCTCAGCGACAGGCAGGGCAACCGCTTGCCGCTGGTCGTGCTCAACAGCGGCTATGTGCAGCGCGGGCTGAGCCGCTACAACGCCGACTGGGGGCCCAGCTATCGCGCCCTCAGCGGCAGCGAAAGCGCCGTCGCGCTACGCAACAACACGGTGATCTCGCGCTACAGCCATGAGCAGCTCGAGCTTGGTGTTCCCCTGCAGGACGGCGAAACCTTGATCGTCGCCCGCGGCGGCAGCGAACTCCCCTGGGGCGAGGGTGAGCAGTTGAGTCTCAGCAGCAAGGCCAGCAGCGATCTGGCGCAACTGCCCAACGTGATCGGCGGGGGCCCGCTGCTGCTGCAGGGCGGTCGCATTGTGCTCAACGGCAGTCAAGAAAACTTCAGCAGCGGATTCCTGCGGCAGGGAGCCCCGCGCACGGTGATCGGCAGCGACGGCCGACAGCTGTGGTTGATCACCCTCGAGGGCACCACAAATGCAGGCCCCAGCCTCAGCGAAACCGCCCAACTGCTGCAGCAGATGGGGCTGCAAGACGCGCTGAACCTTGATGGCGGCAGCTCGACAGGCTTGGTGATGGGCGGCGTAATGACAGTCAAAGGTCGCGGCGTGGCCGGGGCCGTTCACCACGGCCTGGGCCTGGTGCCCGCAGCGAGCCGAAGCCGCCAATCAGCTGGCAGAGTGCCGCCAGTTCTGGCAGCAACGTCCGGCCTCAAGCCATGACCAAAGGCCAAAGCCTGCAACTGAGTGCCGCGGCGGCAGCCGAACTGGGCCGGCAAGCGGCCGTGGCCGGCACCCCTGGAATGATGCACCTCGATTTGATCGAAGGTGGCTGCGAACGCTGGACGATCAGGCTCAGGCCTGGGCAGCTGGCCGGCGTTCCGGTTGGCCGCGGTGACGGGGTGACGGTCTACGCCCCAGAGCAACAGCAGGAGCAGCTTTGCGGTCTCAAACTGGACTACCGCAGCGATCTGAGCGGCGGCGGTTTCCTGGTCAGCCCGCCTGAAGGATGGCTGACCTGTGCCTGTGGAGCTGCCTTCGGGCCGCGCAAACCTGGGGGGACCACGACGCAGTAAGGTGGCGGATTGTCGCAATCGGTCGGATGACCGACGCGCGTCCTCCGATCCCGTAAGCCGACCCGTCTCCGGTCTTCGATGCCCACCATCCAGCAGCTGATCCGCACCGAGCGGCAGAGCCTGACCCGCAAAACCAAGTCACCCGCTCTGCGCGCTTGCCCTGAGCGCCGTGGCGTGTGCACCCGCGTGTACACCTCCACCCCCAAAAAGCCGAACTCGGCCCTGCGCAAGGTGGCCCGTGTGCGCCTCACTTCAGGCTTCGAAGTGACCGCTTACATCCCCGGCATTGGTCACAACCTGCAGGAACACTCTGTGGTGCTGATCCGCGGCGGGCGTGTCAAGGATCTGCCCGGTGTGCGCTACCACATCATTCGCGGCACCCTCGACACCGCCGGGGTGAAAGACCGCCGTCAGGCCCGCTCCAAGTACGGCGCCAAGACCCCGAAGGAGTGATCTCTCCACCCCCGGTTTGGCCCAGTCGCTGACCGCAACGATCGACGTTTTCACCCGACCATCTCAGGTTTATGTCACGCCGCAACGCCGCTGAAAAGCGCCCGGTTCTTCCCGATCCTCAGTTCAACAGCCGTTTGGCCTCGATGATCGTGGCCAGGCTGATGAAGCACGGCAAGAAATCAACCGCACAGCGCATTCTCTCGGACGCTTTCAGCCTGATCGGCGAGCGCACCGGTGGCGACCCGCTCGAACTGTTCGAGACCGCCGTCAAGAATGCGACCCCCTTGGTCGAAGTGCGTGCCCGCCGCGTTGGCGGCGCCACCTATCAGGTGCCCATGGAAGTGCGCCAAGAGCGCGGCACGGCCATGGCCCTGCGCTGGTTGGTCAACTTCTCAAGGGCACGCAATGGCCGCAGCATGGCCCACAAGCTGGCCGGCGAACTGATGGATGCTGCCAACGAAGCTGGCAGCGCCGTTCGCAAGCGTGAGGAAACTCACAAGATGGCCGAGGCCAACAAGGCCTTCGCCCACTACCGCTACTAAAGCGCCGTGGGCCGGAGCCTCGGGCACTCCGGCCTGATCACAGATAGGAGCCCTGCCGAGCGCCGTTTCCACTGCGGGAACGTGACTGCTCTGTAGAGTGACGCCCGTTTTTTGCTTTCCCTCTCGGAGACCCCCTCGTGGCCCGCGCCTTTCCTCTGGAACGCGTCAGAAATATCGGTATCGCCGCTCACATTGACGCGGGTAAAACCACCACAACGGAGCGCATCCTGTTTTATTCAGGTGTGGTCCACAAGATGGGTGAGGTGCACGACGGTGCTGCCGTCACCGACTGGATGGAGCAAGAGCGTGAGCGTGGCATCACGATCACCGCGGCAGCCATCTCCACCAGCTGGAAAGATCACCGCATCAACATCATCGACACCCCTGGACACGTCGACTTCACGATCGAGGTCGAACGCTCGATGCGTGTGCTCGACGGGGTGATCGCCGTGTTCTGCGCCGTTGGCGGTGTGCAGCCCCAGTCGGAGACCGTGTGGCGTCAAGCGGATCGCTACAGCGTTCCCCGCATGGTGTTCGTCAACAAGATGGACCGCACCGGCGCTGACTTCCTCAAGGTCTACGGCCAAATCAAGGACCGGCTTAAGGCCAAGGCCGTCCCCATTCAGCTGCCGATCGGCGCTGAAGGCGAACTGAGCGGCATTGTCGATCTGGTCAAAAACCGCGCCTTCATCTACAAGGACGACCTGGGCAAGGACATCGAAGAAACGGATGTCCCCGCCGCGATGGCCGATCAGGTTGAAGAATGGCGCACGGTTCTCATGGAGGCCGTTGCCGAAACCGATGAAGAGCTCATTGAGCAGTTTCTCGACAAAGGCGAACTGAGCGAAGAGCAACTGCGCAACGGCATCCGCGAAGGTGTTCTCAAGCACGGCCTGGTGCCGATGCTGTGTGGCTCAGCTTTCAAAAACAAAGGTGTCCAGCTGCTGCTCGATGCAGTCGTTGACTACCTGCCCGCTCCCGTCGATGTGCCCCCGATCCAAGGTGTTCTGCCCGACGGGAGCGAAGCGGTGCGTCCTGCTGACGACAACGAGCCGTTCGCCGCACTGGCGTTCAAGGTCATGGCCGATCCCTTCGGCAAGTTGACCTTTGTTCGCGTCTACTCAGGTGTGCTGCAGAAGGGCAGCTACGTCTCCAACTCGACCAAAGACAAAAAAGAACGGATCTCACGTCTGATTCTTCTCAAGGCAGACGACCGTGAGGAAGTCGATGAACTGCGTGCCGGTGACCTCGGCGCTGTCCTCGGCCTCAAGGACACCACCACCGGTGACACCCTTTGCGTTGACAGCGATCCGATCATTCTCGAATCGCTGTTCATTCCCGAACCGGTGATTTCGGTGGCTGTTGAGCCCAAGACCAAGGGCGACATGGAGAAACTCTCTAAAGCCCTGCAATCGCTCGCCGAAGAAGATCCGACCTTCCGCGTTTCGACAGACCCCGAAACAAGCCAGACCGTGATTGCTGGCATGGGTGAACTTCACCTCGAAATTCTTGTCGACCGCATGCTGCGGGAGTTCAAAGTCGAGGCCAACATTGGCGCACCTCAGGTGTCGTACCGCGAAACCATTCGCAGCAACTCCAAGGGTGAGGGCAAGTTCGCCCGCCAGACCGGCGGTAAAGGCCAGTACGGCCACGTGGTGATCGAAATGGAGCCCGGCGAGCCGGGTTCAGGCT
>JBMSMG010000032.1:0-16611 GCA_049421025.1 Prochlorococcaceae cyanobacterium | reverse complement strand
CGATCACTTCGGTGATGCCGCGGTCGGGGGTTTCCGGGTTGTAGTACTCGTCGCGATAGATCATCAGCACCAGGTCGGCGTCCTGCTCGATCGAGCCCGATTCGCGCAGATCGCTGAGCATCGGCCGCTTGTTGGTGCGTGATTCCACGCCCCGGCTCAGCTGCGACAGGGCCATCACCGGCACATTGAGCTCGCGCGCCATGCCCTTGAGGCCGCGGGTGATGCGGCTGAGCTCCTGCACGCGGTTGTCGGGGGTGCTGCCCTCCATGAGCTGGAGGTAGTCGATCACGATCAGGCCGAGCTCCTTGCCGGTTTCGGCCATGAGCCGGCGGCATAGCGAGCGCATCTCGAGCACGCCACTGTTGGGTTTGTCGTCAATAAAGAGCGGCAGCTGCCCCAGGCTGTTGATGCCCTGGCCCAGCAGCGGCCACTCTTCTTGCTGCAGGCGGCCGGTGCGCAGGCGGCCGCTTTCGATGCCCACCTCCATCGAGAGCAGGCGGTAGGTCAGCTGCTCTTTGCTCATTTCGAGCGAAAACACGCAGACCGGCAGGTTGTGCAACTGCGCCACGTTCTTGGCGATGTTCAGCACGATCGAGGTTTTGCCCATCGCCGGGCGCCCCGCCACGATGATCAGGTCACTGCGCTGCAGCCCCTGGGTGATGGCGTCGAGGTCGTAGAAGTTGACCGGAATGCCGGCCACCGCTGTGCCCAGCGAGCGGCTTTCAATCTCGTTGAAGGTGCTGGTGAGGATCTCGGCGGTGGGGGTGAGTCCCTTGCTGGGTTTCTCCTGGCTGATGGCAAAGATCTTCTGCTCGGCCTCATCGAGCACTTGCTCGGTGGGTTTGCCCTGATCGAAGCCCAGGGCGATCACCTCATTGCCCGAGCGAATCAGCTGGCGCCGCAGAAACTTGTCCATCACCAGGCGGGCCACCTGCTCGATGGAGGCGGTGGAGATGGTGCGTTCCACCAACTCCACCAGCCGGCCCTGGCCGCCCACCTTCTCAAGGGCGCCGGTGTCGGCCAGCCAGGCCGTCATGGCGGTGAGGTCGGTGGGTTTGCCCTGGCTATGCAGCATCAGGGCGGTTCTGTAGATCTCGCGGTGGCCGCGCAGGTAAAACGCCTCAGGCTGCAACACGTCGGCCACCCGGCCAATCGCATCAGGGTCGAGCAGGATGCCCCCCAAGACAGCTTCTTCGGCCTCCAGGTTCTGAGGCGGCAGGCTGTCGGGCAGCGCCTCAAAGCGATCGCCACTGTCGCGGTCAACCCCGCGCAACGATTGCCCGTCGCGCCCAGGCTGGTTGAGGGGAACGCTCACCATGGCGGCAGTCTGTGATGGGCGCAGCGGCCCGGTTGTTCATCCTGCCTGCAGGATCGTGGTTTGACCACCACCTGCGCCCTACTGGTGGTGTCTCAACACAACAAAGGCCCCAGCGATGGCGTTGGGGCCCCTGTCAGCTTGGCCCTCAGCTCAGTGGCTGACGACTTCGAGGTTGACCTCGGCGGTCACTTCCGGATGCAGCTTGACCTGCACCTTGTAGCTGCCGGTCCTGTGGATTTCAGGCACCGAGATGTCGCGGCGATCCAGTTCCTTTTTGGTGGCGGCTTCGATGGCTTCGGCCACATCGGCGTTGGTGACGGTGCCAAACAGCACGTCATCGCCACCGGTCTGCTTCTTCACGGTGAAGCGGCCAATGGTGTCGAGGGCGGTGCGGAAGGCGATCGCTTCGGCTTTCAGGGCAGCTTGGCGTTCGGCTTCTTTGGCGCGGCGTGCTTCCACCTGGCGCAGCACAGCTGCGGTCACAGGGACGGCCTTGCCAGTGGGAACCAGAAAATTACGGGCGTAGCCAGGGGCCACCTCGACCAGGTCACCGTCTTTGCCCAGGCTGTAAACGTCCTGATTGAGGACCACTTGAACGCGCTTGGCCATGGGACTGCTAACGACGGACGAATGAACTGGAGCCGATCCACCACCCTAAAACACAGCTTGCTGAGCGCGTTCTGCAGCTGACACGTGCGCTAGAGAGGAAGTCCCCCCTCAAGCTGCACCGATGCGAGCGTCGTACAGATTTGGCCTGGTGGCTTCAGCCATCGCTGCTGCGGCTGCTTTTTGCCCTGCCGCCAGAGCCGAAAGCATGATGGATCAGATGATCTTCAGTCAGTGTTCACAGGCCATGAACGCTGACTACGCCAAGGCCAATCAGACCCCGCCTGATGGCATGGTCCAGAAAACCTGCTCTTGCGTGGTGAAGAAGATCAGCGAGACCCACAACATCGAGCTCTCCAAGCAGCTCTGCACCAAGCAGGCCACCCAGGGCAGCTGATCAGTTCTGGCCGCGAGCCGCCCCAAGCGGTAACCGCACGGCGCTCGCCAGGCCTAGACGCCTGAGCAATTTGATGTGCTGCCAGGTCAGATCGATCTGGTGGCCAAATCCCTGCCTTGCTGAGTGGGGATAGGCGTGGTGGTTGTTGTGCCAGCCCTCGCCGAAGGTCAGTGCCGCCACCCAGGGGTTGTTTTTCGACTGATCGCCACTGTCATGGCGAGCTTCGCCCCACCAGTGGGTGGCTGAGTTGACCAGCCAGGTGCAGTGGTAGACGACCACCAGGCGCAGGGGAATGCCCCACAGCACCAGGGCCCAGCCGCCGGCACCGGTCGCGCTACCGATCCAGAACAGCAGCGCCGCCAGCGGCAGCTGCAGCACCAAAAACCAGTTGTTCAGCCAGCGGTAGTAGGGGTCCTTGGCCAGATCGCCGGTGAGCCGTGGCACGGCCGCCATGGCCGGGATCTCTTCAAACATCCAGCCCATGTGGCTCCACCAGAAGCCCTTGAGGCTGCTGTGGTGGTCGACCTCGGTGTCTGAAAACTTGTGGTGGTGGCGGTGCAAACCGACCCAGTCGATCGGACCGTGCTGGCAGCTCAGGGCGCC
Organism: Prochlorococcaceae cyanobacterium; assembly: GCA_049421025.1. Taxonomy (GTDB): domain Bacteria; phylum Cyanobacteriota; class Cyanobacteriia; order PCC-6307; family Cyanobiaceae; genus RGUW01. Next base: position 13,687 of record JBMSMG010000032.1, on the reverse strand, counting down.
GCAGGTGGCAAAAAACCGCTCGAGCCACTGGGGCACCTTGAAGCTGCGGTGGCTCAGCAGCCGGTGGTAGCCCATGGTCACGCCCAGGCAGGCGGTCAGCCAATACAGGATCAAAAAGCTCGCCGCTGCCGGCACGCTCCAGAACCGGGGCAGCAGGGCAATGGCAGCCAGCACATGAATCACCACCATGAAACCGATGGTTCCCCAGCGGCGGCCTTGGGGGGCGACGGCCTGGGGCTCGCCGCGGCGCGGGATGTGCAGTGCTTGCGCGCGGCGCACGGCGCTGCTGCCTCCATTGATGAAGGCGGGCTTGCGGGTGCTGCGGGCCTGGATTGTGGCGGTCATGCAGACCGACTCCTTATTGGTCGCTTACAATGGTAGCAATACGAATCCATATCAATCGGTTCGGGTATGGGCTACCGCGAGGATCTGGCATCGGGGCGGGTGGCTTTTGCCCATTTGATTCGTGTCTGGCATGAGCGCAACGGGTGGAGTCATCGTGTGTTGCCCGCCCTGGCCGAAGCCCTTGATCTCGGACGGGTGCACAACAGTCAGCTCTCGATGTTGCGCAACGGCAAGCTCGCTTCGCCGGGTCCTGAGGTGTTTTTGGCGCTTGGACGCATCAATCAGCTGCTCTCTGCTGAGGCCAGCGGCGGCAAGCTCAGCGAGGGCTTGCGCCAGCGCCTGGCGGGTCAGCCTGAGCTGATTGAAGCGCTGCAAGCGTCCTGTTTGCCGGTGCGCGGGGGCACTGGCCCGGTGCTCGGTCCAGGTGAGCTGTTGGAAGTGTTTGTTGGACACCGGCAGCCACCGCCGGCGTTTGATCTGCGCATTGCTGAAGCCGAATCGGCCAGCCTGAGCGCCGCCTTGGCGCAGGTGTTCACGGCAGGTCAGCCTTGGCGCCTGTGCCGTGAGCAGCTGCTGGCGGCCTATCCAGTCAACAAGCGCCTGCGCCGTGAGCGCTTTGCCGAAGTGATGGCCGGCCAGCGCGACTACAGCGCCGCTGAGCTCGACGCTGAGCTGCCCGATCTACGCAGCACCCTGGCAGCCCTTGGGGCAGCAGGTGATGGCGAGCTGGAGGCCGATCAGTTTCTTGAGCTGCTCAGGTTGAAGGCCCGTGAGCTCGAGGCCAGGGGCTGGAGCACCCCCGCCAAGAGCGACCTGGCAGCGGCGATTCGCGCCCAGCTCAGGCAGTCTTAGGCAGTGCTTTTTGCTGCTTCAGCGGCCCGGCATGGGGGCCAGGCGAATGCGCCGCGCCCAGCCCAGCTTGCGCAACAGCACGATGTGCAGCCAGGTGATGTCGAGCTCAAACCAGCGCAGCCCGTGGCGGGCTGAGTGTTGATAGGCGTGGTGGTTGTTGTGCCAGCCCTCGCCAAAGCTCAGGAGTGCCACCCACCAGCAGTTGCGCGAGAGGTCGGGGCTGTCGAAGTTGCGGTAACCAAAGGCGTGGGTGGCCGAGTTCACCAGCCAGGTGACGTGATACACGAGCACCAGGCGCAGCGGAATCGCCCACAGCACCAGGCCCAGGCCGCCGCCATGGACGCCAGCGGTTTGGCCGTACCAATAGAGGGCTGCTCCCAGGGGCAACTGCAGCAGCAAAAACCAGCGGTCGAGCCAGCGGTACAGCGGGTCGCGCTGCACATCGCCGGTCAGGCGCTGCACGTGCTCGAGCGCTGGGATCTGGTGCAGCATCCACTCGCTGTGAGCCCACCACAAGCCGCGGGCCGCGTCGTGGTGGTCGTTGGGTTGATCTGAATAACGGTGGTGGTGCCGGTGCAGGCCGACCCACTCGATCGGCCCGCTTTGGCAGGCCAGGGTGCCCATCAGCACCAGCACCCGCTCCAGCCACTTGGGCGCTTCAAAGCTGCGGTGTGCCACCAACCGGTGCAAGCCCAAGGTGACGCCCAGCACGGTCATCCAATAGAGAACGCCAAGGGCGATGACGCCTTGCACGCTCCAAAAGCGCGGCAGCAGCGCCACCACGGCCAGCACATGCATCACCAGCATGAAGCTGGTGGTGCCAGCTTTGAGTTTGCGTTGGCGCTGCGGCAACGGCGAGCGCTGGGCATGCAGACCGGCACGCAGTTGCAGCTCCCGCGGCTGCTGCGGCCGCTCCACCCGCAGCGTGGTGGCGTTGGGCAGGGGCGAGGCAGAGACCAAAACAACTCCGGCAGGGCTGGACTGACGCTGGACCTGGTTACCGCAGAAGTGATCCGAGATCGGATCGGTCCTTGATCAGAAACTGGAATCTAACTGCAGCAGTTGCGCGGCGCGGCTCAGCGTTGCTGGCTGCGTTGACATGCCGGCGCCTGCACACGTGACCATGGTCATGACCATGGTCCGATGCAGAAGCGATGACCCTCCCCGATTCCAGGCGCTGGGCTGCTGAGCGGGTGAGTGCTGCCCTGACGGCGATCGCGCCGCTGGCGGCCGCACGCACGGCAGCGGTGCGGCCGCGGCTGGCGCGGGTGCTCGAGGCTTTTGCCGCCGAGCGCCTGGGGGTGCAGCACTTTGGCTCGGTCAGCGGCTACGGCCACGGCGATCAGGGCCGTGAGGTGCTCGACCGGGTGTTTGCCCAGGTGCTGCAGGCCGAGGCGGCCGCTGTGCGGCTGCAGTTCGTCAGCGGTACCCATGCCATCGCTGCAGCCCTGTTTGGGGTGCTGCGTCCTGGCGATCGCTTGCTGGCCCTCACGGGCCGCCCCTACGACACCCTCGAAGAGGTGATCGGCATTCGGGGCGGCGGCCAAGGCTCGTTGGCTGAGTTCGGCATCAGCTACGACGAACTGCCGTTGACCCCCGAAGGCCTGGTCGATGAGGACCGCATGGCCGATGCCCTGGCCGTGCCCACCCGGATGGTGCTGATCCAGCGCAGTTGCGGTTACAGCTGGCGGCCTTCGCTGCGTATCGATCAGATCGAGCGGCTCGTGGCGCGGGTCAAGGCGCTGCAGCCCGGTTGCGACGTGTTCGTTGACAACTGCTATGGCGAGCTGGTTGAAGACCTTGAACCCACGGCGGTGGGCGCCGATCTGATCGCGGGTTCATTGATCAAGAATCTGGGCGGCACCATCGCCCCCACCGGCGGCTACGTGGCGGGCCGCGCCGAGCTGGTCGAGCAGGCCTGTTGCCGCCTAACCGCCCCGGGTATTGGTAGCGAAGGGGGCACCAGCTTTGACCTCAACCGCTTGCTGTTTCAGGGGCTGTTTCTGGCGCCGCAGATGGTGGCTGAAGCCCTGATCGGTGCCGAGCTGGTGGCTCAGGTGTTCAGCGATCTGGGCTTTGCGGTGAACCCACGGCCGGGCGGGCTCCGCAGCGATGTGATCCAGGCGGTGCGGCTGGGCGATCCCGAGCGGCTCAAAACGGTGTGCCGCGCCTTTCAGGCGTGCTCGCCGGTGGGCAGTTATCTCGATCCGGTGCCGGCGCCCATGCCCGGCTACGCCAGCGAGCTGGTGATGGCTGGCGGCAGTTTCATCGACGGCAGCACCAGCGAGTTTTCGGCCGACGGGCCGTTGCGCGAGCCCTATGTGCTGTATGTGCAGGGCGGCACCCACCACAGCCACAGCGCGATCGCCCTGGAGCGGGCGCTTTCGGCTTTGCAGCAGGAGGGTCAGCTGCCGGGCAAAACCTGACAGACTGGGCGCCGTTTGCCTCAATGCTGCGGCCATGGCGCTTTCGTTTCCAGCAGATTGCCGCTACGCCGACAGCCATGAAACCGCTCGCCGCGATGGCGATCTGGTGCGCATCGGTCTGAGCGCTTTCGCCATCGAGCAATTGGGCGACATCGTCTTTGTCGAGCTGCCCGAGGTGGGTGCGGCGCTCCAGGCCGGCAGCAGTTTCGGCAGCGTTGAATCGGTCAAGGCCGTCGAAGATCTGCTGGCGCCGGTGGGCGGGGTGGTCGAGGCACGCAACGAGGCGGTGCTCGCCAGCCCCGAAGAGCTGCAAAACGATCCCTATGGCGAGGGATGGTTGCTGTTGGTGCGCCCCAGCGATCCGGCTGAATTTGACGCCCTGATGGATGCGGTGACCTACGGCGGCAAGGTTCAGGCGTGAGCGCATCGTTTCTGCAGCGCCACTTGGGTCCAAGCCCTGCTGAACAGCAGCAGATGCTGGCCGAGTTGGGGCTGGCGAGCCTCGAAGAGCTCGCCCAATCTGTCGTGCCGGCCGACATTCTGCTGCCGCAAGAGCGCGCCGCAGAAGGCTTGCCAGCCCCCTGCGGCGAAGCTGAGGCCCTGGCCGAACTGGAGGCCATCGCCGCCTGCAACCAGGTGCGCCGCAGCTTGATCGGCCTCGGTTATCACGGCACAGCCACCCCGGCGGTGATTCAGCGCCATGTGCTCGAAAACCCCGCCTGGTACACCGCTTACACCCCCTATCAAGCAGAGATTTCGCAGGGGCGTCTTGAGGCCCTGCTCAACTTTCAGACCCTGATCAGCGAGCTCACCGGCCTGCCGATCGCCAACGCCTCGCTGCTCGATGAGGCCACGGCGGCTGCCGAAGCCATGGCCCTCAGCCGTGCGGTCTGCAAACGCCCTGCCGCCAGCCGCTATCTGGTTGACGAGCAGGTGTTGCCCCAGACCCTGGCGGTGCTGCAGACCCGCGCAGAACCGGTGGGGATCAGGCTTGAGCGCATCGATGCCAGAGCTCTGGCGGCCGATCCTGTGGCCGCGGCGGCGGCCTTGGCGGCCCCCGAGGTGTTTGGCCTGCTGCTGCAGCTGCCGGCTACCAATGGGGTGCTGTGGGACCCCAGTGCGTTGCTGCAGGCGGCGCGCAGCTCTGGTGTGATCGCCACCGTTGCCATTGATCCGTTGGCCCAGGTGCTCTTGGCGCCAGTGGGTGAGCTGGGCGCTTCGATCGCCATCGGCAGTGCCCAGCGTTTGGGTGTGCCGATGATGGCGGGCGGGCCCCACGCGGCTTTCTTTGCCACCGAAGAGGCTTTCAAGCGTCAGATCCCGGGCCGTCTGGTGGGCCAATCGCTCGATGCCGAAGGCCGGCCTGCGCTGCGCCTGGCCTTGCAGACCCGCGAACAGCACATCCGCCGCGACAAGGCCACCAGCAACATCTGCACGGCCCAGGTGCTGCTGGCGGTGATGGCCAGCTTTTACGCGGTTCACCACGGTCCTGAGGGCTTAACGGCGATTGCGGAGCGCATCGTTGTGCTGCGCTCAGCCTTGGCTGCAGGCCTGGTGGCGTTGGGTTTGGGTTCCGATGGGGCTCCTGGGTTTGACACTGTGCGCGTGCTGAGCCAGCAGGCGCCCGTGCTGCTGCGGCGTGCCGCCGAAGCTGGCTTCAACCTGCGTGGCGGCGACGCTGAGCTGGCGATCAGCCTCGATGAGCTCAGCACCCCTGCCGAGCTCGAGGCCCTGCTGGCCGCCCTGGCTGCTGATCAGGCAGCTGCGGCGGCGGCCTGCGGCGCGTGCCGTGCGGCGCTCGAGCGTGCTGGCGATGCCCTCGCTGCACGGTTGGCCGGGTTGCCCCTGCGTCAGAAGCCCTGGCTCCAGCAGCGGGTGTTTCACCAGTACCGCAGCGAAACCGAGCTGCTGCGCTACATCCAACGGCTGGTCAGCAAGGACCTCTCGCTGGTGCACGGCATGATCCCGCTGGGCAGCTGCACCATGAAGCTCAATGCGGCTGCCGAGCTGGCGCCCGTGAGCTGGCCTGCCTTTGCCCAGCTGCACCCGTTTGCCCCGGCTGAGCAGCTGGCGGGCTATGGGCAACTAACTGCGCAGCTGGAGCGCTGGCTGGCGGCGATCACGGGTTTTGCGGCGGTGTCGCTGCAACCCAATGCCGGCTCTCAAGGCGAATACGCCGGGCTGCTGGTGATCAGGGCTTGGCATAACAGCCGCGGTGAGGGGCACCGCGATGTCTGTCTGATCCCCACCAGCGCCCATGGCACCAACCCCGCTAGTGCGGTGATGGCCGGCCTGCGCGTGGTGCCGGTGGCCTGCGATGAGGCCGGCAATGTCGATCTGGACGACCTGGAGGCCAAGGCTTCAGAGCACGCCGATCAGCTGGCGGCGTTGATGGTCACCTATCCCTCAACCCACGGGGTGTTTGAGCCGCAGATCCGCAGGATCTGCGCTCTGGTGCATGAGCGCGGCGGCCAGGTCTATCTCGATGGCGCCAACCTCAACGCCCAGGTGGGCCTGTGCAAGCCAGGTCTCTACGGCGCCGATGTCTGTCACCTCAACCTGCACAAGACCTTCTGCATTCCCCATGGCGGCGGCGGCCCTGGGGTGGGCCCCATTGCTGTGGCTGCCCATCTGGCGCCGCTGCTGCCAGGGGGCGAAGCGGGCATTGGCCCGGTCTCAGCGGCCCCCTGGGGCAGCGCCGGCATTTTGCCGATCAGCTGGATGTACATCCGCATGATGGGCGGCGCCGGCCTGCGCCGTGCCAGCCAGGTGGCGCTGCTGGCGGCCAACCTGATCGCCCGGCGCCTGGAGCCCCATTACCCCGTGCTGTTCAAGGGCGAAGGCGGCTGGGTTGCCCATGAGTGCATTCTCGATCTGAGGCCGCTGCAGCGCAGCGCTGGCTTGGTGGTCGATGATCTGGCCAAGCGGCTGATGGACTACGGCTTCCATGCCCCCACCGTGAGCTGGCCGGTGGCCGGCACCGTAATGGTGGAGCCCACCGAGAGCGAATCGCTGGCCGAGCTCGATCGCTTCTGCGTGGCCATGACGGCGATTCGCGCCGAGGCCGAGGCGATTGCCGCGGGCCACAGCGATCCGGCCAACAACCCGCTCAAGCGTGCACCCCACACCCTGGCAGCGGTGACGGCTGAGACTTGGGATCGTCCCTACAGCCGCAGCCAGGCAGCGTTTCCGGCTGGCTCCGATCAGCAGGCCAGCAAGTTCTGGCCTGCAGTGGCGCGCATCGACAACGCGTACGGCGATCGCAATTTGGTGTGCACCTGCCCCACCGTTGAGGAGCTGGCCCAACCGCTACCGGTAGCGTCGTGATGCGTCTAGGGGTTGCCAATGGCGCAATCGTGCCGCATCATGGCGCATCCCTTTGTGGGGCCCCATGGCCGGCAACAACGGATCGTCGCTTCCACCGGCTTCAGGCCGTGTTGAAGGCACCAATGTGGTGCGAGTGCCATTTGGTGTGCGCCGCGCCCGCCGGGTGAGGCCCGAACGGCCCGATCATTGGGCAACGTTGGTGCTGCCTTTCGTTGCCGGTGGTGGCGGCGGCCCCCAGCCCCCTCAGGCTGCCTGATTCAAGCGCCAGTCGATCAGCGCTTTGACGTCTTCCACTGAGCTGGCCGGGGCGCGAAACGGCAGCATCTCCATGGGGCTGCGTTCAGGCCTGACAACCCAGGTCCAATCCGCTTGGGGAATCAGCACAAACCCCCGGTAGCGAACGGGTGTGTCACGGTTCACCGTCGTGCCCGCCAAGGCCATGGTTGTGATCGGCTCGAAGGTTCTTATTTGAGCCGCTCAGCGCTTGGGAGCAGCCAATTTCATGTTTCCTTCGCCTGCTGCTTAACAGCGCGCAAGAAACGATGAAAATGACCTCCAAAAGCCCTCTCTTGCAGGGCTTCTGGAGGCTTTGGTGGGACCTTGAGTTCTGCTTTGAGCTTGATCAGCGCTGGCTTTGCGTTAGAGACAAGCCCCCTAAGTGTTCACTGTGGACATAGTTGACCGGTGCAGCGCCACTGCGCCGGCCAGCTCATCCATCAGGCGGCGATCAGCTCAGGCTCGCGGTACGGCACAAAGCTGGCCTTGCGGGCGCCGCAGATCGGGCACTGCCAGTCACCTGGAATCGCTTCAAACGGGGTTCCAGGGGCGATGCCCGAATCGGGATCGCCACTGGCAGGGTCGTAAATCATCGAGCAGACCTTGCAGATCCACTTGCCGCCAAGCGGTTCAGCAGCTTCTCCCAACGAGCCCCCGCCGGCTAAGGCCTCCAGGGCGATGCCATAGCGCTCGGCGTGGTGCTGCTCGATCGGGGCGAGCAGGCCAAAGTTTTTGGCCGCAGTTTTGAAGATGCCGGCGTGCTCCTTGGATTCGTCGATCTGTTCGTTGAACTCGGCAACAGCGCTTTGGTCGCGGTCGCTTTGGGCTTGCGCAGCAAACTCCGGGTACATGGTTGTGTACTCGTAGGTTTCGCCTTCGATGGCGAGCTCCAGGCAGCGGGCCAGCACCGCCTGCTTCTGCTGATCGCTCAGGGCTGCCGGATCGCCGACGACCAATTCGGGGTGCAGCAGTCTGAAGTGGGCAAAGGCGTGTTCGGTTTCCTGGGCGGCGGTGTCGCGGAACAACTTGGCCAGCTCGCTGTTGCCCAGCTGTTTGGCCACATCGGCAAAGAACAGGTACTTGCGGTTGGCCATGCTCTCGCCGCCGAAGGCGGCCTCGAGGTTGGCGCGGGTGCGTGATCCAGAGAGGTCCATGGGCTTCGGTGCGTCAGTGGCGCCACCCTAGCCTAAGTCGAAGTGAGTATGAGTTAGGGCCGGTTCAAGGGTCCCTTGTGCTTGCTCTTTGGTGTTCAGTAATGGGCGCCGCTGCGGCGTTGGTGCACGGCTGTGGTGCCTGCCGCATCGAGCACCCCACCGGCACTGGCCTGGGCATAGATCAACCAGTGATCGCCGCATTCCATGCGGGATTTGACCTCGGCTTCTAGCCAGGCCAGGGCCTGTGGCAGCACCGGTTGTCCCGCTGGGCTGGCCTCGAGTTCCAGGCCCGCAAAGCGGTCGGCGCCGGGGGCAAAGGGCTGCAGAAACTGCTTCATCAGCGCGGTTTCACGGCCCGAGGCCAGCACGTTGAGGCAGCACAGATCGCCAATGTGCAGCAGCGACTCGGCAGCACGGTCTTTCGCGATCGCCACGGTGAACCCCGGCGGGCTGAAGCTGGCCTGGCTCACCCAGCTGGCGACCAGGGCGCCGCTGAGGCTTGCTTCGCCTGAGCCTTTGCGAGCGGTGAGCACACACAATGAGCCCACCACCCGGCCCAGGGCCTGAACGGCGGGGTTGCTCTTGCTCTCGGCGAGGCCGCCTGTTGCCTGTCGCTTTTGGCTCCGCCGCTGCTGGCTGAGCAGCTCGCGCCCCAGGGCTGTGCCGGTTTCTTCAATCGTTTTGAGGGTGGCCGCGTCGGGGCTGAATTTCACCTTGATCGGTTCAAACGCCATCGTGAATCCGCCGTCGCGCAGCTTGGTTTCCAGCAGATCGAGCGCTTCGCCGCTCCAGCCGAAGCTGCCGAACACACCTACGGGTTTGCTGCGGTCGCCCTCGGCCAGGACCGTGCCCAGGGCCGAGACGATCGGCGTGGGCGCATGGCCGCCCAGGGTGGGTGAGCCAATGAGCAGGGCATCGCAGGAGCGAATGGCGCCCAGCAGTTGTTCGGGCTCGCTGAATTCGCAGTTGATGCTCTCGACCCGTACGCCGGTGCGCGCCACCCCCTGCGCCAGACCATCGGCAATGGCGGCGGTGTTGCCATAGGCGCTGGCAAACAGCAGCGCCACGCTCAGGTCGCTGCGGCTGCTGGCCTCACCCCAGCGTCGGTAGTCGGCCAGCAGGCTGCGCCAGCTCTCGGCAATCGCCGGTCCGTGGCCGGGGGCAATGGTGCGAATGTCGAGCGCTTCAAAGCGCTCGACCACGGCCTCGACCTGGCGGGCCATCGGCGCCATGAGGCAGTCGTAGAAGTAGCGGCGGTCTTCTTCGCTGCTGCCGCGGTTGACCTCGCTGAAGCCTTCCTCGCAGAGGTGTGCGGCGAAGAACTTTCCGCTCATCAGCAAGCCTGTGCTCTCCTCAAAAGCCGCCAGGCCGCCCGGCCAGCGTGGGGTGGGCACAGGCATGAGCCGCAGCACATGGCCGTGGCTCAAGGGCCGGCTGGCGTCCTGCTTGATCACATCGATCTTGGGCAGGGGAGGCAGCAGTGGCTCCTCGCTGGGGGCGCTGCCGGGGGCGGCCGGTTTGCGCTGGCTCCATAGCTCCTGGAGCAGGCGGGCGCCGGCGTTGGAGGCCACCAGCATGAGCTGGGGCCACCGTGCCGCCAGCTGTTGCAGCAGGGCCACCCGGTTGGGGTTGACGTGACTCACCACCACCTTGAGCGCCGCCTCGGGGCTCACCAGAGCGGCCAGTTGTTCCAGGAAGGGTTCTGCAAACGAGGCTCCGGGGGGGTGCACCAGCACGGGCGGCACCAGCTTGCCGGCAACGTCTGGCCCGGCTTCAAACAAAAAGCTGTTGGCCGTGGTGCCCCGCTCGAGGCCGTATTCGATCTCGAAACGCAGCCGCTTGGGGCTGAGGCCCTTGAGGCAGATCAGCCCAGGCTCAAGCGGCAGTGCAATGACACGGCGCTCGAGCAGCTCAGCAGGTGCGGCACTCGCCATCTCAGTAGTGGTTGCCCACCTTGCGGTGGTGCACGGCGGTTGCAGCTTCGGTGTCCGAGACGTTGCCCTGCTCCACCTCGGCGTAGATGATCCAGTGGTCAGGGCCTTCGAGGCGCTGCACCACGCGGCAGCCCAGAAACGCCAGGGCGTCGGCCAGCACCGGCCCACCGGCAGCAGCCCCTTCGAGCACGTTGACGCCGGCGAAACGGTCGGCCCCTGGCGGGAATCGCTTGAGGAAGTGGCGCAGCAGCTCCTGGTGGTTGTCGTTGCGCAGCACGTTGAGCACGAAGCGATCACCCACCTGCATTAGCGCCTCAATGGCCCGGTCTTTAGCCACGGCCACCGTGAGGCCGGGCGGCTGGAAGCTCGCCTGGCTCACCCAGCTGGCCACCATGGCGCCGCTCAGGCGCTGGTCGCCTTCGCCTTGGCGCGCCGTCACCACGTAGAGCCCGCCACTGAGGCGGCCCAGTGCTTTGTCGAGGTCGCCATCGAGCGATTTCATGGCGGCAATCGTTTTGGCCTTGGTGAGCAGCTGGCCCAGGTCGGTGCCGGCTTCTTCGCAGCGCTGGTAGTCCTCGGCGCTGGGCATCTGGCGGATGCGCAGCGGTTCAAAGCCCGAGGGTTGTCCCAGGGCGCGCAGCTGGGCGGCCACGGTGTCGATCGGTTCGTCGTTACCGCTGAAGGCGTCGTAACAACCCACCCATTGCTTGGGTTTCAGCGCAGCCAGCAGGGTGCCGATCGAGGCTTGCAGCTCGGCATCAGCGCCGCTGGGCCAGGTGGGCACCACCACGGCCGAGGCCTCACTGATGAGGGCGCTGAGCTCCTGGGCATCGGTGGCCCGCAGGTCGACCAACTGCACCGCGGCGCCGGCCTTACCGATGCCGCGGGCGATCGCCTGGCTGAGCCGGTCGCAGAAACCCACCTGGCTCAGGTAACAAACGGCCGCGTAGGCCTCACCTGTGCTGCGCTCTGAGCTCCAGTTGCGGTAGTCGTCGATCCAGCTGCTCAGGTGGTGGCGCAGCAGCGGGCCGTGTCCTACGGCAATGGTGGTGATGTCACTGAGCCCATCCATGCGCTTCAGCGCCTGCAGCACGCTGCGGGCATTGGGGCCCATCAGACAGTCGTAGTAGAAGCGAAAGTCAGGGGCAATCGCGCCAGGATTGACGTCAAAGACGTCATCGCTGCAGTAGTGCAGGCCAAAGGCATCGCAGGTGTAGAGGATGCCGGTGCCGTGGTCGAACGAAAAGATCGTGTCGGGCCAGTGCAGGTTCGGCGCGCTGAGGAACTCGAAGCGGTGCGCCACGCCGCTGGTGGGGTTGGTGCCCAGATCAAGCTCGTCGCCGCTTTTGATGGCCCGGCTGTTGAACGGCCGGTGCACCTGGTTCTCCAGGAACTGGATCGCGACCTTCGAGGCCACGATCTCAAGGTCGGGGTTCAGATCGATCAGATGGCCGATCAAACCTGAATGATCAGGTTCGGTGTGACTGACGATCAAATAGTCGATCTCGCGCGGATCGATCTGCTCTTGCAGCATCGGCAGCCAGCTGCTCTCAAACTTGAGATGGCTGCTGTCGATCAGGGCGGTGCGCTCGCCGCGCACCAAAAAGCTGTTGTACGTGGTGCCGTTGCGCAGGCCGAACTCGATGTCAAAGCGGCTGCGGTCCCAGTCGAGCGAGCGGATCGTGATGGTGTCGTCCCCGATCGTTTCGCACTGCAGCGACAGCCTCGGGCTGCTCGGGGCGGCATTGGCCTGGCTCACGGCGGCAACCATCGGCTCACGGCGTCGTGGCCGAACTGTAGGCAGTGTCTTGATGATGCTGGTCAGAGCCAGTGCCAGTCGCTGAAGGCAGCGGCCTGGCCGCAGGGTTGGCCGCTGGTATCGATCAAGGTCCAGATGCGGGCGCTGTTGATCGCAAAGCGGCGCCCTGCGCTGTCGATGCGGATGCCGCTGTAGTTGCTGATCGCCAGCTGCTGCAGGGCGGCCGCGAGGGCCTGCTGCCGCTCTGTGCGCGCGCTTGGTTCAGCCGTGCGGCTTGAGGGCATGCCCACCATGGACCCCCAGTTGCGGCGCCACAGGCGCAACGCGGCGCGGTTGGCGTAGATCAGCCTCGGGCCCTCGCCCGCATCAAGCGGTGCGCCGTCATGGGCCAGCACCACGGTGTCTGTGGCGAACAGCTCCTGGGCCAGCAGGCGCTGTTCGCTGCCCTGTTCGCTGCCCTGGTCACCGCCCTGGTCGTTGCCCTGGTCGCTGGCTTGTGCGGCGATGCCGGCGGCTGGGCGCGCGGCGCGGGTGGCGGGGCTGGCCAGCAGCGGCCTGCCAAAGGCCTGGCTGTAGCTCCACGCGATGCAGCAGGCCAGGCGAATGGCAGCCGGTGTCAGCCAGGCGGGGTTGTCGGCGCTGAGCACTGTCAGAAAACTGGCATGACGTCTGGTGTGTTGTCTAAGGGGCCGGAAGGAGCCAACAGCGGCCACGCTGATCAACAGCCCAGGCTGATCAGCAGTGAGCAGGCTGATCGCAAGCGAGCAGACCGATCAGCAGCGTTTAGGTCTGTTCAGCCGCGGCCTCGGCCTTGCCGTTGTCCATGGCGGTGGCCATGGCGCTGGCGGCCAGCTGCTGGCCCTGCTCCCTGAGCTGCTCGATGAACAGGCGGTTGGCGCCCTGGAAGCGGGGTTCTTCAGCCAGGGGCAGGGGCCCGGCGGCATCGAGGCCGGTGTCGCCCTCGAGGGCTGGGGTGATCACCACCAGATTCGAATCGAGTGCGGCGTCGTAACGCCACCAGCGGTTCGCGTCCGCGATGGCTGGATGCGCTGCACTCAACGCCTTGGCGGCGTCCGGCTGCGAGACCTCGGCGGCTGCAGCTTGTCCTGCTGCAGCTTTGGCGAGCAACCTGCGGCGGCGCTTGGCCAGATCGCTCAGCAGCTGGGCGCGGGTGCGGCCGCGCAGCTGAAACAGCACAAACGGGTCTTCGCTAAAGCGATCGCCCATCAGATAAAACACGGCGCTGACGTGCTTGCAGGGGTTGGCCTTGTCGGGGCAGCTGCACTCGCTGCGCACCTCCTGCAACTTGAACGGGAACAGCCGTTTGCCGCTGGCGGCAAAGGCCCGCTCAATGTCGGCGGGCATGACACCGGCGAGCAACTGGGCTGACCAGCGCGCCTTCTGGCTGAGGGCCTCGAGCACGTAGCCCCAGTCGTCGTCGCTGAGCACATCGAGCCACAGCTTCACCTTGTAGGGATCGCTGTCGCTCCCCTGCACGCGCGCATGCACGCGGCGCCCCTCAAAGCGGATCGAGAGCACATTTCCGGAGCGGGCGTACTCCCAGGCCCGCTCCAGGCGCTTTTTGAAGCGGTAGCCGTTGATCAGCTCCATCCA
>JBMSMG010000031.1:0-17763 GCA_049421025.1 Prochlorococcaceae cyanobacterium | reverse complement strand
GCTCCAGCCTTCAAACCGCAACCGCTCAGTCAGTGACGTTGCAGGCGAGCTGCTCAGCATGGGTGGTTGTCAGCAAGGCAAGCCTATTGGTGATGACTGGGTTTTGGCGAAGCCCAACCTTCTTGCTCTGCGCTCATGTCATTGACCACAGCTCAGGGCTTTCCTTGCAGCTCGCGTTCTGCAATACAGCAGCACATCTGCTCAGCTGACGGCATCAGAACCCCGAGCGCTCGACATTGAACAGCTCAACGGCCAAGTGTCATGTCTGGCGACAAGCAGTGGTCACTTGCCGGTTCGCAGGCCTTAATCACAGGCTCAATCACGTACCTCCTGCTAACGACCTTGGCTACACCGACGTCCCTGCCGACACTCAAGACTGAGAGTCCCCTCACCCAGCCAGCAACCACAACAGCGTTCCCCCAAGCAAAACCCATGGCAAGGCATGCAACTCCACCAGGGGAGTCAGCAAGGCGCTAAGAGGCGACATCAACCAGTACCCCACGGCCAGGACCAGAGTCACCATGGCGATAACAGCTGCCATGAAGGGTGCGGCACAAGGAGCAGCTCTAGTTCAACAGCAGCCACGAACATGCGCTAGCTGCTGAGGCGGCAATGCACCCTCACACCTGCACGCTTCCAGCACGCAGCACCTGCCAGTTGCTGTTGAGCCAAGCCACCACCGTGCTGGCCTGACCGCTCGGTTCAGGCCACGGTTCTGGACCCAATAACGGCACGCCGCTGGCGGCAAAGCTTGCCGCCGCCTCGGCTGCAGTGGTGGCTGCAGGCTCACCAGAGCCGTTGGCACTGGTGGTGGCCAACGGCCCGCTGAGCTGCAGTAGCGCCTGGGTCATGGGGCAGGCCGGCACCCGCAGTCCCAGCGATTCACCCCCGGGGTTGAGACACTGCATCAATGCACCGGTGGCCGGCAACACCAGGGTGAGTGCACCGGGCCAGTGCCGCGCCGCCAGCTCAAGCGCCTGCGGCGGCCAGTGCACCCCTGGGGTGTGCTGCAACAGCTGCTGCAGATCAGCCCCCATGAGGATCAGGGGCTTGTCGGGCGGGCGCTGCTTGAGCTGCCAGATCTGGCCTGCGTGCTGGGGCAGCGCCGCCAGAGCCACCAGGGTGTCGGTGGGGAACAGGGCCGCCCCTCCGGACTGCAGGCGCTCGGCCAGGTCGGCGGGCTCAAGAAAGGTCGTCATGGCGTCATGGTGCGCCAACAGGCAAAACATCGCGACTTTCTGATCACGTCCTGGCAAAACGTCGCACTCATCGATGGATTGGGCTGATTGGGTTGCTCAAAGCGGCGCCCGGCCGCATGCAAAGCGCCAGACCCCCTCGAGGTCGCGGTGGCGCTCGAGCTGCTGCAGGCCCGCCGCAGCAAGCAGCTCCAGCACCGCGGCGCTCTGGTCGTGGTGATGCTCGAGCAGCAGCCAACCCCCTGGGGCCAGAGCAGCGGCAGCGCCAGCGGCGATCTGGCGGATGGCATCAAGGCCATCGGCACCGGCCGCCAATGCCATGGACGGCTCGTGCGCGCGCACCACGGGCTCCAGATCCGCCCACACCGCCTCGGGGATGTAGGGCGGGTTGGCCACCACCAGCGCCAGCTGCCCCCACCAGGGCGCAAGCGGTTGCCACCAGCTGCCGGCGAGCAGTTGCACCTGCGGCGCCGCCTGCAGGTTCAGCGCCGCTATGGCCCGTGCAGCGTCTGACAGCTCAACGGCCAACCCGCGGCTGGTAGGCCAGGCGTTGGCTAGCGCCAGGGCCAGCGCGCCGCTGCCGCTGCCCAGGTCGGCCCAGAGCGCAGGCGGAGTGGGGCACTGCTGCAAGGCCAGTTCGACCAACAGCTCGGTTTCGGCGCGGGGAATCAGCACGCCCGGCCCCACCTGCAGGGTCAGGTCGCGCCAGGGACACAGCCCCAGCAGGTACTGCAGCGGCACCTGCTCGTTCAGATGCCGCTGCCACAGGGTTGCAAGCTCAGCCAGGCTGCGCTGCAGAGCCACAGGCTGCTCGGGGCGCAGGTGCAGTTGTTGGAGCTGCTGCCAGCCCACGCCGCCGCCCAGATCGAGCAACCAGTCGAGGCTGGACTGCAGGCTTGCAGGCTCACGATCGCGGCCGGCCAGCTGACTGCGGCGCCAGGCCAGCAGATCCTGAGCGGTGACCGAGGTGCTGGTGCTGGCGTCAAAAAGGCTCAGCGGTGTTGAAGCCCCAGGGGCGCGGCACTGATCTCAGTTTGCCGCTCGCCAGCGCAGACCCGGCTCGGCCTGCAGCAGGCCGGCCAGCTCAAGTGCCAGCAAACGCGGCATCAAGGCGATGCCGCTCTGGCCGAGCTGGCCGCTGAGCTGCTCAAGCGAGGCCCCACTGCCAACAGCGCTGAGCAAGGCCTGATCGACTGGTGCTGCTACCGCGCGCGCCAGGCGGCGAGCAGGCGGCGCCGCTGCCGGCTGCGGTGCCAATGGACCAGGCCCCAAAGCCGCAACCAGATCAGCTGCATTGAGGAGGGGAGCTGCCCCCTGCTGCAGCCAGCGATTGCTGCCGGCGGCCGAGCGCTTGGCCGCATCGGCCGGCACCACCCACAGCTTGCGCCCGCTCTGCCAGGCGAGCCGGGCGGCATGCAAAGCGCCGCTGGGCTCGGGGCACTCGACCAGCACAACCGCACAGGACAGCGCAACCTGAAGGCGGTTGCGTGCGGCGAAATGCCCTGCGCAAACCGCAGCGCCAGGGGCCTGCTCGCTGAGCACCAGGCCCCGCTCAGCCACCTGCTGTTGCAACTGGCTGTGATGGCTCGGATACACCCGATCGAGTGGTGTGCCCAGCACCCCGACCGGCCGGCCGCCAGCGCTCAGGCAGCCCTGGTGGGCCGCCGCATCGATGCCCTCGGCCAGGCCGCTGACCACCGGCCAGCCCGCACGGGCCAAGGCCTCACCAATGGCGGCGGCCATCGCCAGGCCATGGGCCGATGGCCGGCGGGTGCCCACCACAGCCACAGCACGCCCCTGGCGCAGCGCTGACCACAACTGACCGCGTCCGCGCCAATAGACGTGCAACGGCGGCCTGGCCAGCGCCTTGAGCGCTGCCGGCAGCGCCGGATCGCCCGGCAGCAGCACCCCCGAGGCGCGCACCGCAGCCAACGGCTCTGCACCAGCACGCCGGCGGCAACGCTCGATTGCCGCTAAGCGCGCGGGGCCGATGCCCGGCACCTGCGCCAACACCGGGGCGGGGGCAGCCCAGGCCGCAGCCAAGCTGCCAAAACGGCTCCAGAGCTGGTTCAGCCGCTCAACGCCCAGGCCTGGCACCGCACTCCACAGCAGCCACCAGAGCCGCTCCTCGGCCGACCAGAGCACCCCAGCGGCCGAGCCCCCAAGCCTGCAGGTCTTCACCACGGCAATCAGTACAGGTGTACTGATCCTAGCGGGGTCCGTCGATCAGGCTTTGCACCGCTGCCGCCAGATCGGGCGGCAACTGGCGCAGCAGGCGGCGCTGGCCAGGCCCGCCCGACAGATCCACCAGCACCAGCTCCACCCGCGCTTCTGCGGCCACCACCCCAGCTGCACTGACAAAACGGCTCTGCCAAGGCAATTTGACCCCCTGGCGCGGCAGCACCACGCTCTCAAGCTGCACCAGGTCGCCATGCAGCAGGGCCTGGCGGTAGTTGATCGACAGCGACACCACCGGCAACTCGAGCCCCCGCGCCGACAGGTCGCTGTAGGCCAAGCCCGCCTGAGCCAGCGCCTCAACGCGGGCCTCTTCGAGCCAGGCCAGATACGAGCCATGCCACATCACCCCGGCGTGATCGGTGTGCTGGGGCAACACGCGCCGCTGGAGCAGCCAGGGAGAACCCGGTTGAGGCGGGGCCGCGACGGTTTCAGTGACCATGGTTGTCAAACGGCCAACACAGCCTCACAAGCGCCATAGGCTGCCACCGCGCATCCTCTGCTGCTGTGTTTCGCAACCTGCTGATCGCCGACTCGGGCCAAGGCCACGTTGAAGAAATGGTGCGCATGCTGCGCGCCATCCCCCCGGCTGCCGCCGCCAAGGTGAACCTGCTGCACGTGGTGGGCGAGCAGAGCAGCGCCGATGTGGACGACCACATGGCCCGGGCCCAAGGGCTACTGGGCGATGCAATCAAACGCATGGGCCTCGATGGCATCAGCGTCAACACACTGATCCGCCAGGGCGACACCAAAACCACCGTGCTCAAGGTGGCCGACGAGCTCGATGCCGACCTGATCGTGATGGGGTCTCGCGGCATGAATCGGCTGCAGGCGATCCTCAGCAACAGCGCCAGCCAGTACGTGTTTCAGCTCTCCACGCGGCCCATGCTGCTGGTGCGCGACGACCTGTACATCCGCGCGATCAACCGCGTCATGGTCACCGTCGATGGCACCGGCGTGGGCGATGACGCCCTGCGCCTGGCCTGCGAACTGGTGGCCGGCATTCCTGGCGGCACCCTGACCGGGGTGCATGTGACCCGCCAGGACCTGGCGCCCAGCCGCGGCGGTAAGTCACCGGCCGATGAGGTGCTCGATCGGGCCGTGCAACGGGCGCGCAGCTTTGGCGTGACGATGCAACCGCTGCACAAGGTGGGCGACATCGCCCGCACCGTCTGTGCTGCCGCCCAAGAGGTGAAAGCTGACTTACTGGTGATCGCCTCCCAGGACCGCAGACCGGTTGTGGCCAAGAGCTTTGTCGACATCGACCGGCTGCTGGGCAGCTCGGTGAGCGACTTCATCCGGGTGCATGCGCCGGCGCCGGTGCTGCTGGTGCGCGAACCGGAGCGGCGCTAAACGCCAGACCTCAGCCGCCCTGGCGGCTACTGGTCTGGATGTAGAGAACGATCAAGAAGACCGCGGGAACCAACACAAACAGCAGGCTGGCAACAAAGCCGAGGTCGTTGGTTTCCATGGCGCAGAGGGAAGTGCTGGGAGGGTATCACCGCCTCAGCGGCCTGATTCAGGCGCCTTCATCGCTCGTTGTGGTTGCGCTGGGCGTGCCGGCTGCCTGGGGGCCATCGGCGGCCTCAGCACCATCGAGCTCCTCGGGCTCGGTTTCTGGCTCAGGCTGGGGCCATGAGGTCGGACCCAGTGGCAAGGGCTGCGCTTGGGCCGCCGCCAGCAGAGCCTCTTGGCCAGCCAAGCCCACCTGGGGCCTGGTGATCACCAGGCATGACTGATTCACCAGGGCTTGACAGGCCAGGCGCCAGTGTTGCGAACGGCGCTTGAGCTTTTGGTCTTCAACGGCGGTGCGTGGGCTCAGCGCCACCTGCGAAGGCCCCTCGGGCACCTCAACAAAGCAGGTGATGCACTGGCCGCAGCCACCGCAATTGCCCAAGGTGCCCTTGAGCCCATAGAGCTGTATGCCCTCACGCAGGGCCACCTCGCGCAGGTTTTCACCGGGGTAGCACTCGACATCGCGCCCCTCGCGCACAAAACGAATCACGGGCATGGGGCGGCATGGCAGCTGTGTGCATTCTGCGACGGGCCATTGCGGTCTGTGACCACGGCCGCGCCAGGGCAGGCGCGCCCCTTACGATCGCCGCACCCACTCCAAGCGTCTCCCCATGGGATTGCCCTGGTATCGGGTGCACACGGTCGTCATCAACGACCCCGGCCGCCTGTTGGCCGTGCACCTCATGCACACCGCGCTGGTGGCCGGCTGGGCCGGCTCCATGGCGCTCTATGAGCTGGCCATTTTTGACCCCTCTGACCCGGTGCTCAACCCGATGTGGCGCCAGGGCATGTTCGTGATGCCCTTCATGGCTCGCCTGGGTGTGACCGGCAGCTGGGGCGGCTGGAGCATCACCGGCGAAACCGGCGTCGACCCCGGCTTCTGGAGCTTCGAAGGCGTTGCAGCGGCCCACATCATTTTGAGCGGCCTGCTGTTTCTGGCCGCGATCTGGCACTGGACCTACTGGGATCTGGAGATCTGGCAGGACCCCCGCACCGGCGAACCGGCGCTCGACCTGCCCAAAATCTTCGGCATCCACCTTCTGCTAGCGGGCCTGGCCTGCTTTGGCTTTGGCGCCTTCCACCTGACCGGTGTGTTTGGCCCAGGCATGTGGGTCAGCGATGCCTACGGCATTGGCGGCCACCTTGAACCGGTGCAACCGTCTTGGGGTCCTGAAGGCTTCAACCCCTTCAACCCTGGCGGCATCGTGGCGCACCACATTGCCGCTGGCATCGTCGGCATCATTGCCGGCATCTTCCACATCACCACCCGCCCGCCAGAGCGCCTCTACAAGGCCCTGCGCATGGGCAACATCGAAACCGTGTTGGCTTCGGCCATTGCCGCTGTGTTCTTTGCCGCCTTTGTGGTGGCCGGCACCATGTGGTACGGCGCAGCAGCCACCCCGGTCGAGCTGTTTGGCCCTACCCGCTATCAGTGGGACCAGGGCTACTTCAAAACTGAAATCAACCGCCGTGTTCAAACGGCGCTTGATCAAGGAGCCACAAAGGAGCAGGCCTGGGCTTCGATTCCTGAGAAGCTCGCCTTCTATGACTACGTCGGCAACAGCCCTGCCAAAGGCGGTCTGTTCCGCGTCGGCCCGATGGTCAATGGCGATGGCCTGCCTACCGGTTGGTTGGGTCACATCTCCTTCACAGACAAGGAAGGCCGCGAACTGGAAGTGCGCCGCCTGCCGAACTTCTTTGAGAACTTCCCTGTGGTTCTCCAAGACCAGGACGGCATTGTGCGCGCCGACATTCCATTCCGCCGTGCTGAAGCCAAGTACGCCTTTGAACAGAGCGGTGTGACCGCCACGGTTTACGGCGGCGCTCTGGCCGGCCAAAGCTTCAGCGATCCTGCTGATGTCAAGCGCCTGGCACGTAAGGCCCAGCTGGGTGAAGCGTTCGAATTCGACCGAGAGACCTACCACTCCGACGGTGTGTTCCGCAGCTCCCCACGCGGCTGGTTCACCTTTGGCCACGCGACCTTCGCCCTGCTGTTCTTCTTTGGCCACATCTGGCACGGTGCACGCACCCTGTACCGCGATGTGTTTGCCGGTATTGATCCGGACCTGGGCGAACAGGTGGAGTTCGGTCTGTTCCAGAAACTGGGCGACCGCTCCACGCGCCGTTTGCCGGAGGGCTATGTGCCCCCGGCCGGCTCCACCCTCAGCTGATCAGCAGGAGATCCCATGGAGAGCTTTGCTTACATCCTGATCCTGGCGCTGGCCATTTCGACCCTGTTCTTCGCGATTGCCTTCCGCGATCCCCCGAAGATCGGTAAATAAAGCGCCCTTGGCGCCACGTGCTCAGAGCCTCCGCAGTTGCGGGGGCTTTTTGTTTGGCAAAACAGCCAAATGCCCCTTCTCAAAGTGAAATCATCTGTTTACATTTGATTCAGGTCGCAACGGTTACCTCAGCGGATGCAGTGCCCGTCCTGCCAGCACACCGACAGCAGGGTTCTTGAATCCCGTGCGGCTGACAGCGGCCGTAGTGTGCGCCGCCGCCGCGAGTGCCTCAATTGCGATTACCGCTTCACCACCTATGAGCGGGTGGAAACGGTCCCGATCACGGTGATCAAACGCAACGGCAACCGTGAAACCTTCAATCCATCGAAGCTCCTGCACGGCCTGCTGAGGGCTTGCGAAAAAACCGGCCTCGAACCCGCACGGCTCGAAGGAGTGGTTGAAGAGATCGAACTGCAACTGCAACAACGCAATAGCCGTGAGGTGAGCAGCAGCGAAATTGGCGAACTGGTGCTGCAGCAGCTCAGCAGCATGAGCGAGGTGGCCTACGTGCGCTTTGCCTCGGTGTATCGGCAGTTCCAGGGCATCAGCGACTTTGTCGCCACCCTTGAAGGCCTGGGCAACTCCAAAGCCACCAAAGCGCGCAACAAAAGCCTCGCTCCTGTGGGCTAAACGCGGCAACAGCTCTGCTGTTCAGCCCCATTGGTAGATTGAGCGGTTCGTGGTGTTCGGCTGGCGGCTGGGCATCCGATTCCTTCGCACTGCCTGCGGGCAGACCGCCAATCCCCCATGACCGTGACCCCTTCTGAGATCAGCGCAACCGAGGCCGAGCAGGACCTGGCCGCAGCAGCGGCAGCCGATCTTGACCTCGCCGCCGTCGAAGAGGTCAGTGAGGTTTTTGACGTGCCAGCTGCCGATGCCTCGAGCAGCCGTGGCGCCGGCCGCAACAGCGATGAGGTGGGCTTCACTCTCGATGAATTTGCGTCGCTGCTGAGCAAGTACGACTACAACTTCAAGCCCGGTGACGTCGTCAACGGCACCGTGTTTGCGATGGAGCCCAAGGGCGCCATGATCGACATCGGCGCCAAGACCGCCGCCTTCATGCCCCTGCAGGAGGTGTCGATCAACCGGGTCGAAGGTCTCAGCGATGTGCTGGAGCCCGGCGAGATCCGCGAGTTCTTCATCCTCAGCGAGGAGAACGAAGACGGCCAGCTGACCCTCTCGATCCGCCGGATCGAGTATCAGCGCGCCTGGGAGCGCGTGCGCCAGCTGCAGAAGGAAGACGCCACCATCTACTCCGAGGTGTTCGCCACCAACCGCGGTGGTGCCCTGGTGCGGGTGGAAGGCCTGCGCGGCTTCATCCCCGGCAGCCACATCAGCACCCGCAAGCCCAAGGAAGAGCTGGTGGCCGACTTCCTCCCCCTCAAGTTCCTTGAGGTGGACGAAGAGCGCAACCGCCTGGTGCTCAGCCATCGCCGCGCCCTGGTGGAGCGCAAGATGAATCGCCTCGAGGTGGGCGAAGTGGTGATCGGTACCGTCCGCGGCATCAAGCCCTACGGCGCCTTCATCGACATCGGCGGTGTCAGCGGCCTGCTGCACATCTCTGAGATCAGCCACGAGCACATCGAGACCCCGCACACCGTGCTCAATGTCAATGACCAGATGAAGGTCATGATCATTGACCTCGATGCTGAGCGCGGCCGCATTTCGCTCTCGACCAAGGCCCTCGAGCCCGAACCCGGCGACATGCTCACCGACCCCCAGAAGGTGTTCGAAAAAGCCGAGGAAATGGCCGCCCGCTACAAGCAGATGCTGCTCGAGCAGGCCGAAGACGGCGACCCCATGGGCGTCACGCTCGACTGAAGCCAGACGGGTGGTCCATCTGCAGCTGCGGGGTCAGCCCCTGTGCACCAGAGGCGGCCACCCGGCAGCCATCGAGGCGGTGCTGTTCGACAAGGACGGCACCCTGTCGATCAGCGAGCCGATGCTCAAAACCCTGGCAGAAGCCAGGGTTTTGCAGTGTCTAGCGCTTGTGGGCAAGCGACACCCTGAGCTGCGGCCACAAGCCCCAGGCGCTGAGCTTGAAGCCTTGCTGCGGCGGGCCTACGGCCTGCACAACACGGGGGTTCACCCTGCCGGGACAACCGCCGTTGGCTCCAGAGCGCACAACCTGATCTCTACTGCGACGGTGCTGGCCCAGGTGGGCTTGGGCTGGCCCGAAGCGCTTGAGCTGGCCGAGCTGGTGTTTGCCACTACCGATGGTTTGCATGGTCATGGCAGCCCGCAGCGGCCCCAAACCACCGACGGGTTGCACGATCTGGTGAGCCAACTGGTGGCGGCGGGGGTGCGCTGCGCTGTGATTTCGAATGACGAAATCCCAGGCATCGAAGCCTTTTTAAAAGCGCATGCTCTGGAGCAGCACTTCAGCGCCCTATGGAGCGCTGAGCACACGCCGCGCAAACCTGACCCTGCGGCCGTGCATGGGCTCTGCGCCGAGCTGGGCGTGCCGGCCGAGCGCTGCGCCCTGATCGGCGATGCCAACAGCGACCTGCGCATGGCCCGCGCCGCCGGCGTGCCGGTTGTGCTGGGCTACACCGCCGCCTGGAGCACCGCCCCGCCGCTCGATGCCAGCTTTGAGCAGCTGCAGCACTGGAGCGAACTGAGCGTGGTGGCCAAGCCATCGGCCAGGCCTGCGAGCGTCGGGGAATAGTCTCGATCGATTGAGCAGCCGCCGAACGCCGCAATGAGCCGTTACGTCTTCACCTCTGAATCGGTCACTGAGGGCCATCCCGACAAGATCTGCGATCAGGTGAGCGATGCGGTGCTCGACGCGCTGCTGGCCCAAGACCCCGCCAGCCGCGTGGCCTGCGAAACGGTGGTCAACACGGGTCTGTGTCTGATCACCGGTGAAGTCACCACCACGGCCCGGGTCGACTTCAACACACTCGTGCGCAGCGTGATCCAGAAGATCGGCTACAGCGGCGCCCGCGCCGGCGGTTTTGACGCCAACAGCTGCGCTGTGCTGGTAGCCCTCGATCAGCAGTCGCCCGACATCGCCCAGGGCGTCAACGAAGCCGACGACCATGCCGGCGATCCGCTCGATCTGATCGGTGCGGGCGATCAGGGCATCATGTTCGGCTATGCCTGCGATGAGACGCCCGAGCTGATGCCGCTGCCGATCAGCCTGGCCCACCGCCTGGCCCGGCGCCTGGCCGAGGTGCGTCATAACGGCAGCCTGGGTTACCTGCTGCCCGATGGCAAAACCCAGGTCAGCGTCGTCTACGAGAACGACCAGCCCGTCGCCATCGACACGATCTTGATCTCAACCCAGCACACCGCTGAGATCGAGGTCCCCGGCGCAGCCGCCATCAGCGACGAGAAGGCGATGCGCGAGCGCATCAGCGCCGACCTGTGGGCCCACGTGGTAGAGCCCGCCACCCGCGACCTGAGCCTCAAGCCCTCCAAAGAGAGCACCCGCTTTCTGGTGAACCCCACCGGCAAGTTTGTGGTGGGCGGGCCCCAGGGCGATGCCGGCCTGACTGGCCGCAAGATCATCGTCGACACCTATGGCGGCTATGCCCGCCATGGCGGCGGCGCCTTTTCGGGCAAGGACCCCACCAAGGTCGACCGCTCGGCCGCCTACGCCGCTCGCTATGTCGCCAAGGCGCTGGTTGCCGCAGGCCTGGCACGCAAGGCCGAGGTCCAGCTGAGCTACGCCATCGGCGTGGCCCGTCCGGTGAGCATCTTGGTTGAGAGCTTTGGCACCGGCAAGCTGGCCGACGCCGACCTCACCGCCCTGGTGCAGGAGCACTTTGACCTGCGCCCCGGCGCCATCATCGAAACCTTCGGCCTGCGCAATCTGCCGGGCCAACGCGGCGGGCGTTTTTACCAGGACGTGGCCGCCTATGGCCACTTTGGCCGCAGCGACTTGAACCTGCCCTGGGAAGACGTGAGCACCATCGCCTCGGCCCTGCGCCAGGCCACTGCCAGCCGCGTTGCCGCCTGAGGCCCAGACCGCTGTTGCCCTGGGCGTTGACCTGGGCACCAGCGGCCTGCGGCTGGCCCTGGTCAAGGCCGGCACCGATCACGCCGCAGCGCCGCTGTGGCAGAGCTCAAGCGCCTACCCAGGAGCGTTTGAAGCTCCAAACAGCTGGCGCGATGGGCTGATCGAGCTGTGCCAGCAGATGCCCCCAGAGCTGCGGGCGCGGGTGAGTGCCATCGCCATCGATGGCACCTCGGGCACCTTGCTGCTGTGCCGCCCCGACGGCAGCCTGCTGTCCGGCACCTTGGCTCTGGCGCTGCCGTACCACCTGGCCTGCCCTGAGCAGCAGAGCCAGGCCCAACAGCTGGCACAGGCCTCGAGCAAGGGCCATGCCCCAGCAAGCGCTGCGGCAGCCAGTGCCAGCGGCAGCTTGGCGCGTGCCCTGCAGCTGCTCGAGCAGGCACCCAGCGAATCTGTGTGGCTGCGCCATCAGTCCGACTGGCTCATGGGCTGGCTGCTGGGCGACTGGCGCTGGGGCGAAGCCACCAACAACCTCAAGCTGGGCTGGCTGCAGTCGGCTAGGGGCTGGGCCGGCAG
The DNA here is from genome assembly GCA_049421025.1 of Prochlorococcaceae cyanobacterium. GTDB lineage: Bacteria > Cyanobacteriota > Cyanobacteriia > PCC-6307 > Cyanobiaceae > RGUW01. The sequence continues at coordinate 5,998 of JBMSMG010000031.1, read as the reverse complement.
CATCGGCCAGCAACCCTGGAGCGAGGCGCTACCCGCCGTCATCGACTGCGGCGATAGCCCCGGCGTGCTCTGCGGCGCAGCAGCTGCGGCACTGGGGCTACCCAGCGGCTGCCAGGTGGTGGCCGGCTGCACCGATGCCAGCGCCGGCATGCTGGCCTCCGGCGCAGGCATCGGCGATGGGGTGGCGACACTGGGCACCACCTTGGCGCTGAAGCAGTGGTCAGAGGCGCCGATCAACGCCCCCGGCATCAGCAGCCAGCGGCTGGGCGGCCGCTGGCTCGTGGGTGGTGCCAGCAACGCCGGCGGTGGCGTGCTGCGGCGCTTTTTTGATGACAGCCAACTGGCCGAACTGAGCCGTCAGATCAACCCCGATCGCCCCAGTGGCCTGGCACTGAGGCCCCTGAGCAGGGTCGGCGAGCGCTTCCCGATCGATGACCCCTGCCTGCTGCCGGTTCTGGAGCCCAGGCCGGTGAGCGATGCGCTCTACCTGCAGGCCCTGCTCGAAGGCCTGGTCGCGATCGAGGTGGCGGGCTGGCAGCGGCTGCGCGAGCTGGGAGCGCCGCCGCTGCAGCGGGTGATCAGCCTGGGCGGCGGCGCCCGCAACCCACAGTGGCGCACCTTGCGGCAGCGCGCCCTCGGGGTGCCGGTGCTCAACCGCCCGCAGCTGAACGCGGCCATCGGCATGGCCAGACTGGCGGCCGATGCCCTGCGCCACTCGCCCCATGGCTGATCGTCCACAGCCCCCGACCCCAGAGCAAGAACCCGATGGGCCCCAAGGCCAACCCCGCTGGCTGCAGATCGCCTCGGTGGGGCTGTTTGTAGTCCTGGCCGTCTACGTGAGCGTCAGCGGTGTGCGCCTGGCCCTGCTGCTCTGGCAGCGCTTTGGGGCGGGCTGAACCTGCGCCAGAGCAACACAGCGCCCTGCAGAATCTGCACCCAGAGCCCCCTGCGCTGAGCACCCATGGCCGCTGATCCCCTCACCACCGCCGTGAGCGATCGCATCTGCAAACACATGAACGACGACCACGCCGAAGCCGTCGTGGCCTACGCGCGCCATTACGGCGGCCTTGTAGAGGCGCAGCAGGCACGCATGGTGGCGATCAGCGCCGATGCCATGCAGCTCGAGGTTGACGGCCAGCCCGTGAGCGTCAGTTTTGACCACACCCTCACAGACAGCGAAGACGCGCACCGCACCCTGGTGGCGATGCTGCGGGCAATGCCCCAGGGCTAAGGGCCAGCAGGGCTCAACGCAGGCCGGTGGGAATGCTTGTGCCCTTCCCCTGCCATGCCCGCTTTGACCGACGGCACTGCTGCTGAGCCCTCGCTGCCAGCTTGGTTTCCCCTGCGCTGGCAACTACCAAGCGCCGTATGCCCTGCCGAACCGCTGCAGGGCATACGGCCGCTGCGCTGGTGGAGCGCTGGTTGGTACAGCGGCGAGCTGCGCAACCTGATCCTCAGGCTGCGCAACTGCCCACAACCAGACTTGCTGGCACCGAGCGCACCGGTGCTGCATCGCGCCCTGGTGTCGATCACAGCCGAGCAACACCAGCAGCCGCTGTTGCTGGTGCCCATACCGAGTGGGCGGCGGCGGGGCAATCCGCTGCCAGATCTCATGGCCAGGTCGCTGCTGGAGCGCAGCGCTCACAACTTGGCCGTGGCCGTCAACATGGCAAGCACCCCAGCACTGCTGCAACGCAGCCGGCGCGTGGCCGTGCAGCACCGGCTGGGCCGGCAGCAGCGCTGGCGCAACCAATGGCTGAGCTTTCGCGCCCTGTTGCCCGCACCAGAGCACAAGTCCATGGGGAGCTCTGTGCTGCTGATCGACGATGTCCTGACCAGTGGCGCCACCGCAATGGCAGCACAGCAGGCACTGCAGAGTGCCGGCTGGAGCGTGGCAGGTCTGCTGTGCATGGCCCGAACCCCGCAAGCTCAGGGGCAGGGCGTGATCTAAGATTTGACCGTCGCGACACCGTTGCCTTGGGCAGCCGCCGCGACGGGCCGGGATAGCTCAGTTGGTAGAGCAGGCGACTGAAAATCGCCGTGTCCCCAGTTCAAATCTGGGTCCTGGCATTGCAACAAACAAAGCGCAGCGCGCGTTTGTTCGCCGCTGAAGAAAGACCTCAGGCGGTCTTGGCTGCATTGATCTCGGCAATCTTGATCTTGGTGTCGTAGTGCTTGGTGATCCAGAGCGTCAGCAACCCGGCCAGCGCGGTGATTCCCGTTGTAATCAGCGTTGCCGTGACAGGGTCGATGCCGCCAACGACAAGCTCGAGCTGCTGATCATCAAGATCCATGGGCCTTGAGAGCGCCTCGAGCGCCTCTGCCTCCAGGTTCAGCCCATGAACGGCAAGCAAAGCAGGAAACTGCGAGTAGGCGTCTGCAGGGTTAGCCAGTGCCTGGCTGATCAATGGATCGCGCTCAGCGAGCACCAGCACCTGAGCGATTTGATCTTGGGCCGAAGCCGAGAGCGTCGCAAAACGGGGGACTGCGCCTTCGGCCAGCAGACGTCTGGCAACCTCCCAATCGCCCAACTCAAGCCCCTCGTCCGATAACACCTGCTGAATGCCATGGATGGAGTGGGCCGAAGCCAACTTCTGCTCGAGGGCAGCGGCGGTTGGATGGGACATCGCAGCAGCAATCAACAGCCACACCATGGCAGCAGTCGCGACGGGTGTCTGTCACGCTTTGGAAGGCGTGATCTGCTGCACCGCGCCCATCGCTGAGCTTTGCCATGCCCCCACTGCCCGAGCCGCCCTCCGATCAGGTGTTCAACAACGCCGACAGCTTTGCCCAGGCCTTTGATGAAGCCTGGACCCGGCACACCCGGCAGCACGGCGCCATGGACAGCGCAGCGCGCACCGAACAGGTGCTCAGCGAGGTTGGCGACCATCCCTTTGCGAGTGAACAACCCGAGATGGCCAAGCAGGTGGCCACCTTTCGCATTCGCCTGCTGGGGCTCTAAGGCCCAGCCCGTTGGATAGGGTCTCAGGCTGAACCGCGCTTGTCCTTGGTGGCCTCCCCCCTGCTGCGTCTCGTTCAGCTGCTGAGCGGCAGCTTCAGCAACCAGCAGCAAGCCTTTGACAATCCACCGCTTTACGCCCACATCCTGGTCAAGTTCAGGCCGCTGATCCAGTTGGCCCCGGGTTCACTGCTGCTGGATCAGTCGTATGCGATCAACCCGGCAGCGCCGTACCGGCTGCGGGTGCTGCGGGCTGAGCAGGCTGAGGCGGGTCTGCTGATCCACAACTACGCCCTTCACGATGAGCAGCGCTTCTGGGGTGCCATTGATGATGCTGAGCGGCGCGCCCAGATCAGTGACGCTGATCTGCGCCTGCTCGAAGGCTGCAGCTATGTGGTGCGCGAGGACGGTGCCGGATTTGCCGGAGAAGTCGAACCCGGCTGCCGTTGCTTGGTGGAGCGCAAGGGTTCCACGGCCTATCTGGTGAGCACCTTCCGCATCCACGGCGATCAAATGCGCACCCTCGATCGCGGCCATGACCCCAACACCCACGAGCATCTGTGGGGCTCACTGGCCGGTGAATTTGAGTTCGAGCGCAGCGAGAACTACAGCGGCGAGATCCCACCCACGTGGGCCGCGGCTCTAGCGGGTTGAACACAGGCGATCAAACAGCGCTGATCAAGCCGCACTGGTTAAGCCGCGAGATGTTCCTCTGAGGTGAGTTCCCGTGAGATGAGTTCCTCTGAGGTGAGTTCATCGATGGCGGCAGCGTCATCCGATGGGACATCGAGATCACCTGCAGCTTCAAGCAGCGACTCGTCTTGGCCGTGCTCATCAAGAAAGGGCTGCTCGTAATCCCCATCGGGGAAGTGGGGGTCTTGATCGATGGGCTGCTCCTGGGCGCAAAAGAGCTCGTCTTGATCTGCCGGGGTCTCGCCGCGGGGCACCATCTCAAGACCGGCCAACACAGCTTCAAGTCGGGCGAGTCGCTCTTCGGTGTCATCGAGCCGAAGCTCGGTGTCTTCAGCCAGCGAGGCTGAATCAGACGCCGCCCCATGCAGCAACGGCTCAAGGCGAAGATCCACAGCGGCGACCTTCTCCTCAAGCTCGATAAGGCGATAGGTCAGGCTTTCGGTCAACTCCGACAGGGTCTGAAGTTGATCCGCCAGGCGCCGCAGTCCGCTTGCGGCCGAAACCTCAGGTGCCATCGGGAATCCTGCTGGTTGCGCGGATGCTATCGGCCCTGGCCAAAGCTGCCAGTGGGGGCCGCCGGGCAGCACAGGGGCGCGAATGTAACGATTCTGAAAATGCTGTCTTGGGGGCTTTTGACGCCCATAGGATCCGGGTGCTGCTCAGTGGTGGTCTGCCTTTGGCGCCCCTGAGCCCCCTTGTCAGCCGTCACGGCCCCCTTCGCCGCCGCCATTGCCATGCCCCTCGCCAACGCCGCCTATCTGGGCATCGATCGTTATGCCCACGATCGCGACACCGAAAACTGGAGCAACAGCTCCGAAGCCGACAAAGAACTGATCATTCGCTCGGTGTACCGCCAGGTGCTGGGCAACCAGTACGTCATGAAGAGCGAGCGCCTTGAAGGGCCCGAGTCGCTGTTCAAGCGCGGTTACCTGAGCGTGCGCGAGCTGGTTCGCCAGGTGGCCAAGAGCGGCCTATACCGCAAAAAGTTCTTTGAGAACTGCAACCCCTACCGCTTCATCGAACTGAACTTCAAGCATCTGCTTGGCCGCGCTCCCCAGAACAAGGCCGAGATGCTGCATCACTTCACGATCCTGCAGGAGCAGGGCTTCGACGCCGAGATCGACTCGTACCTCGACAGCGCCGAGTATCAAGAGCGCTTCGGCGAAGAGGTGGTGCCCTACCTGCACGGTTGGGATTACTCGGCTGGCCAGCAGGGCCTGCAGTTCTCCTACATGCTGCAGCTGGCCCGCGGCGCCGCCGGTGCCTCAGTGCGCGGCGACATTCTCAAAACCCAGTCGCGCCTGAATCCGGCGATTCACGCCGAAATGCCGATGCCGGTGGTGAGCCCCAATGCCAAGGGCAACGTGTTCCGCAAAGTGGAAACCGATGGCATCACCCGTCAGGGCGTGGGTGCTGGCGAAGAGGGCCGCACCTTCCGCGTGGAGATCACCGGCTTCAACAACTACCGGCTGCACAAGCGCAGCAACCGGGTGCGCTTCATTCCCTTCAACAAGCTGCTCGAATACCAGCAGCAGATTCACCGTGAAGGTGGTCGCATCGCCAGCATCACGCCGGTGAACTGACACCTGCAACACCTCTCCTGATTCAACCCTTCCCCTCTCCTGATCCACCATGAAGGTTTCAGCAGGTACCCGTGGCACCAGCTTCAGCAGCAGCCGCCAGGTGACCTTCACCGTGACCGGTCTTGCCAACAATGACTATTCGCGCACCGCGGATCTGGTCATGAACGTGCCTTACACCCGCATGAACGAAACCATGCAGATGGTGCAGCGCATGGGCGGCAAGATCACCGGCGTCAGCGTGAGCGGCGGCGACCTCGCCGGTGCTGCCCCAGCTCCGCGCAAGAGCAGCAGCAGGGCCAGCAGCTCTAAAGCCGCCAAGGCCAAAACCAGCGAAGAGTGAGCTCCTGGCCGCCCTTGCCAGCGGCCTTGAAGCTTGGCGGCAAGCCGCACACCGCATCACAAGCCCCCCAAGCGGGGGCATTTTTTGTGCCTGCACCCTCTGGGCCAAGGACCAAGACGCAGGAGCGCTGTTCAGACTGAACATCAGAGCGCCCCATAACAGCGCAAAAGGCTTGGCAAAACAGGGCTTTTGCGGGGATGACCGTTTGTTACGGCGTCCTCATCTGAGCACCGAGCCCATCCAACAATGGCTGGGTCAAGTTGACGGGTCGCCAGGGCAGCTTTTTGCTGACCGCAGGCCCATCGCCAACCTGGCACCCCAAACTCTCTCCCCGACTCTTCGTCGAGACAAGGAGCCCTTCAATGTTTGACGCCTTCACCAAGGTCGTTGCCCAGGCTGATGCCCGCGGCGAATTCATCAATG
>JBMSMG010000030.1:0-19060 GCA_049421025.1 Prochlorococcaceae cyanobacterium | reverse complement strand
AATCCAGCTACGGAATCCCCAAGGCCCCCTGCTCCGGCAGGGGGCTTTTTGGTGTGGGTGAAACAGCTGGTGGCACCGGATCAGCAGCACGTTGAGGCAGCAGAACGTTGAGGCTCTGCCGGTGCCCTGTGGCTGTTATCAAGGCAGCCGACCTCGTTGGCGACGCGTTGCAGGCCCTCATGCAGCAACGGCAGCTCAGGGCCCAGGCCGCCGCGCGTGCAGCGAGCCCGGCCATGGCGAATCGGAGCCCGTGTCGTGAAAGCCGGTGACTGGATTTGAACCTGCGACCTACTGATTACGAATCAGTTGCTCTACCGCTGAGCTACACCGGCGCGGCCCACGAACCTACCATCACAGCCAGGGCTGGAGTTTGCTGAGTGGCATCGAAACCGAAGCCCCTTGATCCTGAGCTCAAGGCCCGTCTGCTGCAGGAGGCCCGAACACCTTGGAGGGGGCTCAGGAGGGCGCTGTGGTTTGCGTTGCTGGCCTCAGCTTCTGTAGGCCTGGCAACGATGGCCATGCGTGGTGCTGCGGGCTCAGAAGTGCCTTCAGCGGATTTGTTGATCCAGGTCGGTGCCTTTGGCCTCTTCGCGGCCTTGCTCTGGTTCGACCGTCAGCGCGGCGAGTGAGCGTTGCTGTGCATCGCCAAACGGATCTTCTAGCTGCGGCAGACGCAAGAGCGGCAGTCCGAGATTGCGGGTGATGGTTGCAGCAGGTTGCTGGCCGCTCAGCAGCCAGATCGCCTGAACCAGTTGCTGCCACTGCCACACCATCAGGGCCAGCAGGGCACTGGCGGCGACAAGGCAGCTCAGTCGATCGGCGCCTTGCAACGGGCTCAGCTGATAGGCCAGGGCTGCGGTGTGATCCAGCCAGCCCAGCAGCGGCAGCAGGGCGATCACGCCGGCGGCAAAGGCAAGTTGCACAACAGGCAGCCGGCGCGCGCTTGCAGCGGCGGGCGCGACTTCTGCAGAGGGTTCACGCTCATCGATACAGCTCACCACAAGCAGTGAGCGTGGATCAGCAGGCTTTTGCACCAGCAGCAGAGCCGGTGCAGCACAGCCCAGCCCCCAGGCCAGCAGGCGCTCGAGCTGGGGCAAGGGGCCAGGGTCGGCGCCTGCCAGCAGCAGCAGCAACAGCAGAGCTTCCAGCGGCAGTGCTCCTGCGTTGATCAGCTGAACCCACAGGTAGGGAGCGCTGCGGCTGGACATGCTCAGCTCGCTCTGCTCAGGTGCTCAGGGTGCGGCGCTGGGTGACCAGCTTGTAGGCCTCGACCCGATCGCCCTCCTGCCAGGAATTGAAGCGATCGCAAGCGATGCCGCACTCGAAGCCGGTAGCCACCTCCTTGACGTCGTCTTTGTTGCGGCGCAGGGAGTCCAGATCCCCTTCGTGCACTTTTTCTTTGTCGCGCCAGACGCGCACCTTGCAGTTGCGCTGCAATTTGCCGGTGGTGACGTAGCAGCCTGCCACCGCGTTTTTGCCAATGCTGAAGACGGCGCGCACCTCGGCTTCGCCGAGAGCCTCTTCGACCAGCTCGGGTTCGAGCAGGCCTTCCATGGCCAGCTGAATGTCTTCGAGCAACTTGTAAATGACGTCGTAGTCACGGACATCGACACCGGTGGCATCGGCAGCACGCTTGGCGCCTGGTGCCATCGAGGTGTTGAAGCCGACGATGACGGCTCCAGAGGCGGCAGCCAGATCGACATCGGTCTCGGTGATTTCGCCCGGGGCCGACAGCAGCACCCGCACCTGGACCTCGCCCTGGGGCAGTTGCTCGAGCGAACCCAAGATGGCTTCGACCGAACCCTGCACATCGGCCTTGAGGATCAGGTTGAGCTCCTTGAGCTCGCCCTCGCTGGCCTGTCCTGACATCGAGGCCAGCGACACCCGGCGCGAGGCCATTTGCTGGGCCAAGCGTGTGGCGCGCGCTTCGCTGGCGCGGTCGCCGACAACGGCGCGAGCCGCCTTTTCGTCGGGGTAGACCTCGAATTCATCGCCGGCGGTGGGCACTTCGCTGAAGCCCAGGGCTTCGACAGCAAAAGACGGACCTGCTTCTTTGACCCGTTTGCCGGTGTCATCGACCATGGCCCGCACCTTGCCCAGCACGGGGCCTGCGGCCACCACATCGCCGGCGCGCAGGGTGCCGTTCTGCACCAACAGCGTGGCCACAGGGCCCTTGGCCTTGTCGAGGTGAGCCTCGATCACGGTGCCCTTGGCCATGCGGTCGGGGTTGGCCTGCAGGTCTTCCACTTCGGAGACCAGCAGGATCATCTCCAGCAGTGAGTCAACGTTTTCGCCCTTGATGGCGCTCACCGGCACCATCACGGTGCTGCCGCCCCAGTCTTCGGCAACCAGCTCAAGGGCCGAGAGCTCCTGCTTGACGCGGTCAGGGGAAGCCCCTTCTTTGTCGATCTTGTTGATGGCCACCACGATCGGCACCTCGGCGGCGCGGGCGTGGCTGATGGCCTCAAGGGTCTGAGGGCGCACGCCGTCATCGGCAGCGACCACCAGTACGGCCACGTCGGTGACCTTGGTGCCGCGGGCCCGCATGGCGGTAAACGCTTCGTGGCCAGGCGTGTCGAGGAACGTGATCTTGCGCAGGCTGCCCGCATGGGGCACTTCCACCTGATAGGCACCGATGTGCTGGGTGATACCGCCGGCTTCGCCAGCAGCCACCCGTGTCTTGCGAATCGCGTCAAGCAGGCTGGTTTTGCCGTGGTCGACGTGGCCCATCACCGTGACCACAGGTGGCCTACGGATCAGATGCTCGAGGTCGCTCTCCTCGATCATCTCGACGGTCTTTTTGGCGGCTTCCTGAACGTCGTCTTCGAGCACCGGAACGCCGAACTCCTCGGAGACCGCTTCGATCGTGGAGAGATCCAGGCTCTGGGTCACCGTGGCGATGATCCCTTTGAAGAAGAGGCTCTTGATGATTTCAGAGCTCTCGACGCCCAGCTTCTCGGCCAGCTCTTGCACGGTGAGGTTGCCCTCGGGCACCACCAGCATTTCGGGCCGCACGGCCTTGGCCTCGCGTGAGGCGCGCAGCTCCATGGCGCGGCGGCGCTGACGCTGGCGTGTGGTTTCTTTTTTGCGCTTGCGCACCGCCACCATTGGCTTGGCGCCAGGGGCTGAAGCGGCGCGGGGTTTGGCGGGGCGGGCCAGGCTGGCCTGCAGCACCACAGCTTCCTGTTCGCCGGCGTAGCCACCGGTTTCGGCGGTCAGGGCATCATCGTTTTCGCCGATGATGTGCACTTTGGTGCGCTGCTTTTGCGGCGAACGGCTGCGCAGGGCTTCGAGCTTGGCGCTGTCATCCCAGTCAGGTCGGCGCGCCCGGGGTGCGGCTCCGGCGGGTTGCGGGGCGCGGAAGCCAGGTCTGCGCGGGGCGCTGGGCGGGGTGGCACTGGGGCGCACCACATCAGTGCTGCCGCCATCGGCTCCAGCCGCTTCGCTGCGTTCGCCAGGCCTGCGTGGTGGTGGGGCTGTGGGACGGCCTGGCGAGGGCTTCTGCAGCTGCATTAATTCGCCTGGGGCCATGGGCCGGCGCATGCCCGCGGGCATGCCAGGGCGGCTCGGCATGCCAGGGCGCTCGCCCGTGCCACTGCCATCTCGGCGGATCGGCTTACCAACCAGCTCAAGTGGTGTCTGAGCAGGACGGCCGCCCGTGGCACCACGGGCCCCAGGGGCGGTGGGTCTGCCTCCTGCGGTTCCAGGACGGGTCGGTGCCGGGGCCCCAGGACGGCTGGGGGCTGTCGTGGGGGCGCTGATCGGCTTGCCAATCAGTTCGGGGCGGCTTGGCCGGCCGGGTGCCGGGGCTCCGGGTCTGGCCGGCTTGGCCGCAATCACCACAGGCTTGCTGGGTATCGCAGGCCTGCCAGGCGCGCTGGGAGCCCCGCTGCGGCTGACAGGCTGTGGACGATTGCTGCCGGCGGCAGCGCCTGCAGCTGGCCTGCTCGGTGGGGGAACCTGTCTTGCCGGAGCGGCTGCTGGTTTGGCTGCAATTTGTGGCTTGGGGCTCGTCGGGGTCACCGCCACAGGTGCTGCGGGTTTGGCGACGGGCTGCTGCGGCTTTTGCGGCGCAGCGGCTTGCGCTGCAGGCCTGGCCGGGGCCGCAGGCTTGGCGGGTTGGGCTGGGGCTGCAGGCTTGCTGACAATCTGCGGCCGGGCCGGTGCGGGCTGTACAGCCTTGGCTTGCGCTGGTGGCGGCGTGGGAGCGGCCGCCGGTGTCGGTACGGCTTTCTTGAGCGACAGGATGGCCTTACCGGCGCCGGCGGGCTTGGCCGCAGCTTGGGCCTTGGCTGCGCCGTTGCTGCCGCTGATCAGGTTGCGAATGCGCTCGGCTTCGTCATCGCTGATCGAGCTGCTGTGGCTCTTGGCAGCGACCCCGAGCTTCTCGGCAGCGTCGAGCACGTCCTTGTTGTCCAGGCCCAGGTCCCGGGACAGCTCATAAATTCTCACTTTGCCGCTGCTGGTCATTCAGGTCTCCGAAGGGCGGTGCCTGCAGACCCTGAAGGTCGTTGGGCTTACCGGGCCGCGCGCACTCTGCGGCCAATGGTCATCTTGCCTCAGAGGAGGCTTCAGCGCTGTTGCTCAACCGCGTTTCGAGGCGATTGAGGATGGAATCTGCAACGGGGACGCGCAAGGCCCGTTGCAATCGCTTGTGCCGCCTTGCATCCTCGAAACAGGTCGGCGTCGGACAGAGGTAGGCCGAGCGGCCTTGTCCTTGGTCTAACGCCAATCCTCCACCGGCGAGGCGAATCACCCGCCAGAGCTGGTCACGATCAACCAGCTCCCGGCAGGCGACACACCGGCGCAGCACGGGGGCGGCGCTCACCGGGCCCCGTCCTCGTCGTCTGTTGCGTACTCCTCGTCATCTTCCGGTAGTGGATAGAGCTCGCGCAGACGAGCGTCCTCTTCAGCCCGTGCAGCCTGCTCAGCTTCAAGCCTGGCCTCGGCTTCGGCCTGCAGGGCCTCCTCTTCTTGGCGCTGGGCAATCAGCTCGGCCACAACAGCATCTTCGGAGGCCTGGTCGTATTCGCTGGCGTTCTTGATGTCGATCTTCCAACCGGTGAGCCTTGCTGCCAGGCGCACGTTTTGGCCTTCGCGGCCGATTGCCAGGCTGAGCTGATCAGGTGGGACCAGCACGTGGGCGTGCTGCCCTTCTGGATCGACAAGACGCACCATCTCGACCCGGGCTGGGCTGAGCGAGTTGGCGATGTACTGACCGGGATCCTGCGACCAGCGGATCACGTCGATCTTTTCGCCGCGCAGCTCGTTCACCACCTGCTGAATGCGGGAGCCGCGCGCACCAATGCAGGCACCCACCGGGTCGACCTCGCGCTCGACGCTGTCAACGGCCACCTTGGTGCGGGGACCCACCGAGCGGCTGGGTGGGTTGGCTTCGCGGGCCACCGCCACGATGCGCACCGAACCCTCCTGAATTTCAGGAACTTCGTTCTCGAACAGGTACACCACCAGTCCTGCATTGGCCCGGCTGACAAACAGCTGGGGACCGCGGCGCGGCACCTCGCTCACCTCCTTGAGGAAGACCTTGAAGGTGGCGTTGGCGCGGTAGTTGTCGTTGGGTAGCTGGTCTCGGCGGGGTAGCTCGGCTTCCACCTCGGGCCGGCCCAGGCCGCTGCTCACCGCCATGATCACGCTCTGGCGCTCGAAGCGGATCACCCGGGCTGTGAGCACGGGGTCTTCAAGGTCGGCGAACTCTTCCTGGATCATGCGCCGCTGCTGGTCGCGCAGCTTCTGGGCCAGCACCTGCTTGGTGGTGGCAGCGGCCATGCGACCGAAATCGTCTTTTTCAGGGGTGACATCGAGCACCACCGTGTCGCCGATCTGGGCGTCTTCGGCCACCTGACGCACCTCGTCAATGGCGATCTGGTGGTCTTCGCTTTCGACCTCTTCAACAATGATTTTCGAGGCCAGAACCCTGTATCCCTCTTCGTCGAGATCGAGGCCCACATCGAAGTTGGAGAAGTACTCCTCATCGAAGGGGTCTTCGCTGATGCCCAGGTACAGGGTGCGGCGGTAGCGCTCGTATCCCTTCAGCAGGGCTTCGCGCAGCGCGGCCTCAACAACGGCGGGAGGAAGTTTCTTCTCTTCGCTGATGTCCTCGATGAGGTTGTTGAGACCGGGGAGTAGGACCAGGGCCATGGCTCAGGTGATTCAGTTTTGAGGTGATTCAGTTGTCGGACTGCGGTGTGACCAGCCTGACGCTGATCACATCGCTGCGCTTGATGCGTTTCGGCCGCCCACGCATGTTGAGCTGCACGATCTGCTCGTCGCGCTCCAGCAGAAGCCCTTGGCTTCGCTGCTCAGCTCCCTTGGCATCGCGGTGGAGCACTTCGACCGGGAAACCGCGAAAACTGCGGAAGTCACGATCGCTGTGCAGTTCCTCGCCGATTCCGGGACTGCTGATTTCTAGAACATAGGCGCCCGCGAGCAGATCGCTGGCTTCGATCGCTTCGGCAAGCGGGCTGCTGAGACTGGCGCACTCGTCGAGACTGATGTCACCGCCATCGAGACGTTGCACCGTCACCTGCAGGGTCAGGGGGATGCGATGGCTCAAAAGATGGACTGTGAGCACCTCGTAACCGGCGGGGTGTGCTGCGCTGCGGGCTAGCTCCAGCAGGTGCTCGATCGGCGGATGGCTCATGCGGGGGGCTGGGTGTCCTGGCCCAGGTTGGGCAACTGGATCAGGGGAGCTTCGTCAAAGCCATCGCCCGGTTGGGCAGCACCCCGCAGCGCGGGGTCCTGATTGAGGCACTGACGCTTCTTGTCATCGCTGTTGAGAAACTGGCAAACCCGTGCCCATAGCTTGGAGCGGGTGCCCGGCCCGCCATGGCTGAAGTACACCAGGTCATTGCCGCCGGCCATGCCCTGAATCTCCACTTGGCAGAGGCTGCAGCGTTGACGGCTGCCGGGTGGGATCGAGGTCATGGCCCTCAAACGCAGAACAATGCAACTTAGGTGCATGGTGCTGTCAGCGATCAGCGCTTTGGCCTTCAGGCGCTCCTAGCCTTGGCAGCCAAATCACCGCTGAGCGTTGAGGACCTTCACCACGTGATGAACCGTTGCTTTGCTGCTGTGTTGGGCCTGCTGGCAGCGGCGCTGCTGTGCATGGCTGAGCCCGCAGCGGCTGAGCCCCTCTCTGCTGGTGGTGATCAGCCAGCTCCAGCCCACAGTTTTGTGGCTGAGGCGGCGCGCTCCGTAGCCCCGGCGGTGGTGCGCATCGACACTGAGCGTTCGGTTGCAACCCAACCCTTTGATCCAACGCTGTTGGATCCGATGTTGCGGGACCTCTTTGGGGACCCGCTCGGATCCCTGCGCGAGCGCGGCCAGGGCTCTGGGGTGATCATCGATGCCGATCAGGCTCTGGTGCTGACCAATGCCCATGTGGTCGATCACGTTGATCGGGTGGAGGTCACCCTCGCCGATGGGCAGCAGCTCGATGGTGAGGTGATCGGCGCTGATGCCATCACCGACCTGGCTGTGGTGCGCTTGCCCAAGCAGTTGCCTTTAAAGGCTGCTCCCCTGGGCGATTCAGAGGCCCTTGAGGTGGGCGACTGGGCCATTGCGCTGGGCAGTCCCTATGGCCTTGAACGCACGGTCACCCTTGGGATCGTCAGCAGCCTGCACCGCGATATCAACGCGCTTGGCTTTGCCGATAAGCGCTTGGATCTGATTCAGACCGACGCGGCCATCAACCCCGGCAACTCCGGTGGGCCGTTGATCAATGCCGCCGGCGAGGTGGTCGGCATCAACACCCTGGTGCGCACCGGCCCAGGAGCTGGTCTCGGATTCGCAATCCCGATCAACCTGGCTCGCAACGTGGCCGGCCAGCTCAGCACCGGCGCATCGGTGGTGCATCCCTACCTTGGCCTTCAGTTGGTGCCGCTGACCGCGCGGCGGGCCCGCGACAACAATCGCGACCCCGATGCGCTGTTGCAGTTGCCGGAGCGCGATGGGGCCTTGGTGCAGCGTGTGGTCGATCACAGCCCCGCCGCAGAGGCTGGGCTAAGGCGCGGTGACCTTGTGGTCGCCGCTGCCGATCAGCCGGTCCACGAACCCCGTGATCTGCTCAGGCAGGTCGAGGACTCGACCGTCGGCCAACCGTTGCCGCTCACCGTCGTGCGCGGGCAGAGCGAGCTTCAGCTCGCCATTCGCCCGGCGGCATTGCCCCAGAGCGGCTAGGCCTGCCCTTGCTACGGTCGCGACCCCGACCAAGCTGAAATGGCTGATCTGCAAGACCAGATGAAGCAGGCTGTGGCCATGGCCGCCACAGAGCAGATTCAGAGCGGCATGGTGGTGGGCCTGGGCTCAGGTTCCACTGCAGCACTGATGATTCAGGCCCTCGGGGCCAAGCTCAAGAGCGGTGAGCTGAGCGACATCACCGGTGTCACCACCTCGTTTCAGGGCGAGGTGCTGGCTGCTGAGCTGGGCATTCCGCTGCAGAGCCTCAACGCCGTGGATCGCATTGACCTGGCGATTGATGGCGCCGATGAGGTCGATCCTTCGTTTCAGTTGATCAAAGGTGGCGGCGCTTGTCACGTGCAAGAAAAACTGGTGGCCGTGCGCGCCAAGCGCTTTGTCGTGGTCGTCGATTCAACCAAGTTGGTTGACACGCTCAATCTGGGTTTTCTGCTGCCTGTCGAGGTGCTGCCGGGGGCCTGGCGACAGGTCCAGGCTCAGCTGCGCGCCATGGGCGGCGATGCCCAGTTGCGCATGGCGCTCAAAAAGGCTGGCCCTGTGGTCACCGACCAGGGCAATTTGGTGCTGGATGTCCAATTTTCTGGTGGCATCAGCGATCCAGTCAGCCTGGAGAAGGACATCAACAACATCCCAGGGGTGCTCGAGAACGGACTGTTCGTCAACCTGAGCGATCAGGTGCTCGTCGGCGAGATCTCTGGTGGCATTGCCGCTGTGCGCGATCTGGTGAAGCGCTGAGCCACGTTGGCTGCAGCGGGCTCAGCGCAGGCGAAGGCGTACCGATTCGGCGTGGCTGTGAAGGCCTTCGCTGTCGGCCAGGGCGATCACCGCATCGCCGGTGGCCTCCAGGGCTTCGCGGTTAAAGCGGATCAGGCTGGTGTGCCTTAAGAAGGTTTCGACGCTCAGCGCCCCGGCAAAGCGGGCTGTCCCGCTGGTGGGCAGGGTGTGGTTGGGCCCGGCAAGGTAATCACCAACGGCCTCTGGCGTGTGGGGACCCATGAAGATGGCGCCCGCGTGGTGAATCTGCTCTGCCAGCGCTTCAGGGTCTTCAACCATCAGCTCGAGGTGCTCGGGGGCAAAGCGATCACTCAGGGCTGCAGCCTCCTGAAGATCGCGGCAGATCACGATCAGCCCCCAGTCGCCAATGGCCTGACGGGTGATTGCGGCGCGCGGGTGGCCCTGCAGCTGCCGCTCAATCTCGAGCGGCACCGCTGCGGCCAGCTCAGCGCTGGTGGTTAGCAGGATCGCCGCAGCCAGGGGGTCATGTTCGGCCTGCGCCAGCAGGTCGGCGGCCACCAGCTCAGCCTTGGCTCCGGCATCGGCAATGACCAGAACTTCGCTGGGCCCGGCCAACGAATCGATGGAGACCCTTCCGTAGACCGCTTTTTTGGCCAGAGTCACGTAGAGATTTCCCGGTCCGCTGATCACATCGACCCGCGGAATCGATTCAGTTCCGTAGGCCAGAGCCGCAATGGCCTGAGCTCCGCCCACCCGGTAGAGCTCCTGAACGCCGGCCAGGTGGGCGGCAGCCATCACTGTGGGGTTGGGCAGGCCCTGGGGACCGGGCGGCGTGACCATCACCAGACGCTTGACCCCGGCGACCTGGGCTGGCACGGCGTTCATCAGCACCGTGCTTGGGTAGGCCGCCCGGCCCCCAGGCACATAGAGACCGGCGCGCTCGACCGGGCGCCAGCGGCGTCCAAGACGCTCGCCGTGGGGACCGCTAAGCAGCAGGTCGGCCGGCATCTGCCGCCGATGAAAGTCCTGAATCCGCGTGTGGGCCAGCTGCAAGGCCTGTTGCAGCTCAGGCTCGGTGGCCTCCCAGGCTGCGGCCAGCTGCTCCTGCGGAATGCGCAATGGATCGGGCCGCACCCCATCAAAACGTTCGCTCAGCTCGAGCAGGGCCTGATCGCCCTGTTGGGCCACCTGCTGCAGGATGGCTTCGACGCGTTGGGCGGCCTCGACCATCTGCTGGGCGCTGGTGCGCGCGGCGATGCGCTCAAGCTGGGCGGCAGCGGCGTCGCCGCCCAGCATGCAGGCGATCGTTGTGTTGGTGGAGGGCGAGACGACCATTCAGGTCAGCGCTGCTGCGAGATCAGCACGCTAAAGCCGCAAGCCATCACCCGTTCGCCTGGGGGGTAGGATCTTTGTTTGCCGAGCAACGCGTCTAGTCGCCTGTGGCCAATAACAAGTCTTCGAAGAAGCGCATCGAGATCGCCGAGCGCAACCGCCTGCGCAACCGCAGCTACAAGTCGGCTTTGCGCACGTTGATGAAGCGCTGCTTCAGCGCCTGCAGCGCCTACAGCCAAAAGCCCGGCAGCGATGCCAAGGCAGCGGTTGAGCAATCGATGAGTGCTGCCTTCAGCAAGATCGACAAGGCCGTCAAGGTCGGCGTCCTGCACCGCAACACCGGCGCCAATCAAAAGTCGCGCCTCAGCGCTGCTGTTAAGAAGGCGGTTGAGCCGGCCACTGCCGCCAAGGCCTGAGCTGTTGTCTCAGCTTGGAGCTGAGTTGGCATGTCGCCGTCCATCGCCCCAATGGCTGATGCGGTTTCAGGGGCGGGCCCAACGGCTCCCCTGATTGATTCCCATTGCCACATTGTGTTCCGCAATTTCGATGCGGATCTCGATGACGTCGTCGATCGCTGGCGTCAGGCGGGGGTCGTGGCACTCGTCCACGCCTGCGTTGAGCCCGGCGAGATTCCGGCCATCCGCGCCCTGGCTGACCGCTTTGAAGAGCTGCGTTATTCGGTTGGGGTTCATCCCCTCGATACCCAGCACTGGCAACCAGCCACCCAACAGGTTCTGCGCGAAGCAGCCCTGGCAGATCAGCGCGTTGTCGCGATTGGGGAGCTGGGCCTTGATCTGTTTCGCGACACCAACCTCGATGAGCAGCTCTCGGTGTTGGAGCCCCAGCTCGATTTGGCTTGCGAGCTTGATTTGCCAGTCATCGTTCACTGCCGCGATGCGGCTGAGCCGATGCTGGAGCTGTTGGCTCAGCGCGCCGTTCGCGGCAGCTGTCCGCGCGGGGTGATGCATTGCTGGGGGGGCACCCCTGATGAGATGGCTGCTTTCTTGGAGCTGGGTTTTTACATCAGCTTCAGTGGTGTGGTGACCTTCCCCAAAGCAACTGACACCCATGTCTGCGCGCAGCAGGTGCCTGCTGAGCGTTACCTCATCGAGACCGACTGCCCATTTCTGGCGCCGGTGCCGCGCCGGGGCAAGCGCAATGAACCTTCGTACGTGGCGGCCGTTGCCGAGAGGGTGGCTGAGCTGCGTGGCGAGACCCTCCAGGAGGTAGCCCTTACCAGCACCCGCAACGCGGCAGCGCTGTTTGGCCTGCCACTTCACAATGTATGATGTTCCATTGGCCTGGACGCTGAAGCGATCCTTGTTGACCACGCCTACAGCCTTGAAGCGAGCTGGATAGAGAGAGCCTGCGCTGCTGCTGCTCCCCCTGCGGGTGGAGTGGTCGTGCGCTGTCCATTCTCTTTCCTTGCTTCCAGGTCTGAGGGCCCCTGGTGACTGGCCAGTCTGAACAACCCAATCCAACCCGTTCCTGCAGGTTCACCGCATGAGCAGCGCGATCCAGGTCGCCAAGACCGCCACTTACCTGCCCGATCTGGTGGAGGTGCAGCGCGCGAGCTTCAAATGGTTTCTGGAGAAGGGTCTGATCGAGGAGCTGGAGAGCTTCTCCCCGATCACCGATTACACCGGCAAGCTTGAGCTGCATTTCATCGGTAGCGAGTACCGCCTCAAGCGTCCCCGCCACGACGTTGAAGAGGCCAAGCGTCGCGATGCGACCTTCGCCTCCCAGATGTATGTGACCTGCCGCCTGGTCAACAAGGAGACCGGCGAAATCAAAGAGCAAGAGGTCTTCATCGGCGAATTGCCGCTGATGACCGAGCGGGGCACCTTCATCATCAATGGCGCCGAGCGCGTCATCGTCAATCAGATCGTGCGCTCGCCTGGCGTTTACTTCAAAGACGAGCAGGACAAGAATGGCCGTAAGACCTTCAACGCCAGCCTGATCCCCAACAGGGGTGCCTGGCTCAAGTTCGAGACCGATAAAAACGATCTGCTGCACGTCCGGGTTGATAAAACCCGCAAAATCAACGCCCACGTGTTGATGCGGGCCATCGGTCTGTCGGACAACGACGTGCTCGACAAGCTGCGTCACCCCGAGTACTACCAGAAGTCGATCGAGGCGGCCAACGACGAGGGCATCTCCTCAGAAGATCAGGCCCTGCTTGAGCTCTACAAGAAGTTGCGCCCAGGTGAGCCGCCTTCAGTGAGTGGTGGCCAAAGCTTGCTGCACAGCCGCTTCTTTGATCCCAAGCGCTACGACCTAGGCCGCGTTGGTCGCTACAAGATCAACAAGAAGCTGCGCCTCACCATTCCTGATGCGGTGCGCACCCTCACCCCTGAGGATGTGCTCAGCACGATTGATTACCTGATCAACCTCGAGCTCGATGTTGGCGGCGCCAGCCTCGATGACATCGACCACCTCGGAAACCGCCGCGTTCGTTCGGTTGGAGAGCTGCTGCAGAACCAGGTTCGCGTTGGCCTCAACCGCCTCGAGCGCATCATCAAAGAGCGCATGACCGTTGGTGAGACAGAAAGTCTCACGCCGGCTCAGCTGGTTAATCCCAAGCCCCTGGTTGCCGCCATCAAGGAGTTTTTTGGCTCCAGCCAGTTGAGCCAGTTCATGGACCAGACCAACCCGCTGGCCGAGCTCACCCACAAGCGCCGCATCAGCGCCCTCGGCCCTGGCGGTCTGACCCGGGAGCGTGCCGGCTTTGCCGTGCGCGACATTCACCCCTCGCACTACGGCCGCATCTGCCCGATCGAGACCCCTGAAGGCCCCAACGCCGGTCTGATCGGTTCGCTGGCGACCCATGCCCGGGTCAACGAATACGGCTTCATCGAGACCCCCTTCTGGAAGGTCGAAAACGGCATCGTGCTCAAGCAGGGCGATCCGATCTACCTCTCGGCTGACCTCGAGGATGAGTCGCGCGTCGCCCCGGGTGATGTGGCCACCGATTCCGATGGACGCATTACCGCTGAGCTGGTGCCGGTGCGCTACCGCCAGGACTTTGAAAAAGTCCCCCCAGAGCAGGTGGACTACGTCCAGCTCTCGCCGGTTCAGGTGATCTCGGTGGCCACTTCGCTGATTCCGTTCCTGGAGCACGACGACGCCAACCGCGCCCTCATGGGCTCCAACATGCAGCGTCAGGCTGTGCCCTTGCTGCGTCCCGAGCGCCCCTTGGTGGGCACGGGTCTTGAGACCCAGGTGGCGCGTGATTCGGGCATGGTGCCGATCACCCGTGTCAATGGCACGGTCACCTTTGTCGATGCCACGGTCATCGTCATCCGCGATGAGCAGGGCAACGAGCACACCCACTTCCTGCAGAAGTACCAGCGCTCCAACCAGGACACCTGCCTCAACCAGCGTCCGATCGTCAAAGAGGGTGATCAGGTGATCGCCGGCCAGGTGCTGGCCAATGGTTCGGCCTGCGAGGGCGGTGAGATCGCCCTGGGGCAAAACATTTTGCTCGCTTACATGCCCTGGGAGGGCTACAACTACGAGGACGCGATCCTTGTTAGTGAGCGTCTGGTGACCGACGATCTCTACACCTCGGTTCATATCGAGAAGTACGAGATCGAAGCCCGCCAGACCAAGCTCGGTCCCGAGGAGATCACCCGCGAGATCCCCAACGTTGCCGAGGAGAGCCTGGGCAATCTCGACGAGATGGGGATCATTCGCATCGGCGCCTATGTCGAGAGCGGCGACATCCTGGTGGGCAAGGTGACCCCCAAGGGCGAATCCGACCAGCCCCCCGAAGAGAAGTTGCTGCGCGCGATCTTCGGTGAGAAGGCCCGCGATGTGCGCGACAACTCACTGCGTGTGCCCAGCACCGAGCGCGGTCGCGTGGTTGACGTGCGTATCTACACCCGTGAACAGGGTGATGAGCTGCCACCGGGCGCCAACATGGTGGTGCGGGTCTATGTGGCCCAGCGCCGCAAGATCCAGGTCGGCGACAAGATGGCCGGCCGCCATGGCAACAAGGGCATCATCAGCCGGATCCTCCCCCGTGAGGACATGCCCTACCTGCCCGATGGCACCCCGATCGACATCGTGCTCAACCCTCTGGGTGTGCCGAGCCGCATGAACGTCGGCCAGGTGTTCGAATGCCTCATGGGCTGGGCCTCCTCGCACCTGGGTTGCCGGGTCAAGGTGGTGCCCTTTGACGAGATGCACGGCGCTGAAAAGAGCAAGCAGACCGTCCAGGCCTTCCTTGAGGAAGCCGCCAAGCAGCCTGGCAAGGATTGGGTCTACGACCCTGAAAACCCCGGCAAGATCCAGTTGATCGATGGCCGCACCGGCGAACCGTTTGATCAACCGGTGACCGTTGGTTATGCCCACATCCTCAAGCTGGTGCACTTGGTCGACGACAAGATCCACGCTCGCTCGACAGGTCCCTACTCGTTGGTGACCCAGCAGCCCCTGGGCGGTAAGGCCCAGCAGGGCGGCCAGCGTCTCGGCGAGATGGAAGTGTGGGCGCTCGAGGCCTATGGCGCCGCCTACACCCTGCAGGAGTTGCTGACCGTCAAGTCCGACGACATGCAGGGCCGCAACGAGGCGCTCAACGCCATCGTCAAGGGCAAGCCAATCCCCAGGCCCGGCACGCCCGAGTCGTTCAAGGTGCTGATGCGCGAGCTTCAGTCCTTGGGCCTCGACATCGCTGTGTACACCGATGAGGGTGCTGAGGTGGATCTGATGCAGGACGTCAATCCGCGCCGCAGCACCCCGAGCCGTCCCACCTATGAATCCCTCGGCGTCGCGGACTATGACGACGATTGAGTGTTGATTGATCGCTAACTGATCACGGCCTGCCACCAGGCAGCCCCGTTATCCCTTTACCCCTTTCGATCGCCGCGAGCGCCGCCAGCCGATGTCCAACAGCAACCTCCGCACCGAAAACCACTTCGACTACGTCAAGATCACGCTCGCATCCCCCGAGCGGATCATGCAGTGGGGGCAACGCACCCTGCCCAATGGGCAGGTGGTGGGCGAGGTCACCAAGCCGGAGACCATCAACTACCGCACGCTCAAGCCCGAGATGGACGGGCTGTTCTGCGAAAAGATCTTTGGTCCCTCCAAGGATTGGGAATGCCACTGCGGCAAGTACAAGCGGGTGCGTCACCGCGGCATCGTTTGTGAGCGCTGCGGCGTTGAGGTGACCGAGAGCCGCGTGCGCCGTCACCGCATGGGCTTCATCAAGCTGGCGGCTCCTGTCAGCCACGTCTGGTATCTCAAGGGCATCCCGAGCTATGTGGCGATCCTGCTGGACATGCCCCTGCGCGATGTCGAGCAGATCGTCTATTTCAACTGCTATGTCGTCCTTGATCCAGGCGATCACAAGGACCTGACCTACAAGCAGCTGCTCACTGAAGACGAGTGGCTTGAGATCGAAGATCAGATCTACGCCGAAGATTCCGATATCGAAAACGAGCCGGTTGTCGGCATCGGTGCCGAGGCCCTCAAACAGCTGCTTGAAGACCTCGATCTTCAGGAGATCGGTGATCAGCTGCGCGAGGAGATCGCGGCCAGCAAAGGGCAGAAGCGGGCCAAGCTGATCAAGCGTCTGCGTGTGATCGACAACTTTGTCGCCACCAATGCCCGTCCCGAGTGGATGGTGCTCGATGTGATTCCGGTGATTCCACCGGATCTGCGCCCCATGGTGCAGCTCGATGGTGGACGCTTCGCCACCAGCGATCTCAACGACCTCTACCGCCGGGTGATCAACCGCAACAACCGCTTGGCGCGGCTGCAGGAGATCCTGGCGCCCGAGATCATCGTGCGTAACGAAAAACGCATGTTGCAAGAGGCTGTCGATGCCCTGATCGACAACGGCCGCCGCGGACGCACCGTGGTGGGTGCCAACAACCGTGCGCTCAAGTCGCTCAGCGACATCATCGAGGGCAAGCAGGGTCGTTTCCGCCAGAACCTGCTCGGTAAGCGGGTCGACTACTCAGGCCGCTCGGTCATCGTCGTGGGCCCCAAGCTCAAGATGCACCAGTGCGGTCTGCCCAAGGAAATGGCGATCGAGCTGTTCCAGCCGTTCGTCATTCACCGCCTGATTCGCCAGAACATCGTCAACAACATCAAGGCTGCCAAAAAGCTGATTCAGCGCGCCGACGATGAGGTGATGCAGGTGCTTCAGGAGGTGATCGAAGGTCATCCGATCCTGCTGAACCGTGCCCCGACGCTGCACCGCTTGGGCATTCAGGCCTTTGAACCAAAGCTGGTCGACGGCCGCGCCATTCAGCTGCACCCGCTGGTCTGCCCTGCCTTCAACGCCGACTTTGACGGTGACCAGATGGCCGTGCACGTGCCTCTGGCGATTGAAGCCCAGACCGAAGCCCGCATGCTGATGCTGGCGAGCAACAACATCCTCTCGCCGGCCACCGGTGAGCCGATCATCACCCCGTCGCAGGACATGGTGCTGGGGGCCTATTACCTCACCGCCGAGCAGCCCGGCAGTGTCAAACCTGAATTTGGTGATCGCAGCCGCACGTTCGCCAGCCTTGACGATGTCATTGCAGCCTTTGAGGAAAAGCACCTCGGTCTGCATGACTGGCTCTGGGTGCGTTTCAACGGCGAGGTCGACACCGAGGGTGAAGCAACAGAACCCGTCAAGAGCGAGACCCTCAGCGATGGCACGCGCATTGAGCAGTGGCTGTATCGCCGTGATCGTCTCGATGAGGACGGTGGCTTGATCAGCCGCTACCTGCTCACGACAGTGGGACGGGTGGTGATCAACCACACGATCATTGACGCCGTGGCTGCCACCTGAGACCCGGCAGAACGTTCTTCATACCCATCGCTCCACCCATTAGCCCGCAGCCATGACCGCCACTCCCGCCAAGAAGACCAGCAAGAAGGGCAGCAAGAAAGCCGCTGAACAAGCCGCCGCCGCTGCGGCGCAGGCCCAGGCGAATAAGGCTCTGAGCCGTCAGGCTCCGCCGTTTCGCAATCGGGTGATCGACAAGAAAGCTCTGCGCAATCTTGTTGGCTGGGCCTACAAGCACCACGGCACGGCTGCGACCGCGTCGATGGCTGACGATCTCAAGGATCTGGGCTTCCGCTACGCCACCCAGGCAGCGGTATCGATCTCGGTCGATGACCTGCGCATTCCAGGTGATAAGGCGGCACTGCTGCAGGAAGCTGAGCAGCAGATCACCGAAACCGAAGAGCGTTATCGCCTCGGCGAAATCACCGAGGTGGAGCGCCACACCAAGGTGATCGACACCTGGACCGAGACCAACGAGCGTCTGGTGGCAGCGGTGCGCCGCAATTTCAACGAGAACGATCCGTTGAATTCGGTCTGGATGATGGCCAACTCCGGGGCCCGCGGAAACATGTCCCAGGTGCGTCAGCTGGTGGGCATGCGCGGTCTGATGGCCAACCCCCAAGGGGAAATCATCGACCTTCCGATCCGCACCAACTTCCGCGAAGGTCTCACGGTTACCGAATACGTGATCAGCTCCTACGGCGCCCGCAAGGGCCTGGTGGACACGGCGTTGCGCACTGCTGACTCGGGTTATCTGACCCGCCGTCTGGTGGACGTCGCCCAGGACGTGATCGTGCGGGAGGAGGACTGCGGCACCACCCGTGGCATTCCCATTGACGCCGACGACAAGGGCAAGTTCGCCAGCAAGCTGATCGGCCGTCTGGCGGCTGAACCTGTGCTGGATGCCGATGGTGCTGTGCTCGTCGCACGCGATGGTGAGATCGATGCTCCCCTGAGCCGCCAGATCGAAGCCGCCGGCGTCAAGACCGTGGTGGTGCGCTCGCCGCTCACCTGCGAAGCGTCACGTTCGGTCTGCCGCAAGTGCTACGGCTGGGCCCTGGCCCATAACGAACTGGTCGATCTGGGCGAAGCGGTCGGCATCGTTGCGGCGCAGTCGATCGGTGAACCGGGCACCCAGCTCACCATGCGTACCTTCCACACCGGTGGTGTGTCGACGGCCGAAACCGGCGTGGTGCGTTCACAGGTCGATGGTGTCGTTGAGTTCGGCGCCAAGGCCCGCGTGCGTCCCTACCGCACTCCCCATGGTGTGGAAGCGCAGATTGCTGAGACCGACTTCAGCCTGACGCTCAAGCCGAGCGGCAAGGGCAAGCCCCAGAAGCTCGACATCACCAACGGCTCAATTCTGTTTGTGGGCGACGGCGACAGCGTTGCCAACGACATCATCTTGGCCCAGATCTCGAGCGGGGCTGCGGTCAAGAAGAGCGTTGAAAAGGCCACCAAAGACGTGATCTGCGATCTGGCTGGTCAGGTCCGCTACGAAGAGGCCATTCAACCCAAAGAGGTCACCGACCGTCAGGGCAACATCACCCTCAAGGCGCAGCGTCTTGGCCGTCTGTGGGTGTTCAGCGGCGATGTCTACAACCTGCCGCCCAATGCCCTGCCTGTGGTCAAGGGCAACAAGGCGGTCAAAACCGGCGAAGTGCTGGCTGAAAGCCGGTTGGTCAGCGAATACGGCGGTGCTGTGCGCCTGCGTGAATCGGCCGGTGACTCGCGCGAAGTGCAGATCGTCACCTCCAGCCTCACCCTCAAGGACTGCAAGCTGGTTGGTGAATCCACCCACTCCGGTGAGATCTGGCACCTCGAGGGCAAGGACAACATCCGCTACCGGCTCAACACCGCTCCCGGCAGCAAGATCGGCAGTGGTGAGGTGATTGCCGAGCTGGCCGACGATCGCTTCCGCACCCAGACCGGTGGCATCGTCAAGTTCGCTCCCGGTCTGTCGATCAAGAAGGCCCGCAGCGCCAAGAA
>JBMSMG010000029.1:0-19213 GCA_049421025.1 Prochlorococcaceae cyanobacterium | reverse complement strand
CAAGCCCCTGGACTCCTAGGAGCCCAGGGGCTTCTTGCTGCAACAACAACCAGGTTGGGCAGCTGGTCAGACTGCCAGGGGCTGAACGGCTGACGCGGCCCTGGCCGATGCAGCTGTTTTAGGGAAGCGATCAACGATGCGCTCGGCCATCTGCTGCGGGGTAAGCCCGAGGGACTGTTTGCTCTGATCCGGTGTGGCGTGGTCCACCAGCAGATCGGGGATACCGATGCGCAGCACAGGTACAAGCACATCGAGATCGTTAAGGGCTTCCACCACTGCCGCACCAAAGCCACCAGCCAGGGCACCTTCTTCCATGGTGACCACCTTGCCGATGCGCTGGGCCATCGGGGCGATCAGGGCCTCATCAAGAGGACGCAGGAA
This sequence comes from Prochlorococcaceae cyanobacterium, assembly GCA_049421025.1. Lineage (GTDB taxonomy): Bacteria > Cyanobacteriota > Cyanobacteriia > PCC-6307 > Cyanobiaceae > RGUW01. Next base: position 18,832 of record JBMSMG010000029.1, on the reverse strand, counting down.
GCGGGCGTTGATCACGGCAGCGCGGATGCCCTGCTCCTGCAACAGACCAGCCGTGGCGAGGGCGGGGTAGACCATCGAGCCGTAGGCCACGATCAGCAGGTCATCGCCATCGGTGAGCAGCTCACCGCGACCGATCTGCAGGGGCTCAAAGCCCTCTTCGGCTAGGGGAACACCCTCACCCTCACCACGGGGAATGCGCAGGGCGCAGGGGCCACTGTGGTGAATCGAGGTCACCAGCATGCGCTGCAGCTCAGCTTCGTCCTTGGGCGCCATGACCGTGAAGTTGGGCACGGCGCGCAAGTAGCTGATGTCGTACTGGCCCTGGTGGGTGGGGCCATCGGCGCCGACGATGCCGGCGCGGTCCATCACGAAGGTGACCGGCAGGTTCTGAATGCCGACATCGTGAATCAGCTGGTCGTAGGCCCGCTGCAAAAAGGTGCTGTAGATGGCCACCACGGGCTTGAGCCCCTCACAGGCCATGCCAGCCGCCATGGTCACCGCGTGCTGCTCGGCAATGCCGACATCGAAATACTGCTTGGGAAGCGCTTTCTCGAGCAGATCAAGCCCCGTGCCTGTGGCCATGGCTGCGGTAATGCCCACCACCGTGGGGTCCTGTTCGCAAAGCTTGACCAGGGTCTGGCCAAAGACCTTGCTGTAGCTGGGGGGTTTGGGCTTGCTTGAGGGATAGGCCTTGCCGGTGGCCAGGTCAAAGGCGCTCTGGGCGTGGTAGCCGACCTGGTCTTCTTCGGCAAAGGGGTAGCCCTTGCCTTTGGTGGTGGCCACATGCACCAGCACCGGTCCACCGGTGCGGTGGGCCTGCTCGAACGTGCGCACCATCTCGGCGATGTTGTGACCGTCGATGGGGCCCATGTAGGTGAAGCCCAGCTCCTCGAAGACGGCACCCAGCTTGGGTACAGCCAGGCGCTTCATGCTCTCTTTGAGGTTTTTGAGCTCGCTGGGCAGCTCGCCGTGCATCAGCGGCAGGCTGCGAATGGCTTCTTCAACGTTGTCGGTCAGAAACTGCAGCGGCTTGCTGTGCCGCATGCGGTTCAGGTGGGTGGAGAGTGCTCCCACCGGTGGGCTGATTGACATGTCGTTGTCGTTCAGCACCACCAGCAGATTGGTCTTAGGCAGATGGCCCGCATGGTTGATGGCCTCGAGGGCCATGCCACCGGTCAACGCTCCATCGCCAATGACAGCCACACACTTGAAGCTTTCGCCGCGTTGATCACGGGCCAAAGCCATGCCCAGCGCCGCTGAAATGCTGGTCGAGGCGTGGCCGGCACCAAAGTGATCAAAGCGGCTCTCGCAGCGCTTCAGATATCCGGCGACGCCGTCTTTCTGGCGCAGGCTGTCGAAATTGCGATAGCGGCCGGTGATCAGCTTGTGGGGATAGGCCTGATGCCCGACATCCCAGACAACCTTGTCGTGATCGAGATCGAGGGTCTGGTAGAGGGCCAGGGTGAGCTCGACGACGCCGAGGCCAGGGCCAAGGTGCCCCCCGCTGGTGCTCACCACTTCGAGGTGGCGATCGCGAATCTGGCGGGCGATCCCTTCGAGCTCAGCGGTGCTCAGACCGTGCAGCTGGTTGGGGTGGCTCAGCTCGCTGAGATGCATGCCTGGCCTTGAAGTGCAAAGCAATCTAGGCCTTTCGCTTCAGGGTTCGGCGGCAACCGCCACCATTTTGAAGCTGCGTCCACGGCATCTGGAGCTGCCGCAACTGGATCTTTGATGTCACAGAGACCCATCTGGTTGCGACACTACAAAGATGAGCGAAGCAACCCCCCACTGTTCCGCTAGCGAGCTGACGCCGGCTGCGTTTGTGCAACGGGTGCTGCGGGCACGCGTTTATGACGTCGCCATCGAGACACCGCTGGAGCGAGCGCCCAACCTCTCGGCAAGGCTGGGCAACAGCATCTGGCTGAAGCGCGAGGACCTGCAGCCCGTTTTCAGTTTCAAACTGCGGGGTGCCTACAACAAAATGGCGCGCCTCAGCGCCGCTGAGCTGGGGCGCGGGGTGATTGCCGCTAGCGCCGGCAACCATGCCCAGGGGGTGGCGCTGGCGGCCCAGAAGCTGGGCTGCCGCGCCGTGATCGTGATGCCGATCACCACGCCCGAGGTCAAGGTGCAGGCAGTGGCGGCACGCGGCGCCGAGGTGGTGCTGCATGGCGACACCTATGACGCCGCCTGCGAAGAAGCGCAGCGGCTAGCCGCTGCAGGTGGTTTGAGCTTCATCCACCCGTTTGATGACCCTGATGTGATCGCCGGTCAGGGCACGATCGCGCTGGAACTGGTCCGCCAGTGCTCGAGCCCGCCCGATGTCGTCTATGTGGCTGTTGGCGGTGGTGGGTTGATTGCCGGTGTGGCCAGCTTTCTGAAAAGCGTCTGGCCCCAGGTTGAGGTGGTGGGTGTCGAACCCTGCGATGCCGATGCCATGACCCGCTCGCTGCGCCTGGGGGAGCGGGTGCGGCTCGAGCAGGTGGGCCTGTTCGCCGATGGGGTCGCCGTGCGCGAAGTAGGCGAACTGACCTTTGCTCTGGCGCGTCAGTGCGTCGATGCCATGGTCACCGTCGACACCGATGCGATCTGCGCCGCGATCAAGGACGTGTTCGGTGACACCCGCTCGATTCTTGAACCCGCCGGTGCCCTGGCGATCGCCGGCATGAAGGCTGACATCGAGCAGCGCGGCCTGGTGGGCAAACAGCTGGTGGCCGTGGCCTGCGGCGCCAACATGAACTTTGATCGGCTGCGTTTTGTCGCCGAGCGCACCGAGATCAGTGAAGACAAAGAAGCGATGCTGGCGGTGGAAATCCCAGAGCAACCGGGCAGCCTGAGGCGTTTCTGCACGCTGCTGGGCGATCGCAACCTGAGCGAATTCAGCTACAGACTGGCTGACACCAGCCGTGCGCACATCTTTGTCGGGGTGCAGACCAGTGGCAGCAGCGATGAGCTCCAGCTGATCAGCGATCTGCGAGCTGCTGGCTTTGCCTGCCTAGACCTTTCGAATGACGAGCTGGCCAAACTGCACCTGCGCCACATGGTGGGTGGGCGCATGCCTGCCGGGGCAGGCGAAGCCTCAGGGGCAGGGCGTGAGCTGCTGTATCGCTTTGAGTTTCCAGAGCGGCCTGGGGCGTTGATGCGCTTTTTGAGCTGCCTGCATCCGAACTGGAACATCAGCATCTTTCATTACCGCAACCACGGCGCTGACGTGGGTCGCATCGTTGTGGGCGTGCAGGTGCCCCCCGCAGAGCTGGATGACTGGCAGAGCTTTCTCGATGGGCTCGGTTACAGCTACGTCGATGAGACAGCCAACCCTGCCTACAAGCTGTTTCTCGGTGAAGTGGCCGGCACCGTGCCGGTTGGCTAGCGTTCAGGCCAATGAATGCCACGCCCGCGACGCTCCCCGAGCAGCTGTCCCTGCCAGCGCGGCTTGAGGCGATTCTGTATCTCAAGGGCAAGCCCCTGAGCCTGGGCGAACTCGCCGAGATCGCCGGCATCAGCCGCGACGAGGTTGAGCTGGGCTTGCTCACCCTGATGGCCGACTACGCCCACCGCAACACGGCTTTGGAGATCGTGCAGGACGGGCAGCGCTACGGGCTGCAGCTACGCGCAGGCCTGAGTGATCTGGTGCAAAACCTCTTACCCGTCGATCTGTCCACCGCTGCGCTGCGCACCCTGGCGACCATTGCGCTCAAAAAGCGCATCCTGCAATCAGAGCTGGTGGAACTGCGCGGCTCCGGCGCCTACGACCACATCAAAGAGTTGCTGGCGCAGGATTTCATCGAACGCAAGCGCCAGAGCGACGGGCGCTCCTATTGGCTCAGCCTTTCTGACAAGTTTCATCGCACCTTTGCGGTCAAGGCCGACGAGCTCAGGCCGGCCAGGCGTCTGAGCCCGCCAGAGGCGGCTGATCCTCCCCTGCCTGTTGAAGCGCTGAGCGTTCCCCCAGCCAGCGATGACGATGCCTGGGAAGCCGTCAGCGCCTGACTAACGTGATCGGGCGTCATCGCTGACCATGGAGATCCTCAGCCAACTGCTGCCCGTTCTGGCGCGCACTCTCGAGATCTATTCACTGGTCTTGCTGGTGCGGGTGCTGCTGAGCTGGTTTCCCAACCTCGACTGGAGCAGCAATCCTGTGCTGGCCACGGTCAGCTCGATCACCGATCCCTATTTGAACGCCTTTCGCGGCCTGATCCCGCCGCTCGGCGGTCTAGATCTTTCGGCGATCCTGGCGTTTCTGGCGCTGCAGCTGCTGCAGAATCTGCTCCTTGGAGCCAGTGCCACCTTGGGCGGCTACGGCGCCTACGGGCTCTGATCAGCTCAGATCCAGCTGTTGCTCCAGCGGCAGTAGCTCCTCACCTTCACCGGCCCGGCTACGCACCGGGGCTGTGAAACCACGCGCTTTGACGTTGCGCACCTGCAGGGGGCCTGGCGTTCCCATCGGCACCGCTAAGCGAAGGGCGAAGTCAGAGCGGCCCGGCGGGACATCGCCGATCGAACCCACCCGGGTGCGGTTTTGCAACACAGGCTCGCCGCTGGCATCGAGGATCTGGGCGAACACATCGGTGTCGAACACGGCACGGCGGCCGGGGTTCTCCACGACGCCGCTGAGCGCCCAACAACCCGCACCGGCAGGGCGCTTGAGCCCGCTCTGCGAGGCCGCATCGCTGCTGGGACAGGGCGCCAGCTGGACCTGAGTGACCTGCAGATCAGCCGCCCAGGCCGGGCCTGGTTGCAGCACCAGCAGCGCAACCAACGCAACAGCTGCCAACAGGCCTGACCACCAGCCGGCTCTGCCTGATTCAGCCATCAACGCCGGTCCCCACTGCCTGAAATCACGTTACGGGCAGCGCGGCTGGCGAGTTTGGCCAGGTTGGCTTCAGCCACCTCCGCCAGGTTCAGCTCAAGTTCGGTGCACAACTGGGCGACATACCAGAGCACATCACCCAGCTCAAGGCGCAGGTCGTCGCGCACCGCGTCATCGAAACAGCCACCACGGTCACGCATGACCTTCTTGACCTTGTCGGCCACCTCTCCGGCCTCGCCGCAGAGCCCCAGGGTCGGGTAGATCGGATTGCTGCCGGCCTGGGGGTAGCGGGCTGTCTCACGCGAGCGGCGCTGGTAGGTCTCGAGGTCCACGGGCAGCAGGGTGAAGTCGGGGCTGAATGGTAGTTTCAGCAATACCTATGGCGTGCCCATGGCCAGGCCCGATCTCATGCGTCGCACCAAGATCGTGGCCACCATCGGCCCCGCTACCGAATCACCCGAGCGGCTCCGCCAGCTGATCGAAGCCGGCGCCACCACCTTTCGGCTGAACTTCTCCCACGGCGATCACAGCGAGCATGCGGCGCGCATCGCCACGATCCGCCAGGTGTCTGCCGAGATGGGCGTATACGCCGGCATCTTGCAGGACCTGCAAGGACCCAAGATTCGCCTGGGCCGCTTTGCCGGCGGGCCGATCACCCTGGCCAGCGGTGACCGCTTCAGCCTGACCTCCAGAGAGGTCAGCTGCAATCAGGAGATCGCCACTGTCACCTACGAGCGCCTGGCCGATGAGGTGAGTAGTGGCAGCCGCATCCTGCTCGACGATGGTCGCGTTGAAATGCGCGTCGAGAGCGTCGATCAAGCGCAGCAAACCCTGCACTGCACCGTGACCGTCGGTGGGGTCCTGAGCAACAACAAGGGGGTCAATTTCCCTGATGTGCAGCTCTCGATCCGCGCGCTGACAGACAAGGACCGCGAGGACCTGGCCTTTGGCCTGGCCCAGGGCGTCGATTGGGTGGCCCTGAGTTTTGTGCGCAACCCCTCGGACATGCTCGAGATTCGCGAGCTGATCCGCAGCCATGGGCATCAGACGCCCGTGGTGGCCAAGATTGAAAAATTCGAGGCGATCGATCAGATCGATTCAATCCTGCCCCTCTGCGACGGCGTCATGGTGGCGCGGGGTGACCTGGGCGTCGAAATGCCGGCCGAAGAGGTGCCGCTGCTGCAGAAGGAGCTGATTCGCAAGGCCAACAGCCTCGGCATTCCGGTGATCACCGCCACCCAGATGCTCGATTCGATGGTGAGCTGCCCCAGGCCCACCCGCGCCGAGGTGAGCGATGTGGCCAACGCCATCCTCGATGGCACCGATGCGGTGATGCTCTCCAACGAAAGCGCCGTCGGCGACTACCCGGTTGAGGCCGTTGCGACGATGGCCACGATCGCGCGGCGCATCGAGCGCGACTACCCCCAGCGGGTGCTCGACAGCCACATGGCAACCACGATCCCCAATGCGATCTGTCAGGCCGTCAGCAACATCGCCCGCAACATGAACGCGGCCGCGATCCTGCCGCTCACCAAAAGCGGTTCCACCGCTCGCAATGTGAGCAAGTTCAGGCCGAGCACACCGATCCTGGCGATCACTAGCGATGAGCTGGTGGCGCGCCGTCTGCAACTGATCTGGGGGGTGAACCCCCTGCTGGTGCGCGAGCAGGCCTCCTCAACCAGCACCTTCAGCCTGGCCATGGCGATGGCACGTCAGCAGGGCTATCTCAGTGATGGGGATCTGGTGGTGCAGACCGCAGGCACCCTGGCCGGCGTGAGCGGATCCACTGACTTCATCAAAGTCGGTGTTGTCACCGCAACCCTGCCGGCAGGCCAGGGCATCGGTAGCGGTTCGATCAGCGGGCGGGTGCGACTGGTGGATTCGCAGCTCCAGGCTGAGGCGTTTCAAAGCGGCGAGATCATCGTGCTGCGCGATGGCGGCGCCGGTTATGGAGAAGCGCTCAAACGGGCCAAGGCGTTGATCACCGAAAACGGTGGGGCCACCAGTGAAGCCGCACAGCTGGCTGCCAGCAGCGGCATCCCCGCCATCGTGGGTGTGGCCGACGCCATGCGCCATCTCTGCCAGGGTGAAATCGTGACCCTCGACCTGCAGGCCGGTGTCGTGCATCGCGGTGCGCGCAGCCACAACCCCGAAGCCCAGGGCATTCGTTAGGTTCTGCTGCTCTGCTGCAAGCCATGCGCTTACCGCTGAACTCACGATTCAGCCTGGGGGCGTCGACCCTGCCGGTTGCCGAGACCATCGGCATGGCGCTCAACACCCTGCGGGCCAACCGGTTGCGCAGCGCCTTGACAATGCTGGGCATCGTCATTGGTAATGCCTCGGTGATCACGCTGGTCGGCGTTGGCCGCGGTGCCCAGAATCTGGCCGAGGGTCAGCTCAGCAACCTCGGCGCCAATGTGCTGTTTGTGGTGCCTGGCAACAACGACACGCGCCGCCAGGGCATTGATTTTCCCAAGAGCCTGGTGCTCGAAGACGCTGAAGCGATCGCCGAGCAGGTCCCCAGCGTCAAACGGGTCGCCCCCCAGATCACCCTCAGTGAGGTCGTGCAGTCAGGTGGCATCAGTGCCACGGCGTCGATTTCGGGTGTGACGCCCGAATTTCTGCCGGTGCGTCAGTTTGATGTGGAGGCAGGACGCTTCTTCAGCACCGACGATCTGCGCTCGGCCAGAAATGTGACGGTGGTGGGGCCCGATCTGGCCACCAAAATGTTTCCGGGCCGTTCGGCGATCGGCCGCAACCTGCGCATCCGCGACCAGAGCTTTGCAGTGATCGGTGTGCTGGCCCCCAAAGGGGCCGTCTTCGGCCAAAACCAGGATGAAAACGCCTACGTGCCGCTTACCACAATGGTGAGCCGCCTATCGGGGCGTGATCCCACCTATGGCATCAGCCTCAATTTCATCAGTGTCGAGGCACGCGATGAAGCCAGCATGGGGGCAGCAGGCTTTCAGATCACGAACCTGCTGCGGCAGCGGCACCGCATCCTGCGCGAGGACGACTTTGCGGTGCGCTCTCAAAAAGATGCGCTGGCGATCGTCAGCACCATCACTGGTGGTCTGACCCTGATGCTGGCCGCCATCGGCGCCATCTCGCTGCTGGTCGGCGGCATCGGCATCATGAACATCATGCTGGTGTCGGTCAGTGAGCGCACCAGTGAGATCGGGCTGCGCAAAGCGCTGGGAGCCCGCAGCAACGATGTGCTGCTGCAGTTTTTGATCGAGTCGCTGGTGCTCAGCAGCCTGGGCGGAGCGATCGGCAGCGCGCTTGGCATCGGCGCTGTCAGTGTCGTGGCCCTGGTCACACCACTGCCCGCCGCAGTTGGAGCCGGCACGGTGCTGCTGACGGTGATGCTGTCAGGCTCGATCGGACTGTTTTTCGGCGTGGTGCCGGCCAGACGAGCCTCGCAGCTCGATCCGATCGTGGCCCTGCGCAGCCTTTGACAACCCTGCCGCGCCTTGCGGCCGCCACGCAGCGACGGCGCCTCTTCAATGCTGAAAAAAAGCTTAAAGACGTCAAACCGTCGCGATCGTCACCAAAGCAAAGACCACATCGATGGCTTAGTGGTTGCGCTGATTGGCCTCTGGGCGTGGAACTCGTGTCGTGTGGTTACCGCAACTCCAGCGATCGGATGGTGATTGCCCGCTGCCTGGGGCCTGATCAATTTTTTATGGAGCGGGTGGTCTTCCCGTTTGAGCTGCTCAGCTTCCAGTGCCCTGATCAAAGCGAACTGGAGATCTGGACCCATGGCCTTGGCGGGGCCGAGCTGGTGGAAACCATCCCGGTTGCTGACCTGTTGATCGAAGATCCCAACGAGGCGCCGGCACCCTTTGGTGTGCGCCTTGGCAGCAGCACAGAAGCCGCCTGAACCCTGTGGGCACGGCATCCTGAGGCTCCCGTTACACTTGTTCAAAATTGCTCAGGTGACCCTGCGATGAATCAGCGCTGGCGTGTCATAGCCCTGTGGCTGCTCCCTCTCGCAGTGGCTGGTTTCCTGGTCTGGCAAGTGTTGGGCAGCGGCAACCTCACCCGACTGGGCCGCAGCGGCAGCGCAGGTCCGACCGTGGCGCCGCGCAATGCAGCTGTCGCCCGCATGAGCTACGGCCGCTTCCTTGACTATGTCGATGCGGGCCGGGTGACGGCGGTTGACATCTTTGATGGCGGCCGCACAGCGGTGATCGAAGCGGTGGATCCTGATCTTGACAACCGCGTGCAGCGCCTGCGGGTCGACCTGCCGGGCGTGGCTCCAGAGCTGGTCAACAAGCTCAAGGATCAGGGCATCAGCTTTGACATTCACCCGCCCAAGCAGGCACCGCCGGTGCTGGGCATTCTGGGCAATCTGCTGTTTCCGCTGCTGCTGATCGGCTCGCTGGTGTTTCTGGCCCGGCGCGGCAATGGCATGCCCGGCGGTCCTGGCCAAGCCATGCAGTTCGGCAAGACCAAGGCTCGCTTTTTGATGGAAGCCGAAACCGGCGTCAAATTTGACGACGTGGCTGGCGTTGATGAGGCCAAGCAAGACCTCGAAGAGGTTGTGACCTTCCTCAAGACCCCCGAGCGCTTCACCTCGATCGGCGCCAAGATTCCAAAAGGTGTGCTTTTGGTCGGTCCTCCTGGCACCGGCAAGACCCTGCTCGCCAAAGCGATTGCCGGTGAAGCCGGTGTCCCCTTTTTCTCGCTGTCAGGTTCTGAGTTCGTTGAAATGTTTGTGGGCGTGGGCGCCAGCCGCGTTCGCGACCTGTTTAAGCGCGCCAAAGAAAACAGCCCTTGCCTGATCTTCATTGACGAGATCGACGCCGTTGGCCGCCAGCGCGGTGCCGGCATCGGCGGCGGCAACGACGAGCGCGAACAGACCCTCAACCAGCTGCTCACCGAGATGGACGGCTTTGAGGGCAACAGCGGCATCATCATCATCGCCGCCACCAACCGGGCTGATGTGCTCGATTCAGCCCTAATGCGTCCGGGCCGCTTCGACCGTCAGGTGCAGGTCGATGTGCCCGACATCAAGGGTCGTCTCTCGATCCTCAAGGTGCACAGCCGCAACAAAAAACTGGCCGACGACGTCAGCCTTGAGGCGATTGCCCGCCGCACACCTGGTTTCTCTGGGGCCGATCTGGCCAACCTGCTCAACGAGGCGGCGATCCTGACGGCCCGCCGCCGCAAGGATGCCACCAGCCTGGCCGAGATCGATGACGCCGTCGATCGCGTCATTGCCGGTATGGAAGGCAAGCCCCTGACCGATGGCCGCAGCAAGCGACTGATCGCGTACCACGAGGTGGGCCATGCACTGGTGGGCACCCTGGTGAAAGCCCACGACCCTGTGCAAAAGGTCACCCTGATCCCCCGCGGTCAGGCCCAGGGTCTGACCTGGTTCTCACCCGATGAAGAGCAGATGCTGGTCAGCCGCGCCCAGCTACGTGCCCGCATCATGGGCGCCCTGGGCGGTCGCGCTGCCGAAGAGGTGGTTTTTGGCCATGAAGAAGTCACCACCGGTGCCGGCGGCGACATTCAACAGGTCGCCTCGATCGCCCGTCAGATGGTCACCCGTTTCGGCATGAGCGGCATCGGCCAGTTCTCGCTGGAGGCCGGCAACCAGGAGGTGTTCCTGGGCCGCGATCTGATGACCCGCAGCGATGGCTCCGATGCCATGGCCACCAAGGTCGACGAGGCGGTGCGTGCCATTGTCGAGAGCTGCTACAGAGACACGGTTGAGCTTGTCGCGGAGCACCGCGCCTGTATGGACCGGGTTGTCGAGGTGCTGATCGAGAAGGAAAGCCTCGATGGCGATGAATTTCGTGCCGTCGTCGCCGAGTACACCGCCATTCCCGAAAAGGAGCGCTTCTCGCCCCTGCTCAGCGAAACCACAGCTGAGGTGGTCAGCGGCTGATCTACAACAGGCCACAAAACAGTCAGCACAGGTTGTCTTGATCCCTGCTAACAGAGGATCAGACAACCTTTTTTGTGTCCATGGCCCTCCGCCCATCACGCCTTCAACTGCAGCTGCTAGCGGGGTTTGGACTGGCCCTGGGCACGGCATCCCTACTTGGAGCCTCTGTGGCTGAGGCCTGCACCCGGGTGCTGTACAGCGGCAGCGGGAACACGGTGATCACGGGGCGCTCCATGGATTGGCACAAAGACAACAGCCCCAGCATCTGGGCCATGCCCCGCGGCATGAGCCGCGATGGAGCGACCGGGCCCAGCACGAAACGCTGGACCTCCAAGTACGGCAGCCTTGTGGTGTCGATGTACAACATCGGCACTGTTGATGGCATCAATGAAAAGGGCCTTGTGGCCAACACCCTGTACCTGGCCGAATCGAACTACGGCAAACCTCAGGGCAAGCCGACCCTGAGCATTGCAGCGTGGGCGCAGTATGTACTCGACAACTACGCCAGCGTCAACGAAGCGGTCAAAGCACTGCGCCAAGAGCCCTTCAGGATCGTGGCGCCGCTTCTACCTGATGGCGAGAGCGCACAGGGACATTTGTCGATCTCGGACCCCAGCGGCGATTCAGCGATCGTTGAGTACGTCGACGGCAAAGTCGTCATTCACCACGGCAAGCAATACACGGTGATGACCAATTCACCGACCTATGACAAGCAGCTCGCCCTTAACAGCTACTGGCAGGGGATCGGCGGCAGTGTGTTTCTACCCGGTACAACCCGCGCAGCTGATCGTTTTGCGCGCGCGTCGTATCTGGTCAAGGCCATCCCTACAACCAAAGATGCCAATGTGATCTCGGCGGTGCCTGGCCAATCATTCGCCTTTCAGGCGATGGCCTCGGTCCTGGGTGTGATGCGCTCAGTGAGCGTGCCCCTGGGCGTGAGCGATCCCAAGCAACCGAACATCGCCTCAACGCTATGGCGCAGCACCTACGACCAGAAAGAACGGATCCTGATCTTTGATTCGGCTACTGCACCCTCGGCCTTCTGGATCAAACTGGATGAGCTCAAGCTGAACGCCGGACAACCGGTGCGGCGTCTCGATGCTTCTGGCGGGCGCACGTACAGCGGCGATGTCAGCAGGCAGTTGGTACCCGCCCAGCCGTTCGCCTTTCTGCCTGGCAAACCAGCAAACTGATCATCAGAGCAGGCAAGCGGTTTGAGACTGACGCAGCTGGGGGACCCAGCGACCGAATCCAGAGCCCTGCAGCTGGGGACGCTGGGCAATGCCATTGGCGCCGCCAGCGCTCTGGTGTTTTATTTGCGCTCTGGCTCTGATGCACTGCTGCTGGACGGCTTGTACACCGCCGTGATGGCCGGGGCCTCGGTGATTGCCGGGCAGGTCAACCGCGCTGCCCTGCAGCCGCGCAGCCGCGCCTACCCCTTTGGCGCGTCGGGGCAGGAGCCGCTCTATGTGCTGTTCCGCACCCTAGTGCTGCTGGGCATCATCGCGTTTGCACTGGTGTCGGCCACCGGCAAGATCGTGACCTACCTGCAGGGCGGCAGCATTGCGCCCGTCAGGCTCGACGGGCTGGGCTGGTACTTCAGCGCCATGGTGCTGCTGAACCTGTGGCTTTGGCGCGTGTTTGTGCGCAGCTGGAGCAGCAGCGGCCGCAACAGCGACATGCTGCGCGGCATGGCGATCTCGGCGCGCTTTGATGCGCTGATCTCAGCGGGCACAGGCGTTGCCCTGCTGGGTTCACCATGGCTGCTTGGCACCGCGCTTGCCCCTGTGGTGCCGGTTGCCGATGCTGTGCTGGTGCTGGGGCTCAGTGTGGCATTGCTGGGCGAACCGATCGGCATTCTCAAGGGCGCCGTGGCCGAGGCGGCAGGATCGAGCCAGTCCATTGCTGCGGCAACACACAGCGACTGCTGCATGGCGCTTGCGCCTGTGCTGAAGCAGCAGCAGTGCGATCTGATCGAGCTATCGATGATTCGCCTGGGCCGCACCGTCACGGCTGTGGCCTATGTAAACCCCACCAGCGCCATGACGGCGATGCAGATCGATGAGCTGCGTCTGGCGGTTGAGCAACAGCTGGTCAGAACGTTGCAGGGACCAGTGCTGTGTGAAGTGATTCCTACGGCCATTCACCCTTACGCTGAGACCGCGAACTGAGGCTCGAGCCGTTAGCTCATGGGATTCCGTTATCTCAACCGGGTCGCCTCAGCCGAGCACATCAAGGAGTTTCTCGAGCTGGCCGACCTGGCGGCAGGCGCCGGCGACGATGCCGGCAACGTGTTCGAGCTCTCGCGCCGTCTCTCGGGCAATCCGATGTCGCGCTGTCTGCGGTATCTGCATCAAGACCCGGCTGCGGCGGCCTTGATCCAATCGCGCCAGCTCTGCGGCCCCTATGACGTAGCAGCCTTCAAGCAGCTGCCCAAAGGGAGTCTTGGCCACACCTACGCCACAGTGATGGAGACATTGGGCTACGACATCGACTTTTTCCCCGATCCGGCCTTCTACAACAACCTTGAAAGCGACGGTGATTATGTCAATTACCGGGTCTATGCCACCCACGACATTCACCACATCGTCAGCGGCTACAGCCTCGACGACTTCGGCGAAACCGGGGTGATCAGCATCAGCATGGGCCAGTTCGGCTTCCCGGGCTTCTCGTTCATCAACCTGGTTGGGTTAATGCTGAACTTCTTTGACACCGGTAAGGCTGATGAGGATTATGAGACTGCTGAGGAGTATGCCGGCAGCCTCGGCTACACCTACGACCTGATCACCCAGGGCATGGCCATGGGAATCCGTGCCAAGCCCCTGTTCCCGGTGATCTGGGAAGAGCGCATGGGCCAGAACCTTGAAGACCTGCGCAGCGAACTGGCCATCGAGCCCGTGCGTGAAGGCCCCTACAGCTGGTACTCGAATGCGGCGATCACCGCCGCCTTGGCCTGAAGCGGTTGGCCCAGCAGCAACGGGCCATCGTTGAACGGTGAGCCGGCCGAGATTTGCATCATGGTTCTGAGCTTGCTCAAAGGTAGGGAGACCTGGCGCCCTCTTCACAGCTCAGGCGGTTGGTTGATGCATTGACGCTTGGAGCGTTGAACCTTCCGACTCAGGCGCGGCGCCTGATCGCGCAGATCCGCATGCACCAGTGGCTTGGAACATGGATCTCCCTGGCGATCAACGTGCGCAGGGTCATGAACACACCAACAGAGAACGCCAATACACTGAGCAAGCCTCAGTGAAGAGCTCAAAGGCACATGGCATCGATCGCACGACGGTTTCCCGTTCAGGCACTTGCTCTGCTGGGCCTGGCACTGGGCCTGAGCTGCAGTCAAGGTGCAGCCATGGCCGGCTCTCATGAGCAGGGGACCTGGATTGAGATCCCCACCCGGATCGATGAGATCAAGGTGCGCTACAAGCCGATGGGCTGCAAGGACAACATCTGCACCATCGAGGTTCAGGGCCTAACCAAAGATGAGGCCATCAGCACTGAGTTGATCAACTGCAAAGCGATGACGATCCGCAACGGCACCAGTCCCGTGAGCAGCGGTTGGAAGGCGATTGCGCCAGGCACCGTTGATATGACCATGGCTGAGAAGGTCTGCCACAACCACTGAAGTCGCTCAGCGGCTGTTGCGACATCGCTCGGAGCAGTAGACGACCTGCTCCCACACGCTGGCCCACTTTTTGCGCCAGCTGAAGGGGCGGCCGCAGACCGCACAGATCTTGGAGGGTCTCAGGCTGGGAGGGAGCCCCTTCTGCCCTGAGACCTGTGATCCCTTGCTGCGGCCTCGGCCCACTCAGAGTGGGCGCACGGGCCGCTTGTCGATCACCTTGTCGATGAGTCCATACTCAACGGCCTCGGCCGGTGACATGAAGAAGTCGCGATCGGTGTCTTCTTCAATGCGGCTCAGGGGTTGGCCGGTGCGATCAGCGAGTTCGCTGTTGAGCTTTTTCTTGAGGTAAAGGATCTCGTCGGCCTGAATGCGAATGTCGCTGGCCTGACCGCGAGCACCGCCCAGCGGCTGGTGAATCATGATGCGCGAGTGGGTCAGGCTGCTGCGCTTGCCCTTAGCGCCTGCGCAGAGCAAGAAGGCACCCATCGAGGCGGCCAAGCCCACGCAAACGGTCTGCACATCGGGCTTGATGTGCTGCATGGTGTCAAAAATGCCGAGGCCGTCGTACACCGAGCCGCCTGGCGAGTTGATGTAGAGGAAAATGTCCTTGTCGGGGTCTTCTGCTTCGAGAAACAGCAGCTGGGCCACGATGCGGTTGGCCGACTCGGCGGTCACCGGCTCACCCAAAAAGACGATGCGCTCGCGCAGCAGGCGCGAGTAAATGTCAAAAGCGCGCTCGCCGCGACCCGATTCCTCGATGACAATGGGGATCGTGGTCACAGGGCATGGCGGCTTGGTGGGGTGATCCTACTGAGCCTGGAAACGGCCTGAGACAGGCGGCGCTAGGGTCGCAGCACCTTGGATGCACCCGCGTGAGCGCCGCCCTCACCGTTGCCGACAGCAAGCGCGCCTTTCACAGCGCCTTTCCTTATGTGATCGGACCGCTGTACCGGCGCATGGTGGATGAGCTGCTGGTCGAACTGCACCTGCTCAGCCGCCAGCAAGGTTTTCAGGCCGATGCCCTGTTTGCCGTGGGGCTGGTGCAGGTGTTTGACGGCTTTGCCAAGGGCTACCGGCCTGAGACGCAAAGGCTGCCGTTGTTTGACGCCTTGTGCAGCTCGAGCGGCTTCGACGGCGGTGCACTGCGTCAGCAACACAGCGCTGCGCTTGGTGCCATGGGTAAGCACAGCGTTGAGGCGGTCAAACAGTGGATTGAGCAGCAAGGCAAAGATGCGCCAGAGCCGATCGCCTCAGCCCTGGCCAGCATTCAGCGGCCCGATTTTCACTACTCAAGGCTGATGGCGGTCGGCCTGATGGCACTGCTGGAGCAGGCCCAGGGCGCCGATGCCATGGATCCTGCAGCCCTGCGCAGCTATGCCCATGACCTGGGGGCCTCGATGGGGCTGCTGCGCGAGCGACTCGACAAGGATCTCAAGCTCTACGCCAGCAATCTCGAAAAAATGGCCCAGGCCGTCGAGTTGATGGAAGAGACCGTTGCTGCCGAAAAGCGCAAACGTGAGCGGCGCAGCACCGCTGCTCCGGCTGCGGTAGCCCCGCCCAGCGACACCCCTAGCGAGGGCGGCTCAGCTCCAGGCGTCCAGACAGCTGGCTGATCGGCGCTGTAGCGCCGGCACCGGCAACCAGCTCCAACTGATCGGCATCCTTGATCAACTGGGGGAATTCCTGTGGCCACAGGCCCATCCGGTTGAGACTGGCGGGTCTGGCGCGCAGCCGCAGCTCTGCTGAGCTCTGAGCAGGTCCGCCAGCACCCAGCACGCTCTGGGGCTGGGGCCCCAGGTAAAGCAGCAGGCGCGGCTCTTGTGCGCGACCGGCTGGCAAGACCCAACGCCAGCCGCCCACCTCGGCGCCGGCCTCGTCGCGAAAGCGGGCACTGGGCAGGGCGCCCGTCGCATTGAGGCGTGGGGTCAGGCCTTGCAGCGCCGGCACGGGTTCCTGCAGCCCCTGCTGCTGCAAGGGGGCGCGTAGCCCTGCCAGCAGCTGCGCCCAGGCCTGGCGGTCGCGCGCCGCCGGAGCCAGCTCAAGCTCAAGACCCGCTTGAAACGATCCCCCGGCCAGCTCGCGCAGTCGCAAGACAAACGGCAAACGGCGCAGCAGAGCCAACTGCGCATCGCTAATGCCATAGCGCGCGGCCAACGGTTCGCGCACCAACTGCCGAGCCAGCAGACCCTGCAGCAGCACCTCGAGCGAGGGTCCCTGGAGCTCCAGCAAAACGTTCTGCGGCAAGGGCCTGGTGCTTGGCTGCCAGCGGGCAGGCGCCGGCTGGGCGAGCACCCCGGTGGCCGCCGCCGCCTCGCCGTTGAAGTCGAGGCTGAGCCCGCGCAGCTGCAGGCTCAGGCATCCCTGCTGCAACCGCTGCATCAAAGGGGCCACAGGACCCGCCAGTGATCCCAGACCAGCGCTGCTCCAATAGACGGCCTGAGGCCTGCGCAGCTGCGCCAGGCAGCGCTGCTCGAGCCCACGCTGCGGCCGCACCACCGCGGCGAGACGCTCAGCTAGGGCCTGACGGGCCAGGGGATCGGCAGCCAGCACAGCCAGGTTGCCGACCACAAGCGGCGGTACCGGCAATCGCGCAGCCGGCACCCCGCTGAGGCTGTGGGCCGGCAGGGCCAGATAGGCCCCAGCCGCACCATGCCCCCCCCAGAACTGCCACCAGGTGCCCTGCTGGCGTTGCCACAGGGCAGGTGCAGCAGCCCCCAAACGCTCGCGCCAGAGCACCGGCAGCGGCCGTGCCCCTGAGGCGCCAAAGCTTTGCAGCAACTGAATCTGGGGCAGCAGCTTGGCCAGACCCTGGGCCTGGGGCCTGGGCCAGATCAGCAGAGCTGCCGAAGGCAGCAGCAGCAAGGCAGCCGTCAGTGCTGCGGTGTTGGGCAAGGCCAGGCGCCGTTTCATGGACACGGCCCGTAGGTGGTACTACGCCGGCGCACCGGCCGGCCGGCGCAACGCGCTGCAGCCTCAAGAGCCTCTGGATCTTGATTGGTGCCGCCGCTGGCGCCCGCCATGGTGGTGATGTGCTCCTCCATCAGCGTGCCACCGAGATCGTTCGCGCCCCAGCGCAGCGCCTCAGTGGCCCCCGCCAGACCCAGCTTGACCCAGCTGGGCTGGTGATGGCGAATCCAAGGCCCCAGCAGCAATCGTGAAACAGCTGTGAGCTGCAGCATGGCCTGCAGGTCTGGCTGATCACGCCCCACCCGCTGACGCAATGGCGCCGGCGCCGCCTGGCCCACAAACGGCAGCAGCACAAATTCGGTGAAGCCCGTCTGCCCGCGCTCCAGGGCATGACGCTGCAGCGCAAGCAGGGTGAGCAGATGGGCGGCCCGGTCGGCACCGGTCTCGATGTGGCCCGCCATGAGTGTGGAGGTAGCCGGCAGCCCGCGCCCATGGACCTGCAACATGACCGCCACCCAGCTGCGGGCGCTGAGCTTTTCAGGGCAGAGCACGCGCCGCAGCGGCTCGCTGAGCACCTCAGCCGCGGTGCCCGGCACTGACGCCAGCCCGGCCTGCTGCAGCCGATCGATCACCACATCGAGCGGCAGGCCGTCACCCTCGGCCATGAACAACAGTTCCTGGGGGGAAAACGCATGCAGATGCACCCCCGGTGCCGCCTCGAGCAGATCCGAGAGCATCGCCTCGGCGTAGGCCAGCAGGCTGCCGTTGTGACGCGCTTCTGGGTTGAGACCGCCCTGCACACACAGTTCGCTGGCACCGCGCTGGTGGGCTTCTGCCGCTTTGGCCTGCAGCTCATCGCGGCTGAGCCAGTACGCCCCCGCTGTGCCCGGATCGCGGCGAAAGGCGCAGAAACTGCAGTGCTTGACGCAGTGGTTGCTGAGGTTGAGGTTGCGGTTGATCACGTAGGTGACCGTGTCGCCCACCAGGGCCGCGCGCAAGCTGTCGGCCGCCTGGCGCAGAGATTCGGCCTCCTCTGCGGCAATCGGCGTGAGCAGGGCCGCAGCCAGCTGCGCATCGGGTAGCGCAAAGGTTTCCGGCTCAACGGCCCAGGGCAGATCCTGCAGCAGTTCAGCCAGGGGAACCCGCTTGGGCTCCGTCAAGGGCTCAGGAGGCTGAAGCAGCCGGGCTGCTGTGGCATAGGCCCAGGGCGCCAGCGCAGCTGCGGGGCTCACGGACGTGATTTGCGCTCCTGCAGCTTGCGCCGGCGGCGATCACGCCACTCGACGCTCGAGAGATAGACGACAGACACACTGACAAACACCAGCAGGACAGCTGCAGTCAGCGACAGGATCCTTGAAGGATCCGCAAGCAGCTCAACCACTCAGAAATTGATGCTGCCGTCGCCGTTGCGGCCCCAGACGACCATGGCGATCGAAAACGTGAAGATGGCGGCCAGGGAGGCCCAACCAGCGGTGATCAGCATCTGAAAGCGCAATCGCGTTGTGCGAGCTTACCTAGCCTTGTTGCGCTTCAGAGGGCGGGTTGCGCCAATTGTTGCCAGAACCGTTCGTTGAGCCCGCCATGGTTGGTGACA
>JBMSMG010000028.1:0-19590 GCA_049421025.1 Prochlorococcaceae cyanobacterium | reverse complement strand
TTGCTGTTTAGCCGCTCAGCCCCAACCAATCTCACCACCCAACAACAGGTCGGCACGGCCTTCCGCATCTTGGGGCAATTCGATCTGCCGCCCGGAAGCATTGTCGAACCTGCTGGCAGCAGCTTTGGCGGCGCCGGGGCAACCACCACCTATGAGATCACGGAATGGAGCGTCGCCGCTGATCTGAAAAACAAGGTGTATTACATCCAGACCTACAACAATCCTGACCTGCGCAGCCTCAACTTTGATCGGCTTCCTCTCGATGGCGGCCAGATCAAAGTGATGCCCCTCAACCAGCAACCGCAGATCACCGTTCTCCAGCCCTAGAGCTGGAGGCTCAACGGACCGGCAGATCGCCCGGGTGCCCTGCCACCGGATCAGCCGGTAGCGGCAGTAGCTCGGGCACCGGACCTGTTTCATTTAACGGCTCACCGCGGCCGGCCAGGTGGGCCAGCAGCCAGTTGACGGCGGTGGCCCGGCGGGTGCGGCGCGGGTACAGCTCGCCAATGCTGTAGCCGCCAAAGCCGAGCTGTTCCTTGAGCAGCTGCTTGTGCTCTTTGGCGATCGAGCGGGTCAGGGCGACGCTGGGGGGCCGCTGGGCAATGAACTGCGGTTCGATCGGGAAGGACTCTCGCCACACCTCGCTCGCAGCCGGGCCCGCGCTCCAGGTTCCCGAGCCGTCTTGCTCATAACCCAGGCGCGGCCAGATCAGCTCACACACGAAGCGATCGCTGAGCCGGTCGGCCAGCACCGCCTCGAGCAGCTCGCGGCTCAGGGGGTAGGGAACGGGCGTGGCGGCGTCCTGCACGGGGAGCGTGGGGCCTGGAGTCAGGCAATCTGAATCCCATGATCGCGGCCCCCCCACCTGCACCTCTCGGACTCAATAGCCCGCTGGTGTTGCGCGGCAACGGGGTCAGCCGCACGCTGCGCTGCCGCGTGCTGCAGTCGCCGCTGGCGGGGGTGAGCGACCGCATTTTTAGAGAACTGGTGCGGCGCTGGGCACCCGAGGCGCTGCTGTTCACCGAGATGGTGAATGCCACCAGCCTCGAGCTGGGCCATGGCCTGATCAAGGTGGAGGAACTGGCCAACGAACCCGGTCCGATCGGCGTGCAGCTGTTTGACCACAGGCCCGCCGCCATGGCCGACGCCGCCCGCCGCGCCGAGGCCGCCGGCGCCTTTTTGATCGACATCAACATGGGCTGCCCGGTCAAAAAGATCGCCAAAAAGGGCGGCGGCAGCGGGCTCATCAACGACCCCGATCTGGCCGCCCGCATTGTTGAAACCGTCGCCGCGGCCGTGCAGATCCCACTCACCGTCAAAACGCGGCTGGGCTGGTGCGGTGATCCAGCACTGGCCGGCGAGCAACCGCAGATCAGCGCTGCAGCAGTGCGTTGGTGCCGCCGGCTCGAAAGCGCCGGCGCCCAGCTGCTGACCCTGCACGGCCGCACGCGCGCGCAAGGCTTCAAAGGCCGCGCCGACTGGGAGGCCATCGCCGATGTCAAAGCGGCGCTAAGCATCCCCGTAATCGCCAACGGCGATATCAACACCCCAGCCGACGCCCTCACCTGCTTGGAGCTCACCAGCGCCGATGGGGTCATGGTGGGCCGCGGCACCATGGGCGCCCCCTGGCTGGTGGGCCAACTGGCCGCCGCCCTGGCCGGCCAGACGATTCCACCGACGCCCGGCCCCGCCGAGCGGCTGGCGCTGGCGGCTGAGCAGCTGCAGGCCCTGGTGGCGGCACGGGGCGATCACGGCCTGCTGATTGCCCGCAAGCACATGGGTTGGCTGTGCAGCGGCTTTGCCGGCGCACCGCAGCTGCGCCACAACCTCATGCGCGCCCCCACGCCCGCTGCAGCTCTGGCACTGCTCAAGGGTGCCAGACAAAACCTGGTCTAGGGCAGCACAGCCGGCCAGCCCTGGCGAATCAGCAACAGCGAAAAGTAGGGCTGCTCGGCCGCTGGCACCGCCGCGGCAGGCGCCAACAGCTGCTCGGGCCAGCCCACCCGCTGGGCAAACAGGGCACCCTCGAGCAAGCCTCGCGCCTCCAGCAGCGGCCGCACCCAGCTCCAGCGGTGGCCCAGTTTGAGCAGCGCCAGGGTGGTCTGAGCTGACCCTGGCGCTGGATCCGCCGCCGCCCAATCGAGCAGTGCCTCCAGCTCAGCAGGGGTTTCGGGGGTGGGGCGAATCAGCAGCCCCTCGCCCTGTAGCGCCAGAGGCCAGCTGCCTGCGGCGGCGGCCGCCGCCACCGAGGTGATGCCCGGAATCACCCGCAGCGGGCAGGCCGGATGGCGCTCGGCCAAGGCGAGCAGCACGTAACTACAACTGGCAAAAAGCGACGCATCGCCTTCGCACAGCAACACCACCTGCTTGCCGCCAGCGACCTCGGCCGCCAAGGCGTCGGCGGCGGCATGCCAGGCGGCAATGCGCGGCTCGGCCTCGCTCACCATTGGAAACAGCAGCGGCAAACGCCGCTGCTGAGCGCCGATCCAGGGTGCGGCAATGGAGGCCGCCATGCCGGTGGCTCCCTCGCGCGCCACCGGGTAAGCCACCACGCTGGCGGTCTCAATCGCCTTGACGGCCGCCACGGTGAGCAGCTGGGGATCGCCAGGCCCAACGCCTACCAGGGTTAGACCGGCAGCAGCTCTGCTGGGGTCCATGGCCACTGCAAGGGCAACTGCACTCTTTCTACGGCGCCGCCATGACCGTGATCTGGCCCTGGCTCGCCGGGCTGATGGTGGCCTTTCGGCTGGAGCTGCTCAAGCGCTTGCTGCAACAACCGCGGCGATTGGAACCAGGCCAGCGGAGCCTTGTGCTGCAGGCACCGGGCACTGCCGGGCGTTGAAGTCACAGCTGTCGATCGCCGGCTTCTGCCAGCTCAGCGGGATCTCGAGCAGATCGCGGCTGCCGGTGATCGCCTGCACAGCCAGCAGCAGACAAATCAGCACCGCCGCGCTCACATGCAGGCGCCGCAGCCGCAGCGAGCGCTGAATCTCCGGCCGGGCGGCCGTGGTCCACAGCATCAAACCGCTCAGCAACATGCCGGCCCAGTAGTGAGAGGCCCAAAAGCTGCCGCTGAAGGGGTTATCCGACAGACGCCAGATCTCAGGCTGGCTGCCAAGGCCCAGCAGTCCCGCCCAGCAGAGCAGGGCAAAACTGCCCCGCCACAGCGGGCGGCGCACCCGCCACAGCGCCAGCAGGCTCACCAGGGTGCCGGCTGCCGCCAGCAGCAGCAGGGCCAGGCGGCCGCTGCCACCGGCAAAGGCAGCCGGATCGGCGCTGTATTGGCTGCCAAACGAAAAGAGCAGGGCCACCAAAGAGGCCACCACCACACCGCTGGTCAACCAGCGGCCATGGTCGCTGTGCTCGGCAGGCACCGTGGCCGGTTGCTGGGTGATGCCCAGGCGCTTTTCACGGACCAAGATGCCGAGCCTCACGGTGGCACCCACCACCGGATAGATGAACAGGATCGCCAGTACCGGATGCAGCAGCGAGAACCAATCGACGCTCGTCATGGGCGATCCGGTGGTGTTCTGCCCACTTTTTAGACTGCTGCCTCTGGTTTGGGAGCACAGCCATGACGCTGCTGGCCCTCTACGACCACACCGCTCACGCGGAGGCTCGCCAGGCAGCGATGCAACCGCTGCCCGAGCTGCTGACCAGTGACGGCGAGCTGATCCAACGCGAGCTGGATCAGCGGGGCATTGGCTTTGCACGCTGGCCAGCCCGCGCGCAGCTAGGCGCCGCGGCCAGCCAGGAAGAGATCCTCTCTGCCTACGCCAGCGAGATCGCCCGCGTGCAGCAAGGAGGCGGCTACGCCACGGTCGATGCGATCCGGTTGAGCCCTGATCACCCGGATCGCGCCGCCCTGCGCCAAAAGTTTCTGGCCGAGCACACCCACAGCGAAGACGAGGTGCGCTTTTTTGTTGAAGGTCGTGGACTGTTCTGCCTGCACCTCGGCGGTGAGGTGCTGCAGCTGCTCTGTGAACAGGACGACTGGATCAGCGTGCCCGCCGGCACCCGTCACTGGTTCGACATGGGGCCTGAGCCCCACTTCTGTGCCCTGCGCTTTTTCAACAACACAGAGGGCTGGGTGGCTGAGTTCACCGGCGACACGATCGCCGACGCTTATCCACGGCTCGACGAGGTGGCGCTCTAAGGCTCAGGGCAGCGCAACACCGGCGGCGTGCATGCGCAGTTCATCGGGGCACTTGAGCTCGCCAGTGAGAGCATCCAGCTCAACAGAGGCCAGCTCCTGCAGGCGAATTGCCGTGACCTCACGGCCAAAGCGCTCTTCTGCAAGGACCCAGTAGAGGCCGAAGTGCCTGGCCTCACTGGCCAGCAGCTCGCTGTACAGCTGCCGCAGCTCAGGGTCTGAGGCGCCGGCAGCCAAAAGCGCCATGCGCTCGTGGCTGCGGGCCTCGATCAGACCCGCCACCAGAAAGCTGTCGAGCATGCGCTGGGGCTCGTCGCGCCGCACGGCCTTGCTGAGCCGGGCGCCGTAGGCAGGCGCTGGCAGCGGCCGCAGCGCCAGGCCCCGGCGCTGCAAGAGCTGCAGCACCAGCTCAAAGTGCTCGAGCTCCTCGCGGGCCAGGGGGCTGAGCGCTTCGCCCAGGCCAGGCTCGGCCGGGTAGCGAAACATGAGCTGCAAGGCCACCCCGGCGGCCTTGCGCTCGCAGTGGGCATGGTCCATCAACAGCAGGTCAGGGCGGGCATTGGCGGCCTCCAGCCAGCTTGAGCTGGTGGGCGCCGCCAGCCACTTGACCCTGGCCACCGGCGTTGGAGCCAAAGCCTGTGTGGGCGTCATGCCGCTTGCCTCAGGCGCTCCACCAGCCCCTCAAGCGCAAGCCGGTAGCTGCTGGGGCCAAAACCGCTGATCACCCCGACTGCCTTGTCGGCCAAATAGGAGTGCGCGCGGAATGGTTCCCGCGCGTGCACATTGCTCAGGTGCAACTCCACAAAGGGGATCGCCACACCGAGCAGGGCATCGCGCAGGGCGATCGAGGTGTGGGTGAGCGCACCGGCGTTGATCAAGATGCCGTCGATCTGGCCGGCGGCCTGATGGATTCGCTCCACCAGAGCGCCTTCGTGGTTGCTTTGAAAGGTCTCAAGCGCAACCCCCAGGCCTGCGGCCTGCTGCTGCAGGCTCTCTTCAATGGCCGCCAGGGTCTGGGCGCCGTAGAGGCCGGGCTCACGGCTACCCAGCAGGTTGAGGTTGGGCCCGTTGAGCAGCAGGATTCGCATCGTGAATGGGTCCAGCTGGGCCCAGGTCGCAGCAGGTCTGAGCACGATCGTAAGAAGGCCCGCCAGGGGGCACACCGACTGGTAAGTTCTTGCGGTGTGGTTCGGGTCGGTGCCCGAGTGGTTAATGGGGGCGGACTGTAAATCCGCTGGCTCTGCCTACGCTGGTTCAAATCCAGCCCGGCCCACCTTCCACATGCCCTTGTAGCTCAGCGGTAGAGCACTCCCTTGGTAAGGGAGAGGTCACGAGTTCAAGTCTCGTCAAGGGCTTTTTGACAAGCGCCACGCCAACACCCCGGCAGCTGGACGAGGAGCTGACAGCTGCAGCACGACGTGTGCATTCTGTGGGCAGACCAGCGTCCGTGACTTGACTGTTGCCCTGATCCAGCGGCTGTTTGGCAAACCGCTGCCGCGCACACAGGCCGAGGGCGAAAAGCTGCCCAGCTTTGAGGCGTTGCCGATCCTCTCGTCGGACGCGCTCTCGTCGGTGGCCTATGCCACCGAGGCTGCCCTGGGGGTGTTGATTTTGGCGGGCAGCGGCGCCCTGGGC
This sequence comes from Prochlorococcaceae cyanobacterium, assembly GCA_049421025.1. Lineage (GTDB taxonomy): Bacteria > Cyanobacteriota > Cyanobacteriia > PCC-6307 > Cyanobiaceae > RGUW01. The sequence goes on along the minus strand of JBMSMG010000028.1, from coordinate 13,802 downwards.
CTGTCGCTGCCGATCACTGGGGCCATCATCGCGTTGATCGCGGTCGTGGTGCTCTCGTACCGCCAGACGATCGAGGCCTACCCCGAAGGCGGAGGCTCCTATGTGGTGGCCCGCGAGAACCTCGGCACCCTGGCGTCGCTGGTGGCTGCGGCTTCGTTGCTGGTCGACTACACCCTGACCGCCGCGGTCAGCCTGATGGCCGGCACCCAGGCACTCTCATCACTGCTGCCGGCTCTGCTGCCCTACGAAGTGCCGCTGAGCCTGCTACTGCTGTTGCTGGTGGGTTGGGCCAATCTGCGCGGCACCAAAGAAGCAGGCCGGGCCTTTGCCCTGCCGACCTATGCCTTTGTGGTGATGGTGGTACTGCTGGCCCTGTTTGGCCTGCAGAACCTGGCGTTTGTGCATGGCTTCAGCCCCGATGCACCGCCGCTCACCCGCGCCGCTGAACCGCTGGGGCTGTTTCTGATTTTGCGGGCCTTCAGCTCGGGCTGCTCGGCGATGACCGGCATCGAGGCGATCGCCAATGGGGTCAAGGTGTTCCGCGAACCGGCAGCCCAGCGCGCCCGCGCCACGATGTTGGTGATGGGTCTGCTGCTGGCCGGCCTGTTTCTGGCCGTCAGCACCCTGGCCTGGCTGTACGGCATTGCACCCAACCCCGATCGCACCGTGTTGGCCCAGATCGGCATGCGCGTGTTCGGCGCCGGCAGCCCCCTGTTCTGGGCGCTGCAGATCACCACGCTGCTGATCCTGACCCTGGCCGCCAACACAGCCTTTGCCGGCTTCCCGCGGCTGGCGGCCATGCTGGCCAAAGACCAGTTTCTGCCGCGGCAGATGGGCTGGATCGGCGACCGGCTGGTGTTTCAAAACGGCATTGCCGTGCTGGTGATCGCCACCGCCTTGATCGTGCTGGTCTGCCGCGGCGACACCACGGTGGCGGTGAACCTCTACGCCCTGGGCGTGTTCATGGCCTTCACCCTCTCGCAGGCGGGCATGGTGGTGCGCTGGTGGCGCTTGCGCAGCCAGGGCTGGCAGGGGCGGCTAGCCATGAACGCCCTGGGGGCCGCCAGCACCGCCGTGGTGCTGGTGGTGATCGTAATCAGCAAATTTGACGAGGGCGCCTGGACCGTGGTGATCGCGATTCCAGCGCTGGTGGTGCTGCTGGCCCGCATTCGCGGCCGCTACCGCCGCGTCTACCAGGCGATCGCCCTGGAACCAAACACCATGGCCCCGATCGCAGTGCCCATCCACAGTCCTCCGATCGGCAACACCAGCGTCGTCTGGATTCCCTCGTTCAGCCGGCCCACGCTCAATGCGCTGCGCTATGCGGCCACGGTCTCCGATCGGGTGGTCGGTGCCTGGGTCCGCGCCGAAGAAGACGACCTGGACCTGATCCGGCAGCGCTGGGAGCAGGTTGCCGGGGACGACCCCAATCTTGAACTGCGCATCCTCGAGAGCCCCTTTGCCTCGCTGGTAACCCCGTTTGTCGATTTCGTTGAAACCTTGGAGCAGGACTCGCCCGATCGCAGCCTCACGATCGTGATGCCGATGGCGATTCCGCGCTACCGCTTTGACAGCTTGCTGCTCAACCAGCGCGGCATCAACATGCGCCAAGCCCTCGATCAGCGCCACAGCCGGGTGTTCACCCTGGTGCGCTACTACCTCCCCGCCTGATGAACCAGCCGGCCGCCCAGCTGCGTTGCCTGATCGTCGAAGACCAGGTCATGTTTCTCGAGCTGCTGCAGCGGCTGCTCGAGGCTCAGCCGGAGCTCGAGGTGGTGGCCACCGCCGCCAGCGCCAGGGCGGGCATCGCCGCCTGCCGCCTGCACAGGCCCGACCTTGTGATTCTTGATCTGAGCCTGGCCGATGGCGACGGGCTGCCGGTGCTCGAGGAAATGGCCCAATGGTGTCCCCACGCCAAGGCGGTGGTGCTCTCGGCCCAGGCAGCAGGGTTCATCTGCCCTGAAGCGCTCGAGCCGCTGCTGCTGGGCGTGGTCGACAAGACAGCCACCTTTGACACCCTGCTGCGGGTGATTCAAGAGCTTCTGCCAACAGCTGATCTGGGCCGCGCCGCGGAGTCGCTGACGCCCGCTCAACAGCGCGTCTATGCGCTGATTGGCCTGGGGCTCAGTAACAAACAGATCGCCAACAAGCTTGAGCTGTCCGTGGCCACCGTGGAAACCCATCGCAAGGCGATTGCCCGCCGGCTCGGCCGCAGCGGAGCTGAACTGGTGCGCAGTGCAGCGCTGCAGACAGGGGCATGAAGCGCCTGCTGCCAGAACGTCTTGCGGCCAGGCTGGTGCTGTTTAGCGCCGTTCAGCTGCTGTTGGTCGGCATCGCCACCGGCCTTTTTGGTTATGCCAACGGCCGGCGCGAAGGCCTGCAGCGCTTGAGCTTCGAGCGCCAGCAACACAAGCTCACCGAGCTATCAGAAGCCCTGGCGGCGAGGCTGCAGGCGCCGCTGACGATCAACCGCGACAACATGCTGGCCATCCGTCAGGGCAGCCTGCAGCTCGGCAACTTTGACCAGCTGGGCCAGCGCTTCTGGCGCCAGATGCAGCTCTATCCGGTGGGCTACATCAACTGGGGCAGCGCGCAAGGCAGCTTTCTGGGAGTCGAACGGCTGGAGTCCGGCCAGCTGGTGCTCAATGAAGACAGCGAGCGCCCCTTAGGCCGCGGCAAGCTCGGCGTCTATGCCCTGGGAGCCAACGGTGCGCGCGGCCGGCTGCTCGAGGTGGTTCCTGGCATGGACACCTTCCACAAGGAAGCCTGGTACGCGGACACGATCAAGGCCAACCGAGCCACCTGGAGTTCGATCTACCAGTGGGAAGACAAGCCCCATGTCTTTGCCATCTCCTACAACGAACCGGTGCGTGATCGGGCCGGCAGGTTGCTGGGGGTGATCGGTGTCGACTTTGTGCTCAGCCAGCTGAGCACCTGGCTAGCTGAGCTGTGGCAAACGCAGCCTGGCCTGGCCCTGGTGGTCGAGCCCAGCGGCCTGATAGTGGCCAGCTCAAAAGCCGAACTCAAACTCACCACAGCTGCCGAGCGGCCCGCGCGAGCGCGGATCGACCAGCTCGCCGATCCACTGGCCAAGGCGGTGTCACGCCAGCTGTTTGTGCCGCAGGGCCAGCAGCTGCGGCCGCACCAAGCCGTGATCGCACCGCAACGCAACAAGCCTTGGTTTGCGCTTGAGGTTGATGGCACCGCATACACCATCGAGGCCGTGCCTTGGGGCAGGGCCCAGGGCCTCAACTGGATCTTGATCACCGCGCTCAGCGAAGACCAGGCTTTGCTGCAAAGCCGCCAGCAGAGCGCGATCGCCCTAGCCCTCGGTGTGCTGGCCCTTGGTGGTGTGCTGCTGCTCAACCGCCAACTGATCAGCTGGCTGCTCGCCCCGCTGGAGCTGCTGCAACAGCGCGCATACGCTGCCTCCAAGCAACAGCGCACAATTTTTGATGCCTCGTTGCCGGCCGAAGCCGCTGTTGAGGTGCGCTGCATGGCTGCTGCAATCGGCGAGCTGGTCACCCAGCTTGAGCGCTCGCAGCTGGCGCTGGCCGCCGCGGCCGTGCGTGAGCAGCGCAAAGATGCCCAGGCCCTTGAGCTGCTCAAAAGCAAGCTGCGCAGCAGCCTAGAGGCCTCAGCTGTGGCCCACGAAATCAAGCTGCCGTTGAGCCAGATCCTCTTGAACAGCCAGTTGCTGCTCAATGCCAGGGGCAACGAGGCAACGCTGAGCCCAGCGCTCAGGCAGCAGCTTGAGGCGATCAGCTCAGCCGCTGATCAGATGGTGCTCACCATCGAACAAATGCGCACCCTGCTGCGCAACGTGCAGACCAGCCATCAACGCCTCAATCTGGCCCAACTGTGCCGCAGTGCTCTGCTGTATCTCAAACCAGCCCTGAGCGCGGCAGACATCGACATCGCGAGCGAAGGGCTTGATGTCGATGTGCCGATCAAAGGCGATGCGGCCCAGCTTCAGATCGCCATCGTCAACGTCTTGCGCAACAGCATCGAAGCCCTGCTGCTGCAAGGGCAGCCGCGCCGGATCTCCATCGCCCTGAGCGCAGAGCCAAACGCCGTGGAGCTCCGCATCGACGACAACGGCCCCGGGCTGCCCAGTGGCCTCAACCTGCTCGAGCCGCTCGAGAGCGGCCGAGACGAAGGCAGCGGCCTGGGCTTGTTTGTGGTGCAAACCACGCTTGCGAACCATCGAGGCAGCATCGAGCTGGGGCACTCAGCCGCGCTCGGGGGCGCCTCAATCGTCCTGCGTCTACCCACTAGCGGGTAGAGAGGCGATCTGCCGCCACAACCATGCATACGGTGCACATGCATCAGTTGCATGGCTGCCATGCGCGACATCTTTCTCGAAGGGTTGCCGATCCTGGATGCCCTTGAAGTCAGTGGCAGCACGGCTGCGGCTGCCCTGTGGATGAACTGCGACCAAAGCTCGATCTCACGCTCCTACCGCAGGGTGAGCCAGCAGCTCGATCTTGCGTTCAACAAAGACGACGGCAGCTACCAAGCCAGCAACAACCTGCAGGTGTTGGCCAGCCTGCGGCATGCCTCACAACTGCGGCGCCTGGCCGGTGGAGCAGGCCATCTGCAGTGGATGTGCCACCGCGATCTGAAGCTGCCAGCACTGAGCGCTCCGCTGCGCCCTCCGCTGAGCTGCAGCACCCGCCCGCGGCCGCGCTGTGTTGACCTGCTGCGGCGCCAGGTGCTCGATATGGCGGTGGTTCCCGCCGTCGCCCTGGCGCAGGGCATTGATCAAAGCATCACCAGTGTGAGCCTCACCGCTGAGGCTGACAGTGCCGCCCTCGTGCTTGCCGAACTGCGCCACCACCCCAGTGTCGAGGCGCTGCTGGTGCACCTGCAACAGCAGCTCAGCCAGCGCTGAACCAACCAACGGATTTGCCAACCTGGTGGGCCCTGGCGTTGCGCGCCCCAAGCCCATGGCTCCCTCGATTGCTGCAATGCGAGAGCCAGTGAGCCGCGGCCTCACGCGACCGCTCAGCTGGCGGCTCGGCCAACTGCAGCGGCTCGCAGCCCTGCTCGATGCCTCTGGCGATGCCGTGGCCGCCGCCCTGGCCCAGGACCTGGGCAAACCGCCACTCGAGGCAGCGATGGAGCTGGTCGCGGTGCGCCAAGAGCTCAAGCTCAGCCGCCGCCAACTGCGCCGCTGGATGGCCCCGCGCCGCCTCCCGGTGGCGCTGTATCTGCAGCCGGCCCAGGCGCTGCAGGTCTGTGAGCCGTTGGGCTGCGTGTTGATCATCAGCCCCTGGAATTACCCCTTTCAGCTGTGCCTGCATCCGTTGGTCAGCGCCCTGGCTGCTGGCAACACCGCGGTGCTCAAGCCCTCTGAGCACACCCCCGCCACCTCGGCGCTGATTGCAGATTTGATCAAGGCGCATTTTCCCGATGGCAGCGTGCAGGTGGTCGAAGGCGACAGCACAGCCGCGGCAGCATTGCTCGAGGAGCGTTTCGATCACATCTTCTTTACCGGTGGCGAGCGGGTCGGCCGGCTGGTGATGGCGGCCGCCGCCAGGCACCTCACCCCGGTGACCCTGGAGCTGGGCGGCAAGAGTCCGGCGATTGTGCTGGCCGATGCACCGCTGGGCGTGAGCGCACGGCGGCTGATCTGGGGAAAAGGCTTCAACGCCGGCCAGACCTGCGTGGCGCCCGACTATCTGTTGGTCGAGCACAGCGCTAAAGCGCCACTGCTCGAAGCGTTGCACCGCGAATGCACGCGCCTCTACGGGCCTGAGCCGCTGCACAGCCCCGATCTGGGCAGCATCGTCAACCAGAGCCAGTTCGAGCGGCTCGAGGCGCTGCTGCAAGGAGCCCGCAGCCGCGGTCAGATCCGCATCGGGGGGCGCAGCGATCCAACGCGTCGGCGCATCGAGCCCACCGTGGTGGACGTGCAGGATCCGGCCGATCCCTTGATGCAACAGGAGCTATTTGGGCCGATCCTGCCGCTGTTGAGCACAGCCTCACTGGATGAGGCCTTGCGCTTCATCAACCAGCGGCCCAAACCGCTCGCTCTGTATCTGTTTAGCGGCAGCCGGCAAGCCCAGCGGCAAACGCTGCAGAGCACCAGCTCTGGCACGGTCAGCTTCAACGATGTGATCGTGCAAGCCGGCGATGCCAACCTGCCCTTTGGCGGCGTGGGCGCCAGCGGCATGGGCACCTACCACGGCGAAGCGGGCTTTCGCACCTTTTCGCACCAGCGCACCGTTGTGCATCGACACTTCTGGGGTGACATCCCACTGCGCTACCCGCCCTACACCGGCAAGCTGCCGCTGCTGAAGTGGCTGCTGCCCTAAGCCAGCCGGGCTGCCCGTTGGGCGATCAGCAGACCTGATCAACCAAAAGGCTGGGCGTGAGCTGGCAGGCCCCTTAAGGTTGCCTAATCCAGCTGTAGTGCCCATGCGTCGCTCTGTTGCTGCCCTGGCCCTAGCGGTGGTGTTACCCACCGGAGCCGTGCTGGCTCCCGCCGCCCGCGCCGATGTGGTCGTTAAATCAGGCGAGACCCTCTCAGAAATCGCCGAGCGCCACGGCGTCAGCCTCAACCGGCTGATGCAGGCCAACGGCATCAAAGATCCCACCCTGCTGCAGGTGGGCCAGCGGTTGGTGATCCCTGGCGCAGGCCGCCCCACGGCCCAAGCCCCCAGCGCCCGCGGCGGCAGCAGTGTGACGGTGCGCAGCGGCGAAACCCTCTCCGAGATCGCCGAGCGCTACGGCGTCAGCCTCAACCGGCTGATGCAGGCCAATGGCATTCAAGATCCCACCTCACTGCAGATCGGCCAGCGGTTGGTGATCCCTGGGGCAGCGCGTGCTGCAACCGCAGCCAGCGCTCCTGCCGCCGCAGGTGCGACAGGCTTTTACACCGTCAAAAGCGGTGAAACCCTCTCTGAGATTGCCGCACGCAACAGCACCAGCGTGGAGCGGCTGATGCAACTCAACGGCATCAGCAACGCCAACATGGTGGTGGCCGGTACACGCCTCACTGTGCCGATGCGTCCCCGGCCGGCCGTGGCCAAGGCCAAGCCCGCCAACGCCCGTTTCCATGTGGTGCAAAGCGGCGAGACCCTCAGCCACATCGCCTCTGACTACAACGTGCCGGTTGAGCGCCTGATCAGCCTCAACAAGATCACCGACCCCAACATGGTGGCGGCCGGCACCCGCCTGCAGCTGCAGGCAGCCCCGCCAGTGGCCAAACCCAAGCCCAAGGTCATCGCCAGCAAACCCAAACCGAAGCCCAAAGCCAGCGATGCCGCCGTAGCCCGCAAACCTGCGGCCACCACCCCTGCTACCGCGAGCCCAACCGCAATGGCAGCCCCAGCCGTTGCGACAGCAACAGCCGCTGCACCTGCGGCAGCCGCTGCCACAACGACAGCAGCACCGTCAACCAGCGGGGCCGCAGCGACCCCAAACCCTGCTCCGACCAGCCAAGCAGCAACCACCAAGACCGCAACAGCGGCACCAGCGGCGACGCCAACGGCTAAGGCAACCGCAGGCGCCAGCAGTACCGCGACAGCGACCTCAACCGCCGCACCCACCGGCGCACAGGCAACGGCAACTGCCACAGCGACAACGGCCAAGAGCAACGCTCAGCCCAGCAGCAGCAAGCCCGCCAGCACCCAGGCAAGCGCCCCTGCGGCCAAGCCGAAACCGGCTGCTGCCAGCAGCAAACCAGCAGCGGTGGCCCGCAAGCCGGTGGGTCCTGATTGGCGCACCTACGGGCCGATGCAGGTCGACTGGGCCAACTGGCGGGCCATGGGCGGCAGCTTTGTGGCCCCCAGCCTCGGCCGTGACGGCAAACCCCATTACCTGGCGATCAACTGCGGCGCGCGCAAGCTCAACGCCACCAGCCAGAGCGGCCAGTGGCGCACCTGGGACAGCCCGCAAAACGATTACGAACAGCGCCTGGTCAGCGACCTCTGCAGCAGCAAAGGCGGCTGATCAGGCGGCCCACCTCAACGGCCAGGGCCGCCTGAGGTACTGGCGGCCCTGGCCACGCAAATACAGCCGCTGCGCGCCGTCATCGCTTTCAGAGAGCAGTTCTTCTTGCACCAGGCGCCGAGCCAGCCAGCCCCAACGCTCGCTGGCCGAGGGGTCTTGCTGACGCAGATCCCGCGCCAGGGCGCGCAGCTCGATGCCATCGGCGGGCTCCAGCGCTTGCAGCACCTGGGTGACCCAAGGCGACCAGTCGCGCGCCACCCGCTCAGGCGCCGCCAGACAGGTGTCGCAGCGCCCGCAGGGCGAGACAACCTCGCCCACAGCGCGCAACAGCGCCTGCTCGCGGCAGGCGTCACCCTCAGCAATCGCCTCAATACGGCGCAGTTGCTGCTGAGCGATCCGCGAACGCTGGCGGTCGGCCTCAGCCTGAGCGCCGCGGGCCACAGCCCAGCCCAGGCTGATGCGATCGGCAGGTGAATAGAGCACCAGGCAATCGGCGTGCTGGCCATCGCGGCCCGCGCGGCCTGACTCCTGCAAATAACCCTCGGCACTGGCCGGCAAGACCAGGTGCAGCACCAGCCCCACATCGGGCCGATCAACCCCCATGCCAAAGGCCACGGTGGCCACCAGCACCGGATTGGCATGGCCCAAAAAATGCTCCAGCGCCTGCTGGCGGGCCTCTGGCTCAAGCCCGGCGTGATAAGCGATGGCTTCGTGGCCGGCCTGGCGAAGCTGCTGGCACCAGCTTTCGACAGCGCGCCGGGTGCGGGCATAAATCAAGCGTGCACCGCGGGCCTGCTCGATGGCCTGCAACACCAGAGGCAAAGGCTCCTGGGGCCGCAGGCGCATGGCATAGGCCAGGTTGGGACGCCTGGCCGAATGGACCTGCACCAGCGGTCGGCGCAACTGCAGCAGCCGAATCATGTCGGCGCGCACCTGGGGCGCCGCTGTGGCGCTCAGAGCCACCAGGGGCACCCCGGGGCAGAGGGCCCGCAGGCTGCCCAGGCGGCGGTAGTCAGGTCTGAAGTCATGGCCCCAGGCGCTGATGCAATGGGCCTCATCGACGGCGATCGCGACAAGCTGCCTGCGATCGGCCTGCTGCTCGAGCAACTGCCGCGTGCTCTCAAGCTGCAAGCGCTCGGGCGCCAAATACAACAGCCGCAGGCTGCCTTGACGCAGGCGCTGCAGCAGCGCCAGCCGCTGTTCTGCAGGCAGGCCCTGGTGCAGACAGGCTGCCGCAATACCGCGGCGCTGCAGCTGCCCCACCTGGTCCTGCATCAGGGCCACCAAAGGCGAAAGCACCACCACCAGCCCCTGCCGCACCAGAGCTGGCAGCTGATAGCAGAGCGATTTACCAGCGCCGGTGGGCAACACCGCCAGGGCGTCGCGACCCGCGAGCAGGGCTTCAACAACCTCGCGCTGGCCGGGGCGAAACGCCGGCCAGCCGAAGTGCTGCTGCAGCGCAGCCTGCAAGGCATCAGCAGGTGCTGTTTCCTCGCCAGCGGACGGGACAACAGCAGCAGGGCTGGGCTTGGGCTGCTTGCGCGTCTTGGCCAAGGCAGGCGCCACCCCTGGTGCACAGGCAGCTTAGCGGCTCCGCTCAGACACCAGATGTAGAGATCGTCGTGGCTGTCACCGGCAGCGGCGGTGGCTCGAGCTGATCGGGGGATTCTTCGACCAACTGCAGGCGCACCCGCTTGCCCCCGGCCAGCTCGCCCAGCGACACCCGCAAGGTGGCGCCGCTGAGCGACTGCAACGCCGTCAGCAACTCGCGCAGGTGGGGCGTGCTGCTGCCGCTCTCGAGCCAGAGGCGCTCCTGCAGGCCGCCCAGGCGGCGCCAGCTGGTGTGCAACTTGAGCACCGCCGACTCGAGGGCCTGGGCCTGACCGACCGCATCGGCGAGCAGTCCCAGGGCATCGAGCCGCTGGGCTTCCTGCAGGGCTTTGTCAAAGTCGAGCTCACCCTGCTGGAAGGCACGCACCGCCAGCGAGGCTTCAGCCGCCTTGCTGAGCCAGCGAGCCGTCGAGGTCACATCTTTCACCCGCTCCAGTTCTGGCTCCTCGCGCAGCACCCGGCGCAGATCGTCCTGCTGGTCCTCGGGCAACTTGGCCAGCTCCTTGACGAGCGGCGCCACAGCCTTGGGCGGCAGCAGATTTTCGGCCGTGCGCTGGCGAATCTCCTCAGGCAACAGCGGGCTGGTCGCCGCCAAAAATTCGTCGTTGAGGCGCCGCACCTGTTTGCGGGTGATCTGCTGGCCGTCGTTGGCGGCCTCGCCGATCATCAGCTGCACCTCAGGATCAGCCTGGGCCGTTTCCAAAAAGGCGCGTTTGGAAAAATTGTTGACGCTGCTCTCTTCCAGCACCCCTTCGCCGAGCATCGAATCGGCCGATTCAGCCAACTGAATCAGCGTGTAAGCCCGGGTCTTGCTGATTTCGCGCTCACGCAACCACTGCAGAAAGCCGGTGCCACGCCCCTCGCCGCCGCGGCGCTCGCGGTCGCGAACGGCCTTGAGAATGCGGCCACGCCAGATTTCGGTCTGCAGATCAAAGCGATCGCAGACGGCCCAGGCCTCATCGAGACGGGCCAGAAACTCCAGATTGCTGAGGCTGTCGTTGTCTGGATCGGGCAGATCCAGACGCAAAAGGGGCTCATCCATGGCCGCGATCGTGCCATGGCAGCGGCTTGCTCAGGCGACGATCTGTGACGCCGGCGGGCTGCAACCCAACACAGGCGGGTATCTTCCCTCTGGCAGCCACCTGATCCCCAGCCCTGCGATGGCCATTTCCCGCGGCGACAAAGTGCGCATCAAGCGCCCTGAGTCCTACTGGTTCAACGAAGTCGGCACGGTCGCTTCGGTCGACACCAGCGGCATCCGCTACCCGGTTGTGGTGCGCTTTGAGAAGGTGAACTACAACGGCTTCAGCGGCTCAGAAGGCGGCATCAACACCAACAACTTTGCCGAGAGCGAGCTCGAGAAGGCCTGAGCTTCGCCAGAGTCACAGCACCAGGGCCTTGAGCACACCCAAGAGCCGGCTCTGAGCTGCTCTGCTCGAGGCGCCGCCCGAAGCGCTGGCGTCCCATGCCCGAGTTGCCCGAAGTTGAGACCGTGCGCCGGGGGCTGCAGCAGCAGACTGCGGCCATGCGCATTGGCCGTGTCGTGGTGCACAGGGCTCGGGCGATCGCTGCACCCAGACACGATCCAGAAGCGTTCTGCCAGGCCCTGCAGGGGCGGCAGGTGCAGCAGTGGATGCGGCGCGGCAAGTACCTGATCGCCCAACTCGATCAGGGCCATTGGGGCGTGCACCTGCGCATGACCGGCCAGTTTCTATGGCTTGAGGCCGAGCGCAGCGCAGCGCACCCGCCCTGCCGGCACACGCGCGTGCAGTTCTGGGACCCCAACGAGCGCGAACTGCGCTTCATTGACACCCGCAGCTTCGCTGAAATGTGGTGGGTCCCCCCCGGCAAGCCCGTTGAATCAGTCATCACTGGCCTGCAGCGCCTAGGGCCAGAACCCTTTGATCCGGCGTTTGACGCTGCCTACCTCAAAGGCAAGCTCAAGGGCTCCAGCCGGCCCATCAAAAACGCCCTGCTCGATCAGGCGTTGGTGGCGGGCGTGGGCAACATCTACGCCGACGAGTCACTTTTTGCAGCAGGCATTCGCCCCACAACCCCAAGCGGCCGCATCGCCACGGCCAGGCTTGAGAGCCTGCGCCAGGCGCTGGTGAGCGTGCTCGAGCAAAGCATTGGCGCTGGCGGCACCACCTTCAGCGACTTCCGTGATCTCACCGGCACCAATGGCAACTACGGGGGCATGGCCTGGGTGTACCGGCGCAGCGGTCAGAGCTGCCGGCGCTGCGGCGACACGATTCGCCGCACCACCCTGGGGGGGCGCAGCACCCACTGGTGCCCCAGCTGCCAGCATTGATCGCTGGAGCCCGCCCAAGCGATGACGCCCAGCTCATCAGGCACGTTGCCCGCAAACCTGACAAGCGCTGATGAAGCGTCCTGCCGCGATGCCCTTAGCGCCGCCATGGCCGACATTCATCGCCGCGGCTGGTGCGATGGCACCGGCGGCAACTTCAGCTGCGTGCTGCAGCAAGAGCCTTTGCACATGCTCATGGCCCCCAGCGGAGTCGCCAAAGGCTCTGTGCCCCCCGAGCAGCTGATCGTGGTCGATGGCCACGGCCAGCTGCTGCGCGGCAGCGGACGCACCAGCGCCGAAACCTTGCTGCACCTAGCCATCGTCAACGTCACAGGCGCCGGTGCGGTGCTGCACACCCATTCGCAGGCAGCCACGCTGCTGTCGCAGCGGGTGGGTCGTCATCACCCCGGCGAGCTGGTGCTCGAAGGGCTTGAAATGCTCAAAGGGCTTGAGGGGATCAAGACCCACGCCACAGCGGTGGCCCTGCCGGTGCTGCCCAACGACCAAGACCTCACGCGTCTCAGCGCTGCCGCAGAACCGCTGCTGGCTGATGCCCCCTGCGGGCTGTTGATCGCCGGCCATGGGCTCTACGCCTGGGGCGCCGACCTGGCAGCAGCCCAGCGGCATCTGGAGATCCTTGAATTTTTGCTGGAGCAGCGCTGGCGTGAGCTGCTGCTCGAACCTGCGGCGCTCAAGCCGGTGGTGCTTGAAGGCATCAGCCATGCGCTGCTTGATATCGAAGGCACCACCTGCGCCATCAGTTTTGTTAGCCAGGTGCTGTTTCCCTATGCGGCAGCGCAACTCGACAGCTTTCTTGCCCAGAACGCACAACAGCAGAGCGTGCAGGCTTTAGTACAAGAAATCGAGCAGTGCTGGCAGCACGACGCAGATGCAGCTGCTGCAGGGGTGCGCTGGCAGCCAGGTGCGACCGTGCTGCCATACCTGCGCTGGCTGATGGCACAGGACCGCAAAGTGACGCCCTTGAAGGATTTACAAGGGCTGATCTGGCAGCAGGGCTATGCCAAAGGCGAACTTGTAGGGCCGCTGTTTGCCGATGTAGCTCCAGCACTGCAGCGCTGGAAACGCGCCGGCGTGACACTTGCTGTCTACTCCTCAGGATCAATTCAGGCGCAGCAACTGCTCTATGGCCACAGCGATGCGGGTGATCTGAGAGAGTGCTTCAGCGCCTGGTTTGATACACGCACAGGCAGCAAACAGAGCCACGCGAGCTATCAGGCCATCGCCACAAGCCTGCAATGCAAGCCTGAGCAGATGGTGTTCATCAGCGATGCGACCTCCGAACTGGAGGCCGCACAGGCTGCAGGGTTGCAGGTGTTGCTCGCTGAGCGTCCTGGCAATCAGCCCTCCACTGGAGATGGCTTTGCAAGAATCAACGCGTTCAGCGCGCTACACATCGCCCCGTGAGCCAAAGCCCCAGCCACGACCAAGAGATCCTCTCACTCAACCAGAGCCTGCTGGAAGCTGCGCTCGGCGGCGACTGGAATCGCTACAGCGCCCTGTGCAGCCCAACACTGAGCTGTTTTGAAGCTGAATCCAACGGAATGCTGGTTGAGGGGCTCGCCTTTCATCGCTTCTATTTCCCGAGCGAAGTGCAACTACAGGAACAAGCTGACGAACCAGCCTTTGTGGTGACCATGGCGCGCCCTCACCTGCGCTGGCTCAGCAGCGATGCAGTGGTGCTCAGTTACACCCGGCTGGTGCAACGCATGCATGGCGGCGAGGCCGTCACAAGCTCATGCCCTGAAACGCGCATTTGGGAGCGTGAAAACGGTAACTGGAAGCTTGTACACGTTCACCGCGGCTAGTCGAGTGCTGCGCCTTGCCATGCCAGAAGCATGAACGAGCTCTAGACACAAAAAAGCCACCCCAATGGGGTGGCTTTTCGTCTGTTCTGCCGCGTCAG
>JBMSMG010000027.1:0-21009 GCA_049421025.1 Prochlorococcaceae cyanobacterium | reverse complement strand
AGATGCGGCGCACGGTGATGGTCTCGTTGAGGCCGCCGTGGCGCTTGGCGATCACGACACCCTCGTAAGGCTGCACGCGCTCTTTGTTGCCCTCGCGAATGCGCACGCCCACCTTGACGGTGTCGCCCACGTAGATCTCGGGCAGCTCGCTTTTGAGCTGTTCGGCCTCGAAAGCCTTGATCAGCTCCTGAGCACTGAGCTTGCCGGTGGTGGCGCGGGCTGCTTTGGCGGCAGCGGGCTTCTCCGCTACGGCCGTGGCGGTGGGGGTCTCAGTGGTGGCTTCAGCGGCGGCTTCGGTGGCTGCGCTGGTGGTCTCTTCGTTGGTCACGTCTGCTGTCTGATCGCTGATGTCCGTGTTCTCTGCCATGGATGCCCCCGAATCGCTGGCCAAACGACCAGTGTACCGGCTCAGGGTGCCGCTTTCCCCGTAGAGCGGCGCCAGCGCTCGAGCAGCATGCCGGCGCCGCTGATCACCATCCACAGCAGGCCCAGGCCATTGAGCAGCACATACAGCGTTTCGCCGTTGGGCCCGAACCATTGCTGCAGCCATTCGCCCTCGTGCAAGACCATCAGCGCATGGGCTTGATCACGGCCCAGGCCGCCCCAGTCGCGCAGCAGCCTGTAACCAAGGCCGGTGCTCACGGTCAGCAGCAGTGGCAGCACCACCACTGGCGCCAGGGCCCCGTGCAGCTGCCTAAGGCGCCGCCTCAGGGGCGGCGGTGCGGCTTTGCTGGCGTTAGAGATGTCTTGCGGCACGGCGGCGGTTGCCTGCAGAGGGTTGCAGCATCAGGGCAGCAGCGTTGTTAGCTTGCGTGCTGGTCAGGTTGGTTGGTTGTTCGGCATGAATCTGTTTGCGGATCTGCTCGCCAGCACCCGATCTGCAGGTGCCCCACGCCCATCGGCCGTGGTCGAGACCGGCCCACGCATTCAGAAATCGCGCCGGGGCGTTGAGATCAAGACGGCCCGTGAAATTGAAACGATGCGCCAGGCCAGCCGCATCGTCGCCACCGTGTTGCGCGAAATCATTGACATGGCCGCCCCAGGCATGACCACCGGCGACCTCGATGCCCATGCCGAAAAGCGCATTCGCGAGATGGGCGCGGTGCCCACCTTTATGGGTTATCACGGTTTCCCGGCCAGCATCTGCGCCTCGATCAACAACGAGGTGGTGCATGGCATTCCCAGCCACAAACGGGTGATCAAAGCTGGCGATCTAGTCAAGATCGACACCGGTGCCACCTTTGATGGCTATGTGGGCGACAGCTGCGTGACCATTTGCGTCGGCGAGGGGGTCCCCGAGCAGGCCCGCACCCTCTCGCGCGTGGCCCAGGAATCGTTGATGAAGGGCCTGGCGACGGTCAAAGCCGGCAGCACCCTGCTTGATTTGGCTGGCGCCGTTCAAGACCACGTCGAAGCCCATGGCTTTGCGGTCGTCGAGGACTTCACCGGCCACGGGGTGGGCCGCAATCTGCATGAAGAGCCCTCGGTGTTCAACTACCGCACCAAGGACCTCCCCAACATGAAGCTGCGGGCCGGCATGACCCTGGCGGTCGAGCCGATTCTTAACGCCGGCAGCAAGGCCTGCCGCACCCTCAAGGACCGCTGGACTGTGGTCACCGTTGATGGGAGCCTGTCGGCCCAGTGGGAGCACACCATCGCGGTGACCAGCGACGGCTGCGAGATCCTCACAGATCGCGATTTCTGAGCCTTCAGGCTTGAGCCCCCAAGCCTCAAACCTCAGCTTTTGGTCAGCGCGCTGTTGTACAGCCAGCGCGTCAACGTCGCCAGTGGCATCAGCACGTACACCAGCGGGTTGGGCGTCACGATGATCAGGTTGCAGCCCAGCTGGGCTTGCAGCATGACCTGCTGCGCCACAAACGCGACGGGCATCAGCCCGAACGGGTTGAGCGCCGAGCGAAACGGACCCAGCACCAGCCTGCGCAGTCGCACCTGCCGGGCTAGATCAAGGCTGCGCAGGCTCAGCAGCTGACCGAGCAGGCGCTTGCTGATCTCATAGAGCGGGCTGAACGCCGGCTCGATCTCGGCTTCTGAGGTGTTGATCCAGACCTCGCTGGGCGGGCGCGCCGCCCGTTCGCTTGCTGAACGTTTGGCGACCAGCTCGCAGAACCCTTCCAACAGGCGCCAGCTGCTCAGGGCATTGACTTCAAGGCTGGCAGCGGTCGCACCTTGGCTGCGCTCCTGCTGAAGGTTGATGCCATGGTTGAGCACCAGCACATCGACCTGGCTCAGCTGCGCCAGCAGAGCCTTTTCCTGGCCGCACTGCCATTGCACATGCTGCAGAGCGATGGCTGAGCCATCGGGCGCGTGCAAGTTCAGCGGCGTGGGGCTGTGGCTGATCGCAATCAGCTGCGCACCGCGGCGATGCCAGCAGCGCAGCAGCGCCTGGCCGAGGGTGCCGCTGGCTCCGGTGATCGCGACGGTGATCGCTCCGGTGGGTTGCGGGTTGTCCATGGGGGGTGGCGCAGGGGTCGCTGCTCGCGTCAGCATGGAACAGATCAGCACCAAGCCGATTTCGTCCTCCGCAGTTGCCCCATCGGCACTTGTGCCGCTGTTTGCTCCTTATTGCAAGGAGACCGATCTGGCTCGGCTGGAGCAGGCACTGGCGCGTCTGCAGCGCGGTGAGATCAGCGGCAGCAGGCCCTTGCTTGGCGGTGAGTGCCGGGCTTTTTCGATGGTTTGGGGTGGCGGGCTGGCGCCTTTGGAGCAGCTCAGTTGCCAGCTGCGCTTCGCGCAGTTGCCGCATGTTGAATACAACTTTGAGCTGCCGGCCCATCGCTTGCTGACTTGGTTGCTTGAGCTCTCAGAGCAACACGGCGACATCGATTTGCCCGATGCGTTTTGGAGTTGGTTGATTTTGGGTGTGGAGCCTGCTGCAGCGCCCTAAATTGACCGCCAACTGTCCAATCAGGACCACGTGTGATGGTGTCAACCCTCCCGACCACACTCCTGATCGGTTCCTGTGAAGCTTTCGGCGGCAAATCAGCCGTTGTGCTCGGGTTGATTCGTCAGCTGATGGCAGCTGGGGCGGCGGTGCATTACGGCAAGCCCCTGGCCACCAGTGTCGAATCGATCACAGGCGGGGTGTCCGGCTTGCTCGATGACGACGTGCAGTTCATCGGCGCCACCTTGCAGCTGCCTGCGCCGCAGCTGCTCGCTTCGCGGCATGTGCTGTCGGCGGCCTCAGCTCAAGAGCGCTTGGCCTTGGGACCGGTTACGAGCAGCCCTAATGGGGCCATCGCTGAGGTGCGCTCTCAGCTGGAGGCGTTGCCGGCAGACGCCATGGTGGTGCTCGAGGCGGCTGGCACCCTGGCCGAGGGGTTGCTCTATGGCTTGAGCCTGGTGCAGCTGGCCAAGGGCCTCGAAGCCCCGGTGTTGCTGGTGCATCCCTGGAGCGATGCCCGCAGCATCGAACCGCTGCTGGCGGCCAAGGCTCAGCTCGGCCCCCTGCTGGCCGGGGTCGTGCTCAATGGCGTTCAGCCCGATGCCGTCGCTGCCTTGCAGGCTGAGATTGGGCGGGCGTTGGCGGCCTATGACATTCCCCTGTTTGGGGTGTTGCCCCGTAGTCCGCTGCTGCGCAGCGTCACTGTCGAAGAGCTCGTGGGCCGTCTCGATGCCCGCGTGCTGTGCTGCCAGGACCGGCTCGATCTGCTGGTTGAGACCCTTTCGATCGGTGCCATGAACGTCAATGCGGCCATGGAGTTCTTCCGCAAGCGGCGCAACATGGCTGTGGTGACCGGTGCCGATCGCACCGACATTCAGCTGGCCGCGCTTGAGGCCTCGACCCAGTGTCTGATCCTCACCGGCGTGGGTGAGCCGCTGCCCCAGTTGATCAATCGGGCCGAAGAGCTCGATGTGCCATTGCTGCGGGTTGAGCACGACACCCTCACCACAGTTGAGGTGATTGAGCAGGCTTTTGGTCATGTGCGCCTGCATGAAGGTGTCAAAGCCACCTATGCGATTCGCCTGGTGGAAGAGCACTGCAGCTTTGCGCCGCTGTTTGAGCGCCTGCGCGTTGCGGCCCCGGTCTGAGGCGTGGCGGCTGCTCAGCGCTGCTAGTTTCGAAATGCAGGCTGCGCGGCAGTGGTGACCCGGTCCCTTGATTTTCCGGCGTTGGACCGGATCGACACCCTTGCCCAGGAGCTGGCGATGCTCCAGGACCGCGGCAAACGTCGCATTGCGATTTTGGGCAGTCGCCACGTGCCCGTGGTCTCGGTGCATCTGGTGGAGCTGGTGGCCCGCTCGCTGGCCCAGGAGGGCAACAACCTGATCACCTCAGGTGCACAGGGCGTCAATTCGGCGGTGATTCGTGGTGTTCTCGAAGTCGATCCAGCACGGCTCACTGTGCTGTTGCCACAGAGCCTTGAGCGGCAACCTGGTGAGTCGCGTGAGCAGCTCGAGCGGGTGCTGCATCTGGTTGAGAAGCCCGAGCACGATGAGCTGCCCCTGCCGATGGCCAGCAGCCTCTGCAACCAGGACATCATCAGCCGCTGCGATCAGCTGATCTGCTACGCCTTCCACGACAGCGAGACCCTGCTGGCCAGCTGCCGTGTGGCGGAGGACATGGGCAAGGTGGTCAGTCTGATGTTCTTTGACTGACTTGATCTGCTTTGACGCACCGGTGCACGTGTTCTCTGGTGCACTGGTCGCTGATCAGCCCATCAGAGCCTTGAGTCCCTCCACATAGAGCACGCCCGTGCAGACCATGGCCCCAGCCCAGCACAGGCTGCGCAAGGGCGGCAGATTGGCTACATAGGCGGCGATGTAGGCCAGGCGCAGCGCCGGCCAGGCCAGTGCTGCTGTGCTCACCACCGCTCCAGAGGCCCCGCTCAGCAGGGCCAGCAGCACGGCAGGGGCAAACAGAATGAAGGCCTCAAAACTGTTCTGATGGGCCCAGGTCGCGCGTTTGCCCCAGGCCGGCAGCCGTTCGAACATGGCCCGCGGAGCGGCCAGATCGGTGATCTGGAAATCGGCCTGGGAGCGTGCAGCACCCAGCGGCACCATGCTGGCGACAACGACGCCAGCTCCCAGCAGCAGGGCCCAGGCAACAGAGACGTCGGTGTGGGGTGCCATGGCGGCTCAATGGGGCGTGTCACCCTTTTCTAGGCTCTCTGCAACGCCAGCCGCTTTGCCCCCTTTCGTCCATGGCCGATTCCTTCAGCTTTGACTGCGTCAGCGATTTTGACCGTCAAGAACTGGTCAACACCGTTGACCAGGTGCGCCGCGATGTCGCGCAGCGCTACGACCTCAAGGATTCAGGCACCGAGATCGAGCTTGAGGAGACCGCGCTGGTGATCACCACCGCCAGCGACATGACGCTGCAGGCCATCGAAGATGTCCTGCGCCAGAAGGCCACCAAGCGCAACCTCTCGCTCAAGATCTTCGACTTTCAACCCCCCGAGCCTGTGGGCGGTAACCGCGTCAAGCAGGTGGTCAAGCTGCGCAAGGGCCTCTCCCAGGAGCTGGCCAAAAAGCTCAGCAAAACCGTGCGCGACGAGCTCAAGAAGGTGACCGTGGCCATTCAGGGCGACAGCCTGCGCGTCACCGGTAAGAGCAAAGACGATCTGCAGGCGGCGATCACCCTGCTCAAAGCTCAGGACGTCGAGGTGCCGCTGCAGTTTGAGAACTACCGCTGAGTTGAACCCCGGCTGGAGGGTCTGGGTCGATCGCGGCGGCACCTTCACCGATGTGGTGGCCGTTGACCCGCGCGGTCAGTGGCACCTGCGCAAGGTGCTCTCGGTGCAGCCTGGGCTCAGCGGTGATCCGGCTGTACGCGCGATTGCCGAGCTGGCCGATCTGAGGCCCGATCAACCCGTGCCGGCTGGCCTGATCGGTGAGCTGCGGCTGGGCACCACTGTGGCGACCAATGCCCTGCTGGAGCGCCGCTGCGCTCCGGTGCTGGTGTTCATGAACCAAGGTTTTGGCGATCTGCTCGCGATCGGTGATCTGCACAGGCCTGATCTGTTTGCCTTGGCGCTGGAGCGCCCGGAGCTCCCCGCGTGCCGGGTGCTCGAGGTGGGTGGTCGACTGGCGGCCGACGGCAGCGAGCTGGAGCCTCTGCAGCTTGATGAAGCGCTCAAGCAGCAGGTGCAGCAGGCCATGGCCGATGGCTACCGCAGCATCGCCGTTGCCCTGCTGCACAGCTACCGCAACCCCGAGCATGAGCAACGTCTAGGCGACTGGCTCAAGGCGTTCATGCCGCAGTCGTTGTGTCTGTCGCACCAGCTCAGCCGCCAGCCGCGCCTGGTGCCCCGCGGCCAGACCACGTTGGTCGAGGCGGCGGTGGCTCCAGTGTTGAACGATTACCTCGATCAACTCGAGCACGCTCTGGGGGGAGCGCAACGGCTGCGGGTGATGCGCTCCAGTGGTGCTCTTGCAGTCCGGCCCTTGCTGCATGCCAAGGACACCATCTTGTCGGGACCCGCCGGCGGCATGGTGGGTGCGATCGCCGTGGCACGGCAGGCCCTGACCCTGGCGGGCTTGCCGCCGCAGCCGGTCATCGGTTTCGACATGGGCGGCACCTCAACCGATGTGTTCCACTGTGGTGCTGACCTGCAGTGGCAGCGCAGCCCTCTCACCACGATCAGCGGCCTGCAGGTGCAGGCGCCCATGCTGCCGGTCCACACCGTGGCAGCGGGCGGCGGTTCGCTGATTGCCTTTGAGCAGGGGCGCCTGCGGGTGGGGCCAGGTTCAGCCGGTGCTGATCCAGGGCCTGCGGCCTACCGCCGCGGTGGACCGCTGACAGTGACCGATGCCAATCTGTTGCTGGGCCGCTTGCCTGCTGCGGCCCTGCCGCAGGTGTTTGGCCCTGACGGCGATCAGCCGCCTGATGTTGGTGCCGTTCGCTCAGGGTTTGCGGCACTGGCCAGCGCAATGTTGCCCTGGCGCGCGTCGATCACCGTTGAGCAGCTCGCCGATGGCGCCTTGCAGATCGCCATTGAAACCATGGCGGCGGCGATCCGGCGTCTGTCGCTGCAGCGCGGTGAGGATCCGCGCGAGGCGTTGCTGGTGAGCTACGGCGGTGCTGCGGCCCAGCATGCCTGTCGCCTGGCCTCAGAGCTGGGCATGCAACGGGTGCTGGTGCACCCCCTGGCAGGTGTGCTGTCGGCCTATGGCATTGGGATTGCCCCTCAGTCGCTGTTGCTGGAGCGCTCCTTGCGCGCACCGTTGACACAGCAACTGGTCGCGGCCCTGCCGGGCCAGCTGCAGCAGTTGGTGGCCCAGGGCTCTGAGCAGTTGGCCCAAGCGAGCGGTTGCAGCACGGCTGGACTCAGCGTCAGCGTCCAGCTCGAGGTGCGTCAGGCGGCCCAGGAGCAGGGCTTCATGCTGCCATGGACGTCTTCAGCTTCGAGACTGCTTGATCCTGCAGACGCAGCTCAAGCGCTCGAGGCGCTGCAGCGCGCCTTTGTTGATCGCCATCAGCAGCTTTACGGCTACTGCACTGACATCGATGCGTTGGTGCTCGAGCGTGTCCTGCTCGAGTTGCACACCCAGCCGCTCGAGCCTGCAGCGCTGTTGAGCGCTGAGCCGCAACCCAGCGCGCCCCTGGCTGCGCCGTCTGCTCAGCGGGCACAAGCGACCACGCCTCTGTGGTTGCCGCAGGGCGGCTGGCAGCAGGTTCCGCTGTGGCGGCGTGAGCAGCTGCCTGTGGACCAGCTGCTCAGCGGCCCGGCCATCGTGGTCGATGCGATGACCACGCTTGTGCTCGAGCCCGGTTGGCAGCTGCAGCATCTGGCCGATGGTTCGCTGTTGCTGACGGCCACGGCTGCAGCACGCTCACCAGTGCTCACGTCACAGGCGGCGGCCGCCGGCAGCACCGCCGATCCGGTGCTGCTTGAGCTCTACCAGCATCGCTTTGCGGCGATTGCAGTGGCCATGGGGCTGCAGCTGCAGCAGAGCGCCCGCTCACTCAACATTCGTGAGCGCCTCGATTTCAGCTGTGCACTGTTTGATGCGCGGGGTGCGCTGGTGGTCAATGCTCCCCACATCCCGGTGCATCTGGGTTCGATGGGCGAGAGCGTGGCCAGTCTTTTGGCTGCGATCGCCCGCGGCGAACGTCCGCCGCTTGTCCCTGGCGATGTGGTGCTGTCGAACAACCCGTACAACGGCGGTACGCACCTGCCCGACATCACCGCGATCACCCCGGTGTTTGCCGAAGGGGCTGATCAGCAGCAACCGCTCTTTTTTGTGGCCAGTCGCGGTCACCACGCCGATGTCGGTGGCATCACGCCTGGCTCGATGCCTGCTGGAAGCACCCACATCGATGATGAGGGGCTCTTGCTCGACAACCAGGTCTTTCTGAGCGGCGGCAGCATCGATGAGCCGTTGTGGCGACAGCGTTTTGCTGCGCTGCGCTATCCCGTGCGCAATCCAGGCATGCTGCTCGCCGATCTGCAGGCACAGGTCGCAGCCAACCGGCTGGGGGCGGCGTTGTTGGTTGCCTTGACCCACCGTCATGGCCTGGCCGAGGTCA
Source organism: Prochlorococcaceae cyanobacterium (assembly GCA_049421025.1). Lineage (GTDB taxonomy): Bacteria > Cyanobacteriota > Cyanobacteriia > PCC-6307 > Cyanobiaceae > RGUW01. The sequence goes on along the minus strand of JBMSMG010000027.1, from coordinate 12,518 downwards.
AGGCCTACATGGCTCATGTCCAAGACCATGCCGAGGCCGCCGTGCGGCAGTTGATCAAGCGACTGCGCAGCTCACAGGCCGCAGTCACGCTGGATCACGGCGCCATGATCAAGGTAGCCGTCAGCGTTGATCCAACGCAGCAGCGCCTGCGCATCGATTTCAGCGGCAGCTCACCTCAGCACAGCGGCAATCTCAATGCCCCGCTGGCGGTGACCCGGGCAGTGGTGCTCTATGTGATGCGCTGTCTGGTGGCTGAATCGATCCCGCTCAATGCCGGCTGTTTTGCACCACTTGATCTGATTGTGCCCGAGGGGACTCTGCTCAATCCGCGGCCGCCAGCCGCGGTTGTGGCAGGCAATGTCGAAATCTCACAGGCCACGGCCAATGCTCTGTTGTTGGCCTTTGGGATCCAGGCCGCTTCGCAGGGCACCATGAACAACCTCAGCTTTGGCAATGCCCATTGCCAGTACTACGAAACCATCGGCGGTGGTTGCGGCGCCGGGCCTGGCTATGCGGGGGGCAGCGCATTTCAAAGCCACATGACCAACTCACGCCTCACTGACCCTGAGGTGCTCGAAGAGCGCCTGCCGTTGCGGGTTGAACGCTTGGCGATCCGCCGTGGTTCTGGCGGCCTTGGCACCTGGAGCGGGGGTGATGGGGTGGTGCGTCAGCTGCGCTTTCTGGAAGCCATGGAGCTATCGCTGATCAGTGGTTCGCGCATCGCCGCCCCTGCCGGGCTGTCGGGCGGCAACGCAGGTCAATGCGGGCGCAACACGTTGCTGCGCGCCGATGGCTCAGGCCTAGAGCTACCCGGATGCTGGAGCGGTTCGATCGGCTCTGGCGATGCCCTGGTGATTGAAACCCCAGGTGGTGGCGGCTACGGCCCGCCTGCTTGATCAGGCCTGGGCCCCATTTGAGGGGGCAGTGATCAGATTCACAGCCGAGAAGGCCAGGCCGATGCCAAACAACATGCCGATCGCCCAGATGCTGTCGGTGGGCCATTCGGCGATCAGCATGCCGCCCAAAATGGCGGTGACGATTCCATCGATCAGCACCAAACCCCTGGCCGGCCCCGAGCTGGTGGCCGCAGCCGCCAGTTCCATGACCCCTTCAAAGGCCAACAGGAACCCGACAAACAGGGTCAGGCTGACTTCGCTTTCCACTGGAAAAGCCAGCACCCAGATGCCGCCACCGAAATAGAGCAGGCCGGAGAGCAGGCGAAAGATCTTGCCCTTGAGATCAGCCTCGCCGCTCAGTCTGAGCACCTGCGTGACGCCGGCGATCACCGCCACAGCGCCAATGGCGATCGTCAGCAGGGTGGCCGAGACAAACGGAACCACGATCGAGAGCCCCGCTGCAGCAAACAGCAATGCTGCTGTGACCCAGCGCAGGGTGGGAGAAGCGGGAACCGACACGTTCTGGAGTTGTATGTCTGTAATTCACCTTAAGGCGATTTGTCTTGACTGAAGGCGGTCTTGCGCGTTGTTTGTCGTTGGCGAACCATTGCTTCTGATTCCTCGATGTCTATTGCAGCAATGTTTGTGCCAGAGCTGCAACACAGCGGGGGTGCCTAATCAAGCCGAGGTGCCCGAATGAAGGTAGTCGTCTCACCTTGCCAACCGGGAGGACTCCCCGCCAACTCGGAATCACCATCAGATCGGTGCTGCAGAAATAGCTGCGGCAATCAATGCTCCCCAGGATCTCTGGCTTGTGCTGGTGCTCGGCAGCAAGGTCTTTGATGAGCTGACTGCCGATCTTCATATCGGCAATGCCGGCCAAGATGGCTCTTGGCACGAGTTGAGCAGTCAGTGTCCCCCGCTGAGGACTGCCAACACAGTCAATGCGGCGGGTGCGCCGATGTCCGCCATGCCAGTGAATCCAAGCCCGCGCGATGAGTCCTCCCATGGAAAAGCCAAGAAGATCGATCGGTTCATGGGGCCCAAAGCTTTGTTGAATCTGCTGATCGAGCTGGCTCGTTAAGTCTCGCAGGGGAACCTGACCCAGACCGTGTGTCAAATGGGGGATCAGCAGAGGATCCCTCTGCCCGGCCAACTGAGCAATGAGCCTGTTGAACAAGCGCGGTGAGTTCCACAGGCCGTGGACCAGCACAAGTGGCGGATGGCTCATGACGCGCGTTTGGGGTTCAGCAACTCGGTCAGGGCGTGATATATAGGCGTATGCAGCCAAACGCGTCCCATGTAGGAGCCGATCACTGCAGCCATAGCAACCCCAGGTAGTAATTGTTGATCACCCGCCATGCGGATCGCAAATACCAAGCTCATGGCTGGTAGTTGGGTGGCACCCGCGAGTCCAGCTGTCATCCCAAAGGTGATGCAGAACACGCTGTGATGGCTCAGTTGGCCCACCAAATCACCAAGCGCCGCGCCAATCGCAAAGGCAGGGTCGATCAACCCCCCAGGAATGCCGGCTCCCAAGGTCAAGCAAGGACCGATGACACGGGAGATCGCCATCAACAGGTTGACTGCATGCTCATCTGGATTGCTCAGTAACGAGCGCATGAGTGCCTCACCATCGCCGCTGTTGGCTCCGCCATTGAGCAGCGTCAGCAGCGTCAATGCACCGCCAAGCAGCAGTCCCCAGAGCCAGGGCTGCTGCCTCGCTCTGGGAACGATCCAGCATGTGCTTTTGAGCAGCAGCCAGGCAAATAATCCGCCCCCCAAGCCTCCAATCACCCCGAGTAGAGCGCCCCAAAGCAGTTGCGAAGACTCGACAACTTGGTCCGCTACCACACCCAGTGCAAACAAGGGTTGCCCGCCGAAGTTGCTGACTTCAGCGGCGATGACGCAGACCATCAGCCCAGGCCAGATCACCTGGGCGGCAAAGCGTCGGGTGAGTTCTTCGGCGACAAACACCACCCCCATAAAAGGGGTGTTGAACCCGCCGGAGAGGCCCGCACCGGCCCCGAGCGCAATCAAATCGCTGTGCTTGATGCGCTCGAGCAACCTGGGCCAGCGTTGACGTAGCTGATACGCCACCGCTGCTCCAACTTGCACAACCGGACCTTCGCGCCCTAGCGGCAGCAAGGTCAGGCTCGCGATTGTCCAGAGCACCATGCGTTGCACGACAGAACGGCTCGCCATTTGCGCTGGTGCATGCTCGGGTTGCTCGAGGCTGACCATCGTTTGGGGGATGCCAGAGCCGGCTCCTTGTCTCCAGCTCGTGGCCTGCAGCACCAGCAGCAGTGGCATCGCCACAAGCGGGCTGCAGGCGATCAGCAGTTGCGAGCTCCCCCAAGTGCCACCAGCAAAAAAAGGCAGCCTCTCCAGAATGAGATCCTGCCAACGGTCGATCAGATTCAGCGGCCAACAGGCCAGACCCACCAACAGCCCGATCAGAGCGAGTTGGGCAAGGAGTACTAACCCGTTGATCGCTCTGGGCAGCACGGCTGGGTTGCTTGACTCCATGGTGTCTAAAGACCGCTGCTGCATACCGGCGCCATCATCGATCCAGATGCCTGTGCATGCAGGGCACTGATGCATCGATGAGGGATTGTTGTGGTCAGGATTCAGGGCCGTGGTAGGCCCTTGACATTGGTGGCTTAGGCGTTAAAGGGTCAAGTTGATCTGTAGCCCACCTGCCCAGGCGCTAGGGCCGGCATTGCCTCCGCCGGGGTTGGCGATCCACTGGATCACCGGTTGGAGCGTGAGTTGTGCGTTGATGCTGATGGCGTAGTTGAGTTCAAGCACCGCTTCAAAGGTCCCTGGCGAGAGCTGGGGGCTAAAGCTGGTGCGGCCAAAGCCGAAAGCCAGCACATCAAGAGGGCGTCCTGGAATCAGCCCCTGGTTGAGCCATCCACCCGCTACAAACAAGGGGAAAGGGTTGGCCTCAGCGTTGAAGCCATTGCTCAGGGCGATCCACAGCCGGTTGTCGAGTCCGATCGGCAGTGTTGCCGGCAGGGTCAGGCTGCCGTAGACACCTTGGTTGGAGGCAGCCGGTGCTAGATCACTGCTGGCGGTGGTGCTGAAGGCACCCAGTTGCAGCAACGGTGGTGGCAGCTGCCGGCTGATTGGGCCTTGTGGGCTCTGGATCGGATCTGCAACGCGCCGGCTACCTGGCAGGCGGCTCAGGTTCCACTGCACGATCTGCAAGGTGCCGCGCACATCTGGTTGCACCGGGTCGACACCCAGCATCGAGGCCAGTGCTGTTTCTGAGTCAAGCCAGTAGTTGCCGATGCGGATCTCATGGCCCGCGCCAGGTCGCCAATGCACTTCGGCACCAGGAGCCACAAAGGGATTGATCGGTAATCCAGGGATCAGAAGGTTGAGCGTGTTGTTCAGTGCTGAGTGGATGTAACTGTCGAGACTCGGGTTTTCGATAAAGCTCGGATTGAGCGGCAGTAAGCCTGCTTTGAGATTGACATCGCCCTGGCCGGCGCTGCGCTGCAGGCTGGCCTCGGTGAGCCAAAGTCCAACCGGATGGGCCGTGGTCTGCAGCGGGAAGGCTGCACCCAGATCCAGATTCAAGTTTGGATTGCCGCTGAAGCTGCTCAACTGCAGCGCAAGCTTCCAATGATCGAATTCCTGCCACTGGGCTGTGGGTTTGTTGAGCCCGCTGCTGAATTCGCTGGAGATCACGACCTGTTGAATCCATGCCGCAGCCCCAGCCGGATTGACGGTTGGGTTGTTGCCTCCCATGGGCTCTGCTGTCCAATCCAGTTCAAGATTGATCCAGTCAGGAAGGTTGAGCAGGCTCTGCAGCGTCGGCCAGGACGGCGCTGATGGCTGAAGCGGTTGCTGCGTCTGGGCTGCAGCGTCAGGCTCTGCTGCGATCGCGCCTTGGCCCAGCAGCCCTGTGGTAGCGGAGCCAAGGCTGCAGCCGATCAGAATCGAGGTCAGCCATGCCACCGGCTTACAGATTGTCAGGCTGACCATGCAGCGGCAATCGGCCATCGCCAGCATGTTGTCATCTCGTGCTGCCCCTGTCGCCCTTGCTGATGAGAAAGCGCAGCCGCTCAGCACTTCGTCATCGCTTCTACCGGCATCTGTTTTTGATGTCGCTGCTGTTGCTGCTGATGATGGCCTTGCCCTTGCCGGTCTTCAGAGTGCACCTGGTTGGTGCGGGGCTGTTGCAGCTGCTGTTGCTTGCTGAGCTTGGCCAGATGATTCCCCGTAATGAAGGTGTGAATTCTCTGCAGCGGCCACGTGATGTTCGCAATGCCCTGCTGTATCGCATTTTGGGAATAACTGGTCTTGCCTCGTTGCTCATCTGGATGTTCACCCCCGCCCATGCTGTCGCAACGGGCTTTCCGGTCCTTGTCTTGCTGACGACCTTTGTCTTCTGGAGTCTTCAGCGGCTGCTGCGGCTACTGGGGCGTGAGGAGGTTGTTAATCGTGATGTGATTGCAGGGGCCATGGCCGGCTATCTGTTGCTTGGTGTCTGTGGAGGTCTGCTGCTCACTGTGGTCGAAACTTTGCAGCCCGGCAGTTTTCAGAATTTGATCCATGAGGGTCGTCACATTCGAGCTGAGATCGTGCCAAATCAGACGCTCAATCGTCTGATTTGGGATCTTGATTATTCGCGCATCAATTACTTCGCCTTTGTCTCATTGACCACGGTCGGCTACGGCGACATTGTCCCGATCAAGCCTTTGGCAGAAACGGCCAGCGTTTCACTCAGCATTGTCGGTCCCATGTATCTGGCCTTAGTCATGGGACTGCTAATCAGCCGTTTTACGGTTCAGACGCAGATACAGCAGGAGCTGGAGGCTGAGGATCGAGAGGCGCAGCAGGCTGAGCGTCCTGTGTTGCATTCTGCGGCTGTGCAGCAGACACCTCCTCCGCGTCAGTCGTAGGCGTTGCGGTTTGAACGCCGCCCTGTCCAGAGCTCTCGCGTTCTTCCAGTCCCACTTCGACCCCCATGTGCTGATTGCGGTTGCCGATGATCAGCAATGAATCACGCTCACGGGTGCCGATCTGCCAGAGCCACTTGAGCAAAAGGCTCAAGCGGTTTTCCATTTCAGGCATGAACGCCAGGTGGGCCAGTCCCCAGGTCAGCCAGCCCAGCAGGCCCGACAGGCGGATCCCGCGCAGGTCAGCGACGGCATACAGCGGTCCGACCACGGCCATCGAGCCCAAGTCGCTGAACCGGAAGCTGGTGTGCGTCTGACCTTCGATCTTGGCCAGGATGTCGGATGCCACCCAGCCGCCCATCTGAACAGCAGGTCCTGCCATGCCAGGCAGTGGCTCGCCGTTGCTGGTGTGGTTGTACGCGCACAGGTCACCCACAACACGCACCTCCGGGTAGCCGGGGATCGAGAAATCGGGTTCGACGATCACCCGTCCGCCTTTGTCGATGGGGCAGCCGCTGCTTGTGGCCAGGACCTTGCCCAGGTGTGAGGCCCGTACCCCGGCGGTCCAGCAGACCGTGCCCGCGCTGAGCCGTTGTTCTTCACCGGTGCTCTTGTTGGTGAGCACCACTTCGCGTTCGTTGATCTGTTGCACGCGACCGCCGAGCACCAGTTCGACTCCGGCGCGTTGCAGGTAAGCCCCGGCGGCTTCTGAGAGTTTGGGGTGCATCGCACGCAACACCCGATCGCCCGGGTCAATCAGCATCACCTTGCAGTCGCTTGGGCGGAGCTGCTTGAAATCACGCTGTACCGAGTGGCGCATCAGGTCGATCAACGATCCAGCCAGTTCACAGCCGGTGGGACCCCCGCCGATCACCGCCACGCTTTGCAGCAGCTTGCGCTGCTCTGGATCAGGGGTCTGCTCGGCCTCTTCGAGGGCCATGAGCACGCGGCGGCGAATCTCGTTGGCGTGCTCGAGGATCTTCATGGGCGGCGCCGTGGCGCGCCATTCCTCGTGGCCGAAATAACTGCTGCCTGAACCTGTGGCCAAGATCAGGTGGTCGTAGGCATAGCGCCGCTCGTTGAAAACAAGTTCTTTGGCCTTGACGTCGATCTCCTCGACTTCGCCAAGCAGCACCTGCACATTGCTGGCCTGGCCCACCAGTTGCCGCAGCGGTGAGGCCACGTCGGCTTGGCCAACTAGACCGGTTGCCACCTGATACAGCAACGGCTGAAACAGGTTGAAGTTGCGCTTGTCGATCAAGGTGACGCGCACCGCCTTGCCGATCAGCCGGTGGGTGGCCCGCAGGCCGGCGAAGCCGCCGCCCACGATCACCACATGGGGCCAGTTGGTTTGGGTTGCTGCAGGCGGCTCAAGTTCAAGAAAAAACCGCTCCGGCGCCATGGTGCATTCCGCTTCGGCTGAACGTTATTCGTGAATTCAGGGGCGTGCTAAGGCTTGTCGGCTCTTGCCGGCAGGCAGCCCTGTACTGCTAGGAAAGGCCGGTTGCTCTTGCTGCTATGTCGCTGTCTGCCCTGCGCGCCTTTGCTTCGTCGGTGTCAGCCGATCCCCAACTGCGCGACAAGCTGCATGCCGCCAGTGGTGTGGATGACGTGGTGTCGATTGCGGCGGCCCATGGCCACGCCGTTGACAAAACGGTGTTGCTGCGCGAGCACGGCAAGGCCCTGAGCGCGGCAGAAGACCATGAGCTCGCCTCAATCAACAGCTGGGGTGATGCCTTGCTCCATGCCTTTGGCAGCAGCGAAGAAGCGATCGACAAAGCCTGAACTCAAGGGCCCAGATAGGCAGCCTTGACGCGTTCGTCGTCCCGCAGCACTGCGGCAGGGCCCTCCTGCTCGATGCTGCCTGAGACCAGCACATAGGCACGATCGGCAATGGCCAGTGCGGCACCGGCGTTTTGCTCGACCAGCAGCATGGTGAGCCCATCGGCATGCAAGGCTTTGAGCGCCTGCATCACCTCGGCCACCAGCTTGGGGGCCAGGCCCAGGCTCGGTTCATCGAGCATCAACAGGGTGGGCCGGCCCATCAGCGCGCGGGCGATTGCCAGCATCTGCTGCTCGCCGCCTGAAAGCGACCCGGCCAGCTGCTGGCGGCGTTCGGCCAACCGCGGAAACAGGCCGTAGCAGCGCTCCAGATCAGCAGCGACGGCGGCCTGATCGCGCCGGAGCCAGGCCCCCAGCTCCAGGTTGGCTGCGACGCTCTGGCTGGCCAGAACGCGCCGCCCTTCAGGGCAATGGCCGATGCCCAGCTTGACCGTGCGTTCAGGCGCCATGCCGTTGATCGAGCCGCCATGCCAGCAGATGGTGCCGGCTGCCGCGGGCACCAATTGGGAGATCGCCCGCAAGGTGGTGCTCTTGCCGGCGCCGTTGGAGCCCAGCAGCGCCACCAGCTCGCCCTGGTGCACCGTGAGGTTGACCTCGCGCAGGGCGGTGATGCCGCCGTAGCGCACGGTGAGGCCATCGAGCGCGAGCAGCGGGGTGTTCATCAGCTGCTCACCCCCAGGTAGGCCTCGATCACGGCCGGGTCCTGGCGCACCTGCTCAGGGGTTCCCAGGGCGATGCGGCGGCCAAAGTTGAGCACCGCCAGCCGGTCGCACAGGCCCAGCATCAGCGGCACATGGTGCTCAATGATCAAGATCGTGAGGTCGAACTGATCGCGAAGACGTCGGATCAGCGCCCGCAGGTCCTCTTTTTCGCCGGGGTTCATGCCGGCGGCCGGTTCATCGAGCAGCAGCAGCTCAGGACTGTTCGCCAAGGCGCGGGCCATCTCAAGCCGGCGGCGATCGCCGTAGGAGAGCCCTGCGGCGTTCTGGCTGGCCAGGTGACCAATCTCGAGCAGCTCGAGCAGCTCTTGCGCGCGCGCCTCGAGCTCGCGCCGGCGCCGGGCCGCCAGCGGGGTGCCCAGCAGGGCGGCGGCCCAGGGGATGCGCGCCTGGCGATGCAGCCCCACCAGCACGTTGTCGCGGCAGTTCAGTGAGCTGAACAGCCGCAGATTTTGAAACGTGCGCGCCAGGCCAAGGCGGGCGATGCGGTTGGCATCGAGCCCGCTGATGCTTGCGCCGCGCCAGAGCACCGTGCCGCTGCTGGCCGGCGTGATGCCTGAGATCAGGTTGAACAGGGTGGTCTTGCCAGCGCCATTGGGGCCGAGCAGGCCAAAGATCTCGCCGCGCTGAATCTCTAGATCCACGCCATCGAGGGCCTGCAGACCGCCGAAGCGCACGCCCAGGTTGCGGGTTTCGAGCAGGGGCGCGGCGTTCATGGTTGCCTCCCCTGGCTGCTGCGCAGGCGCCAACGGCCGCCAAGCTGGCTCTGGAGCCAGCTGATCAGAGCCGGGTTGATCAACCCCTGCGGCAGCAGCAGCGGCCCCACCAGGATCACCAAACCAAAGACGATCAACCGCAGGTCGCCGATCGGCCGCAGCAGCTCGGGCAGGGCGCTGAGCACCAGGCCCCCCAGCACCGGGCCGGCCCAGGTGCGCGAGCCGCCAAAGACCACGAAGGCCAAGGTGGTGATGCTGGCGTCAAAGTTGCCCAGGCGGGCATTCCAACTGTTTAAAAAGTGGGCGCTGATCACCCCCACCAACCCGGCCACCACAGCGCTGAGCACAAAGGCCACCAGCTTGGTGCGCTCGGTGTCGATGCCCTGGCAGGCGGCAGCCAGTTCGTCATCGCGAATGGCCGCCATCGCCCGGCCCAGGCGGTTGCGCTCGAGCCGATCGCACAGCCAGCAGCTTCCCGCCAGCAGCACCAGGGTGAACAGGGCGTAGCCGCCGGGATCGTTGAACGGTTGGGGGATGCCGAAGATGCCCACCGCACCCCCAAGTGCTTCCTGGTTGAGGGTGGTGACCCGCAGGATCTCCACCAGGGCGATGGTGGCAATCGCCAGATACACACCCCGCAGCCGCAGCACCAGGCTGCCGATGCCCGCTGCCAGTGCGGCGCACAGCAGCGCCGCCAGCAGCATCTCCAGCAGTACCGCGCTGATCGGGTAGGTGGCATCGCTGCCCCCCAGGGCGCTCACCCGGGTCGACAACAGCGCCGCCAGCGTGCCGCCGATGGCATAGAAGCCCGGCGTGGCCAGCGACAGCTGGCCGCAGCGCAGCGGCAGGTACACCGACAGGCCCAGCAGGGCGCCGATCAGCATCTGCGTCAGCAGGCTGGTGTCCAACATGACTCAGACCTTGGTGGGCAGCACTTTGCCCAGCAAGCCCTGGGGCCGCAGCAGCAGCACCACAAACAAAAAGCCGTAGGCGACCACATCGCGGTAGCCCGAGAGATCAGCCGGCACGCAGGCTTCGGCCAGGCCGATGATCAGGCCCCCCAGCACCGCCCCTGGCACGCTGCCCAGGCCCCCCAGCACCAGCACCCCCAGGCCCTTGAGCCCATAGCCGATGCCGAAGTACGGCCCGGCGATGCTGACGCTCAAGCCCACCAAACCGCCTGCGATGCCGGCCAGAAACCCGCTCAGGCCAAAGGCGATTTGAATCATGCGGCCGCTGGGAATGCCCAGCAACTGGGCGGTGGTGGCATCTTCGGCCACAGCGCGCAGGGCCTTGCCGCTGCGGCTGCCGTCAATCCAAAGGCTCAAGGCGACCAGCAGCACGGCTGCTACCCCCAGCAGCACGAGCTGAACGGTGCGCACCTGGGCGCCCCAGAGCCTGATCGCCGCTGGCAGATCCCGCATGGCACTGGTCGGGATCGCATAGCTCTCCGCCCCCACCAGCAGCTGGATCAGGTTCACCAGCACCACGCCGGCCCCAAGGCTTGTGATCAACGCCAGCAGCGGATCGCCGCCGCGCTCACGCAGAGGGCGAAAGGCGATGCGTTCAATCAACAGGGCCACGGCCGCTGAAGCAAGCCCCGCCAGCGGCAACGCCAGCCCAAATGGCAACGCGACGGGCAGCTGAAAACCCGCCAGCAGCCCGTTGGCGCCCGCCGCTCCGCCAATCAAAAAGAAAGTGAAGTAAGCCCCCAGCGTGAACACGGCGCCATGGGCAAAGTTGATCACCCCCAGCACTGAAAACACCAGGGTGTAGCCGAGGGCAAACAGGGCATACACCGCCCCGCTGGAGAGTCCGTTGAGCAGCAGCTGGATCAGATCGCTCAAGGCTCAGGGCTCATGGCTCAAGGCAGCAGCGCAAAACGGCCGCTGCGGCCATTGGGGTTCATGCGCACCTGGGCCACAAAGAAGTCCTTCTGCACCACCTCACCTTGTGGCGTGAAGCGGATCTCGCCAAGTGGTGTCTGGTAAGTGCCGCCCAGAATCTCGGTCATCAAGGCCTTGCGGGCCTCTGCGACGCTCAGACCTTTGAGGGGCTGGCGTTTGTCGAGCCGCTTCAGCGCTTCGCCCACCACCTGCAGCGCGGTGTAGGCCTGGGCCGTCAGCTGGGGGGGGATCAGCGGTCCCTTGCCCCCGGCAGCCTGGGCCCGGGAGAAGGCCGCAACAAAGGCCTTGTTGACCGGGGTGGCCAGCTCAGGGCTGTAAGCCTGGGCGATCAATATGCCATCGCAATACTTCTGGCAGATCGGGTAGATGTTCGGGGTGTTCATGCCGTTGCCCACGACGATCGTGCCCTTGTAACCCAGCTCACGCAGCTGGCGCACCAGGTTGCCGCCGTCGACGCCCTGCAGGCTCAGCACGATCAAATCGGGTTTGAGCGCGAGGGTGGCGCTGATCTGACTTTGGAAGTCGGTGTCAGCCAGGTTGGTGCGCTGCACCGTCACCGGCTTGAGGCCTTTGTCAACCAAGGCTTTCTGGAAGACCGCCGTTTCAGACGTGCTGTAGGCGTCATCTTGGGCAAAGAACACCGCGGCACGTTTGATGCCCGGTTGCAGCTGCAGCGCTTTGGCGATCGACAGCGGTGCGATCACCCCACTTGGGGCCGAGACCCTGCTGATGAAGTGGCCGCTCTCCGGAATCCCTGCAGCAGTGTTCGAGGGGGCCACCACCGGCACGCCGCGTCGCTGGGCAATGGGATCGGCGGCAAATGCTTGTTGCGAGAGCGTTGGGCCAATGATGGCCAACATGCCCCGGTTGATCTGCAGGGTCATGGCGGCATTGGCGCCGGGATCATCGCTGCCGCTGTCTTCAATGGCCAAACGCAGCGGTGTGCCATTGATGCCGCCAGAGCCATTGAGCATGGCCAGAGCGAGGTTCAATCCGACGCGCTGGTCCTGGCCGTAGACGTTGGCGTTGCCGCTAAGGGCCAGGACCGCACCAACCGGCACCCCGCCTTTGAGATCGAGTGCTGCTGAGCCGCTGGTTTCACCCGTGCTGCAGGAGCTCAGCAGCGTTGCGCCACCGATCAGGCTGGCCAGCAACAGAGGCAGACGGCGCTTCATCAGGCCACCAGGGCAAAGCACTCGCGGAAGGCCGCGATCGTGGCGTCGATGTCGTCGTCGCTATGGGCCAGCGAGGTGAAGCCAGCTTCAAAAGCGCTCGGCGCCAGGTAGACGCCGCGCTCGAGCATGGCGCGGTGCAGCTTGCCAAAGCGGGCCGTATCGGCGGCCTTCGCTTCTTCAAAGTTGCGCACCGGCCCCTCGCATAGAAAGAAGCCGAACATGGCGCTGATCGAACCTGCGGTGATCGGCAGGCCCGCATCGCTTGCTGCCTGCTTGATGCCCTCGACCAGCCGCTCGGTCGTGGCGCTGAGGCGCTCGTAGCTGCCGGGTTGCTTGAGCAGCTCCAGGGT